>JALWRH010000100.1 GCA_026994195.1 Sedimenticola sp. | reverse complement strand
TTCATGGCAAGGCCGTTATCGACTGGACCCTGGAAACCCTGCTTTCTCATACAGCAATCGATACGATCATGGTTGCGCTCAGTCCCCAGGACGAACGCTGGGCGGATACCCAAAGTGCAGGGGATTCTGGCATTCAGACTGTGGTTGGGGGCAGGGAACGCTGTCATTCCGTGCTGAATGCTCTGGATGCGCTCCTGAAGGAGAATGATCAGAGTGACTGGGTGCTGGTGCATGATGCCGCACGCCCCTGTGTCCGGCACGAAGATATCTCACGCCTTATCCGGAAGGCTGGCCCTTGCGGGGGCGGAGTGCTGGGCGTGCCCGTCCACGACACCATGAAACGAACCGATGCCCAGGGCAGAATTCTGGAAACTGTGGAACGCAACCGGCTTTGGCATGCCTTTACTCCGCAGATGTTTCCTCTGGGAAAACTGCGGGACAGTCTGCAGGCTGCCCTGGCGGCAGGCGTGACGGTCACAGACGAAGCCAGCGCCATGGAGTGGGCCGGTTCGCCGCCACTGATGGTGGAGGGCGATGCCACCAATATAAAGATCACCCGTCCGGCAGACCTGTCCCTGGCGGCGTTCTATCTTTCCCGTTAGTGGAAATACGCCTTAGCTATTGATATCTTTGGATCCATGATGGTGCTGCTTCAATATAAAATCTTAGGTCGGGCTTCAACCCGATAACAACGGCCACAATGGGAAATGTCGGACTGAAGTCTGACCTACAGTTCCGGTTCTGTCCCCGGTGTGATTCGCCTGCCCTCGGGATCTGTGGCGGACAGGTTGTGGAAAGGGTCCATGGTTCGTGACCGCCATTGCTCCAGGTCCCGGGCCAGCTTTTTCAGAATGGGAGTGTAGGCCGAAGTATTTACCAGGTTGTGCAATTCTTCCGGATCCTTCTTCAGGTCGTAGAGTTCGTCCATGCCCACCAGGTGGTCCACAAACTTATAGGCCGGGGTGCGTATCATGCGCAGGGGATGGTTCCATTTCTGCTTGTTCTGGTATTCGGAGACAACCTGCTCCTGGCGGCTTACTCCTTTGCCGGTGAGACGTGGCATCAGGCTTTTGCCATCCAGTCCCTGGACTTTGACGCCGGCCAGATCCAGCAGGGTGGGGAGCAGATCTACATTGTTGGTCAGGCCGTCATCGGTTCCCGGCGGCAAACCCTGGATACTTTTGGGCAAACGAATGAACAGGGGAACCCTTACCAGCTGTTCATACATGAAAGGCCCTTTGAAGACCAACCGGTGTTGGGCATCCATGTCGCCATGATCAGAGGTGACCATGAGCAAGGTGTTCTGCTCCAAGTGCTGTTTCTTCAAGGCCTGCAGGATGCGACCCAGCTGTTCATCGAAGTGCTGCACCCGCTGACGGTAGTAGCCCCGGTAGGATTTCCAGGTGTTTTCCCCAGCATCGAGGAAGCGCCGCGCAGGATTTATCTCCATGTATTGCGTCTGGGCGGCGGGTTTGGTGGCAAAGTCCTCGCGGTAGAAGCTGTTCGGAAGCGCCATGCCTTTCTCCAGTTCCGGTGAGGGCTGTGGCGGCTGCTTGCCTCCAAAATCGTAGATATCGTGGGGTTCCCGGTAGTTGAGAAACAGGGCAAAGGGTTGGTTTTTTGGCGGATGCATCAGAAAGGCGAGGGCTTTTTCAGTTTTTTCCTCATCCGTGGTGTCGTCGCCGCCTTTTACTGTATCGAACGCGCGAAGCTCATATTCCGCCTGATGTTCATTCACGGGGCCCAGGTGCCATTTGCCAATATAAGCAGTGTAGTAACCGGCTTCCTTGAGATAGCCTCCGGCGGTTTTGATGCCTTTACGCAGGCCAGTGATTCTGCTGCCATCGGCATTGATGGAACCGGTGTTTCCCGTGACGCCGGTCCGGTGCGGGTACAGTCCTGTATAGATGCTGGCCCGGCTGGGTGAGCACTGGGGGGCGGTAACGAAGGCGTGGCTGAAGCTCCGTGACTGGTGGGCCAGTTCATCGATACTCGGCGTATGAAAGCTGCTGTCCTGGAGACCATAGGCTTGGTAGTGCTGTTGATCGGAAAGAATGAACAGAATGTTGGGCCGGGACGGGTTCGATTCCTTGTCGCCCGAGCAGCCCGAGAGCAGGATGAGTGCCATGAGCAATCCGGGGATTACTCTGCTCAGTTCAACCAGACTGGATTTGTTCATCAGGCGCAATCTTGGAACTTCAACCCTTCCTCAGATATTGTCCGGCAAGGGCAGATTGAAAGTCCGCTGAATGAAAACGGCCATTTGTCCCCGGGATACGGTTTCATCGGGACAATAGTTCCCGTTGCCACAGCCGGAAGTAATGCCTTCACCGGCCAGGGCTTCGATCCAGTCTGCGGCCCAGTGCGTCAATGGTATGTCAGCAAAGACGTTTCCCGTGGCAGGTGGAGGCGTGTACGCTGTTCCATACTTGGCGCGCAGGAGGAAAACAGCCATCTGGTCCCTGGTTACGCTGTCTTCAGGGCAGTAGCTGCTACCGCTGCAGCCGGAGGTGATGCCGTCCGCTACCAGTTGTTCTATCCATGCCGCAGCCCAGTAGTCCACTCCGACATCATCGAAAACCGTGCCGCTGGCAGCTGGGGGGAGGAAGTTACTGCCATGCATTCCTTTTTCCAGGAAAATGGACATCTGGGCTCGGGTCACTACGCTATCCGGGCAATAGTCATTTCCCCCGCATCCGCTGGTAATCCCGGCAAATGCGATAGCGCCTATCTCCCGGTAAAATATGTGGAAGCGGGGTACGTCATCAAATAACTGCAGAAGCAAAGTAAGATCGATGCCTCCATGATTCTGCGTACCCGACAGGGGCGTGGCGGCGTATTGTTTCCAGGTGGTGCCATTGGTGGCGTAGTAGCCTGTTTGAACATATCCTGTGCATCCAGCCCACGGTACACACTCGTAAGTAATGAGCCATTGGCTGGAGGTGCTCTTGGGCACGGTCAGGCTGTACGTCGTTGACGTTTCGCCTTCCCCAATGTCGAAACTGAATGAGGCATCCGCATGAGGACCTCCTTCTTCCTCGAAACTGACCAGGATAGAGCTGCCCCCGGTAGGGGACTGGCGTCCAGGAGGGTAGGAAAGCGTTCCTGTAACCTGAACTCCCGGAAGCAGGGTGAGATCGATGCCTGCATGATCTGAGTCGCCGGCGACCAACGTGGAGACGCCAGGATCCCAGGTAGTACCGGTGGTGGCGTAAAAACCATTGTTGACATAAGTTCCGCAGTCCCAGCAGACATATCCCACGATCCAGCTTGCTGCATCAACCTGGGGTACTACGGCGGTGTAACTGGTGGAATGAGTGCCTTCCGCAAAGAAAGCCAGGTTATCTCCAAAGGAACCGGCGCCTCCGCTCTTGTCCCAGGTTTGGACATCCAGCCAGATGCCACCAGCCGGGGCAAGATCAGTGCCGGGCAGATAAAGCGTGCCGCTGATCTCATAGGCGGGCAGCAAATTGAGATCGATCCCCGTATGATCCACACCATCTGAAAGCCAGGTGGCTGCGTCGATATCCCAAGTCGTACCCGTTGCGGCATAGTATCCCTTTCTGACATAAACTCCGCAGTGGTCACACAAATAATAGATGCGCCAGTCACCAGGAGGATTGGTGGGCACGGTGATGCTGTAGCTGGTAGAGGAAGCGCCTGAAGGAATATTGAAGACGACTGTGCCGGTTTCATTGAGACTGTCAAGGTAGCCAACCGTTACAGAAACTCCACCAGCAGGCGCCACTTCCCCAGGAGGAAGAGTCAGGGTGCCGGAAATCTGGTTGCTGGCGAAAGCGGATGCCTGGAGAAAGAACACCGCGAACAAACTGAAAAGCCATGGGATCAAGTATCTACGGCTTCTGAGAAGAACATTTGTTGTCGATTCATTGTGCATATTCCAACACCTACAATTAAGCGCTCTCGGGACAACCCTGTTCCTTGGCAGCAGTAGTAAATCAATAGCACGGCAAATGATTCGAGCGATGAGATATTCCAGTCAGAACATTTCATACCCGAAAACCTGGCCTCCTGCCGTGGTGTTACATGCCGCAACCTGAGGAGGTGGGCATGAGAATCAGATGGGACAGGTGGGAGTATATCAATTGAGCGCGTCACTGTTGATCAAGATCATCCATCATTCGTCTTCCAGAATCTGAATTCGTGAACCCGTGTTCTAAATTGGGCATATACTCGATTGAAACTGGCTAGTGAAACCCCGGGATCTGCAGGCCAAAGAGCTGCTGCAGATTCAGGGTGGTCTGACAGGCTATCTGCGCACGGCTTTCATCTCTGAGGGTTTCCAGGACATCCAGCACTTCCGGCAGGTACTCGGGGCTGTTGCGTTGGTAACGGTGTTTTTCCCCGGACATGTCCGGAGCATCGGTTTCCAGGAGCAGGGCGTCCAGCGGAAGGTTTCTTGCCAGATCACGCAGTTTGCGGGAGCGCTCGAAAGTGAGCATGCCGCCAAAGCCCAGGCAGAAACCCTGGTCGATAAACTTGTGTGCCTGCTGCAGACTGCCGCTGAATGCGTGGCAGATGCCCCCCCTGACCGGATGTTGCCTGAGCAGTTGCAGTACGGGGTCATTGGCCTTTCTGATGTGCAGGATGACCGGCAGATCATATTTCCGGGCCAGATCCAACTGGGCTTCGAGGTAAAAGCGCTGTTTTTTCTCATCCAGTTGCGGGAGAAACAGATCCAGGCCAATCTCACCAATGGCGATGGGGTGCTCTTTGGAAATTTTCTCTTCGAGTTGCTCCAATTCCGTTTCAGTGTGTGTGTCGCAATAGTAGGGATGAAGTCCCAGAGCAGGCCAGATGTCATGGGCGGCACGGGCGATCTTCAGCATCTTGTTCCAACGCCTGGCGGTGGTGCCGGGAATGACAAAACCCCGCACACCAACACTGCGCGCTTTTTGCACAACCTCCTGCCTGTCCTTGTCAAAATCGGGCATATCCAGATGACAGTGGCTGTCCACGATGAAGTCAGTCATGGAGAATGGCGCTCCCTTCGTCGCAGATGAAGTCCAGGAAGGTTTTGGCGGCCAGGCTGAGTTTGCGGCTGGAGGCATGCACAGCAAACCAGTGGCGGCGCAGGGGAAAGCCTTTCACGTCCAGGACGCAGATCTTGCCACTGTCAAGTTCCAGGCGGAGATTGTGTTCCGACATGACGGAGATGCCCAGTCCTGCCATGACGGCTTGCTTGATGGCTTCTATGCTGCCCAACTCCATATAAGGTTCAAGCGCCAGATGCTCTTCCTTGAACAGTTTGTCCATGGCCAGCCGCGTGCCGGAGCCGGGTTCGCGCAGCAGAAAACGCTCGTTGAGCAGCTGTTTGAGGGGAATGGCCCTTTTCTTGGCCAGACGGTGAGCAGGCGGGGCGATGACCACCAGGTCGTTATCCAGGAAAGGCGTGGCCTCCACCTCCAGTTCCTCGGGAACCCTGCCCATGATGAGCAGATCGTCCTGACCGTCTTCCAGGCGTTCCAGGACTTTTTCCCGGTTGGTTACGAACAGCCGGGGTTCTACATCGGGATAGCGATGCACGAAGATGCCCAACAGGTGTGGCATGAAATACTTGGCCGTGGTGACCACGGCAATTCGCAGTTCGCCTTTCACCTCTCCGGTCAGGGAGGAGATTTCGCCTCCAAGTTGTTCCAGGCGATTGAGAATATCCTGTGAAGCGTTCAGGGTCTTGTGCCCGGCGGGGGTGAGCCGCAGTTTTTTTCCGCTGACTTCAAATAGTGGCAAGCCAATGGTTTCACTGAGTTTTTTTACCTGCATGGAAACAGTGGGCTGGGTGAGATGCAGGGCTTCTGCGGCGCGGGTATAGCCACCGTAGCGCGCCACGGCCACCAGGATCTGCAGCTGGCGCAGGGTGGTGGTGCGGGCGAGGGCATCAGTTGAAAAGCCTGTCATAGAGAATAGTCTATCATAGCTATATGAAATATTGATTTTACCTTATGAGAGGGGCTAGGCAGAATAGCCTCACTCGGTAAAGACAGACGCCGAATATCAATTTATTACAGAGGGAAAAATCATGGATCAATCGAATCGTTACGCTGATCTCAGCCTGAAAGAAGAAGACCTGATTGAAGGCGGCAAGCATATTCTCGTTGCCTACAAAATGAAGCCGGTAGATGGTGTTGGTTATCTGGAAGCGGCGGCGCATTTTGCCGCTGAATCTTCTACGGGTACTAACGTTGAGGTTTCCACCACTGACGATTTTACCAAGGGCGTTGACGCACTGGTCTATCACATCGATGAAGAAACTGAGGATATGCGCATTGCCTATCCTATGGAGTTGTTCGATCGCAACGTGATCGATGGCCGCATGATGTTGGTGTCCTTCCTTACTCTGACCATTGGTAACAACCAGGGTATGGGTGATATCGCTTACGGTCAGATGATCGATTTCTATATGCCACCGCGCGCAATCCAGTTGTTCGATGGCCCTGCCAAGGACATCACTGATCTGTGGCGTATTCTGGGGCGTCCGGTTGACAACGGCGGTTATATTGCCGGTACCATCATCAAACCCAAGCTGGGCCTGCGTCCCGAACCCTTCGCTGAGGCGGCCTACCAGTTCTGGCTGGGTGGTGATTTCATCAAGAACGACGAGCCTCAGGGCAACCAGGTGTTTGCGCCTGTGAAAAAAGTCATCCCTCTGGTCGCTGATGCCATGAAACGCGCCCAGGACGAAACCGGTGAAGCCAAGCTGTTCTCTATGAACATCACCGCTGATGATTACCATGAAATGTGCGCCCGTGCGGACTTTGCTCTGGAAACCTTCGGTGAAGATGCCGACAAAGTGGCTTTCCTGGTCGATGGTTTTGTAGGTGGTCCCGGTATGGTCACCACGGCGCGTCGCCAATATCCCAACCAGTACCTTCACTACCATCGCGCCGGCCACGGGATGATTACCTCACCATCTTCCAAGCGTGGCTATACCGCCTATGTTTTGGCCAAGATGGCGCGTCTGCAAGGCGCTTCCGGTATCCATGTGGGCACCATGGGCTATGGCAAGATGGAAGGGGCCGCTGACGACAAAATCATTGCTTACATGATCGAGCGTGATGAGTGCCAGGGTCCTGTGTATTACCAGAAGTGGTATGGCATGAAGCCCACCACTCCCATCATCTCCGGCGGCATGAACGCCCTGCGTCTGCCCGGTTTCTTCGAAAACCTGGGTCACGCCAACGTCATCAACACTGCCGGTGGTGGTTCTTACGGTCACATCGACAGTCCTGCAGCAGGCGCCATCTCCCTGCGTCAGGCCTACGAGTGCTGGAAAGAAGGTGCGGATCCCATCGAATTCGCCAAGGAGCACAAAGAGTTTGCCCGCGCATTCGAGTCCTTCCCCCACGATGCAGATGCCCTGTATCCGGGTTGGAGAGAAAAGCTGGGTGTGCACAAGTAAGCATCCCACTTACTTTCGAGCCAACGGAGAGCCCTCGCCCTTGGCGGGGGCTTTTTGTTTTCATGCTGGGATTGTAGGTCGGACTTCAGTCCGACAATAAACGGCAGGTTGTCGGGCTGGAGCCCGACCTACATAGCCTCAATGTTATACAGGTATTACCATGAGCGACATCGAACAATACAAGATTACCGAAGAACCCTTCTACCAGCCTTCAGGCAACGAGGTGGAGCAGTACGAAGCCGCTTATGCCGCCCGCCTGCCGGTAATGGTGAAAGGACCTACCGGCTGCGGAAAATCCCGCTTCATCGAATACATGGCCTGGAAGCTGGGCCGCCCCATTATCACCGTGGCCTGTAACGAAGACATGACGGCTGCTGACCTGGTAGGGCGGTATTTGCTGGATGCCGATGGCACCCGCTGGCTGGACGGTCCCCTGACCACGGCAGCGCGCATCGGCGCCATCTGTTACCTGGATGAAGTCGTGGAAGCCCGCCAGGATACTACTGTGGTGATTCACCCTCTGACAGACCATCGCCGCACACTGCCCCTGGACAAGAAAGGCGAACTGGTGAAAGCCCATCCGGATTTTCAGCTGGTGATTTCCTATAACCCCGGCTATCAGAGCCTGATGAAGGATCTCAAGCAGTCCACCAAGCAACGTTTTGTGGGTATGGACTTCGACTATGCGCCCGCAGAACTGGAATCCGGTATCGTCGCTGAGGAAACCGGTGTGGATCTGGAAACCGCCAAAAAACTGGTCAAGGTTGGCGAGGCTGCCCGCAATCTCAAGGGGCATGGCCTGGACGAAGGCATCTCCACCCGTTTGCTGGTGTATGCGGCAAACCTCATTGGCCAGGGTATCGCGCCGGGGGATGCCTGTCGTATGGCCATGGTGCGCCCCATCACCGACGATGCCGATATCCGGGACACCCTGGACAATGCCATCGACGCGGTTTTTGCCTGAATCACCCGACCAAGGCCGAGGTGTGCCCAAGATGGAAGTGAAATGTAGTTACCGCGAGGTACAGGCAGTACTTGACGATTGTCTGGAAGAAGTCAGCGAAGTTCTGTCTCCCGCCGGAGTGAAAGAGTTTGTTGATGGCCTGGAGCTGCTGTGCATGATGGGTCGGGGAGCTGAGCCGGTTTTGGTGTACATGGAGGAAGCCGCCGAGATTGCGCGTCACACCAGTGAGAAGATGGTCTATTCCGTGGCGAAGACCGCCTATCAGATCTCCCGCAGCCCCAACGCCGAAGCCATCGTACCCTTTCTCCAGGGCATTGCTGAAATTGCCCGCCGCCTGGAAGAAAGCAAACTGTTGCAGGGCTATCTGGACATCGTGCTGGAGATGGTGGAACGCACGTCCATTTCCATTCACGGCTCCCATGCCACCATGGCCAGCCCTGGTCTGGTGCCTTTCCTGCACAAGGCGCCCATGCTGCTGGGGGAACTGACCATCGGCGGCCTCAAGCGCTGGATGGATTATGGTATCGCTCAGCACAGCCACCATCCG
This sequence comes from Sedimenticola sp., assembly GCA_026994195.1. Taxonomy (GTDB): domain Bacteria; phylum Pseudomonadota; class Gammaproteobacteria; order Chromatiales; family Chromatiaceae; genus Thiolapillus. Next base: position 34,241 of record JALWRH010000100.1, on the reverse strand, counting down.
GATCACCTGGCGGAGTTCTTCTCCCTGGAATCTGCCGACAGCCGCGCGGTGATGCAGCGGGAGCGCCACGGCACCCTGCTGGTGGATGTGGAACGGCGCCTGGATCTGTTTGACCAGGCTCTGTGGCGTATCGACGAAAACCTTTATCCCTACTCACGCATGCTGGACGAGCGCTCAGATCCGCGCCCCTATTACGATGACAAAGGCATTTTCCTGCCGGATGTGCACGATGACCTGGACAATGGCATCACTGGCATGGACCAATACCGCGCTGCCCTGGCGCACATGGCGGGGCACCGCCGCTGGACAGCGCCGGTGTTCGCCGACAACCGCAGCCCCATGCAGCGCATCGCCATCGAGATCCTGGAGGATTCACGCATCGAGTATCTGCTGATGCAGGAATACCCCGGCCTGCGGCGCTTGTTTCTCGCATTGCATCCCAAACCCCTGGAAGGTGAGTGTAACGAGGAGATCGAATCCTGTGTGCGCCATCGTCTGACCATGTTGTCCCGGGCCATTCTTGATCCGGACCACGGTTACCGGAACCCCGTTATTCTGGATTTCGTCCGCCAGTTCCACGAGATCATGGAAAAGGGCGGAACCACAACCATGGACATGGAAACCCTGGGCATCCAGTTCATGGCCAGGACCCGTCTCCAGTCGGACGCCCTGCCCAATGTCTGGTTCAAGGATACGGAAATCAGCTATCGGGACGACAACCGCAATCTGTGGCAGTTCTATGAACTGGATGATGATGAAGACTTTCACGTGGAACCCACGGAGCTGGAAGAGGCTGAGCCGGACGATGCCCTGCCGCCACGCCACTATCCAGAATGGGATTACAGCACCCAGACCTACCGGCCGGATTGGGCCAGTGTGTATGAAACCCTGCATCCGGCAGGAGATGCGGCTTATATTGATACCCTGTTGCGCAAGCACGACCGCCTCGCCAAACAGATCAAGCGCATGCTGGACATGCTCAAACCCCAGAACTACCAGCGCGTCCGTTACCAGGAGGAGGGCAGTGAGCTGGATCTGGATATTGCCATTCGTTCCCTCATCGACTTCAAAAGCGGTCACGATCCCGATCCGCGCATCAACGTCAGCCACAAACACAATGACCGCAATATTGCCGTGACCATCCTGCTGGACCTGTCCGAGTCCCTGAGCCAGGTCGTAGGCAGCAATGGCCAAACCATTCTCGACCTGGAGCAGGAAGCTGTTTCCTTGCTGGCCTGGGCCATCGAACAGTTGGGTGACAATTTCTCCATCGCAGGATTTCATTCGAATACACGGCATGAAGTACGCTACTACCATATCAAGGGGTTCAGCGAACATTGGAACCTCGATGTGAAAAGCCGCCTGGCCGCCATGGGTGCGGGGTATTCCACGCGCATGGGAGCGGCCATGCGTCATGCAGCTCACTATCTGGAGCATCAGAAAGCGGATAAAAAACTGTTGCTGGTACTTACGGATGGAGAGCCCTCGGATATCGACGTGCGCGATGCGCGTCATCTCATCGAGGACAGCCGTATGGCCGTGCGGGAGCTGGATCAGCTGGATATCTACAGCTACTGCATCAATCTGGATCCCAAGGCGGATGAATATGTGGCGGACATCTTCGGCAAGCAGTATTCCATCATCGATAATATTGAAAGCCTGCCGGAAAAACTGCCCAAGCTGTTTTTGGCGCTGACCAAATAGATATGTGCCAGGGTCCTTGACAGGGGTCCTGGTAGGGGCGATACTTGGTTAAAACCAACTGACTGGTCTGTTTTAGTGGCCCTATCCGAAAAAGCACAGGCAACCCGCGAGAAAATCATCGCTGCTGCTACAGAGCTGTTCTATCGGAACGGCTACCATGCCACGGGGCTGGACAAGGTCATTCGTCAGGCAGGCGTTACCAAGGGTAATTTTTACTACCATTTTCCCAGCAAGGAAGCGCTGGCCATTGCTACTTTGGACTGGCAGTACAAAAGGTGGTCCGCAGAAATCAGGGAACAGGTGCTTTCACGATGCAACAATACCCTGGAAACCCTCCTGAATCTTCTGGACTATATGGCCGGTCGGCAGAAGAAACAGCATCAAGAAGGACAGATACTTGGTTGTTATTTTGGGAATTTTGCTCTGGAACTCAGTTCTGTCAGCCCAGCCGTACGCGACAGGGTGAATACCGTGTTTGCCAGTTATGTGGAACTGATAGAAAAACTGCTGTTCCATGCCCGGAAGAAAGGACAGATCCGTGAAAGCCTGGATCCCAAGCAGTTGGCCTCAGTCATACTGGGGCAGATCGAGGGGGCCATCCTGTTGGACAAGGCCCGCCATCACCCGGGCAATTTCGACCAGAGTATCGAATTCATCAGACAGTATCTGGAAACTGGCTGAGTAAGTGGAAGTGGGTAGTCCCCGCGAGAGGCCGGAAGACGGCCTGTTTTTTTACCAACAAAAACAAACCGACAGGTCTGTTTTTTATTGAGAGGAAGGATGATGGGTAATGTGTTGATCGACCCGGTAATACCGGAAAAGGAACAGCGTCTTGCAGACAAGATTTTCAGTGGCGTGGAAGAGCGGTTGGGCTATGTACCGGCCGGACTGCGCTTGTATGGCATCAGCCCGCCGCTATTGCAGTCCTTTTCAGGCGCTGTGGGATATTTCATGGGGCATGAACGTATCAGCCAGAAACTGCTGAGCTTTATCCGCTATCTGGTTTCATCGGATGCCAACTGCCGTTTCTGCATCGATTTCAATCAGGGCATTCTGTTGAGCCTGGGAGTGACAGAACAAGAGTTGCAGGATGCCAGAAACAATCCCCGTAAAGCACCTCTGGACGAACGTGAGCGTGAACTGCTGGATATCGCCCTGACAGCCGTGGATGATCCGGAAAAAATCGATGCAGCCCGTGTGGATGCCGCACGGGAGCTTGGCTGCAGCGACCGGGATGTCTTCGAGGCGGTCTATGTCGCAGCCAATAACCGGGCATTCACCACGGTGTTGAAGACCTTCAACCTGGAACATCAGGCGGCATTTGCCTGAGCTGCGGCGGGATGCCCCTTTCGCAGGAGGGTGTCAGCTTCCAGGGTGAGCCGGAAAGGGAAGTCTGCTGAAAAATCAGGCATAATATGCGTTTTTCCCCGATCAGCCCCAAGGGCAGAGAAACGGCTTATGCAAGCACTGGTTGGCGTCATCATGGGTTCCAGTTCCGACTGGGAAACCATGCGCCATGCAACAGAAACTCTGGAGAAACTGGGCATCCCTTTCGAGAAAGAAGTGGTTTCCGCCCATCGCACGCCTGACAAACTGTTCAGCTATGCTGAACAGGCCCGTGAACGGGGTATAGAGGTCATCATCGCTGGAGCGGGAGGAGCAGCGCATCTGCCCGGCATGGTGGCCGCCAAGACCAGCCTGCCGGTGCTGGGCGTACCTGTTCAATCCAAGGCTCTGAGTGGCATGGACTCTCTGTTGTCCATTGCCCAGATGCCTGCGGGTATTCCCGTAGGCACCCTGGCCATTGGCCGTGCGGGCGCAGTGAACGCCGCCCTGTTTGCAGCTTCCATCCTGGCCAACAGCCATGCGCCTGTACGGGAGCGCCTCGATGCCTTCCGCGCTGAGCAGACCCGCGCCGTTCTCGACAACCCGGATCCTGCCGCAGCTTCATGAAGATCGGCATACTCGGCGGTGGACAACTGGCGCGCATGCTGGCTTTGGCCGGTTATCCCCTGGGGCTGGATTTCGTGGTGTTGGAGCCGGCGCCGGATGCCTGTGCAGCGCCTCTGGCGGAGCACATACAGGCCGCCTACGATGATGAAGCGGCTCTGGAGCAACTGGCCCAAACAACTGAGCGGGTTACCTACGAATTCGAGAGTGTTCCTGCCAGTGCGGTAGAACAACTGAACGAATCCCTGTCTGTTTATCCCCCTGCCAATGCTTTGTCTACGGCCCGGGATCGTAACAATGAAAAAAACCTGTTCCGCGAACTGGGCATAGAAACGGCTCCTTTTGCTGAGGTACATGATCTGGCCGGCCTGGAGCAGGCGGTATCCAAGGTGGGACTGCCTGCTATCCTGAAGACCCGCACCCTGGGCTATGATGGCAAGGGACAGCAGGTCATTCGCCCCGGGGATGACCTGGAGGTGGCATGGCGCTCTATAGGTAGAGTGCCGGCCATATTGGAGGGTTTCGTGGCCTTCGACCGGGAAGTCTCCATTATCGCTGTGCGCAGCCTGTCTGGTGAACTGGCTTTTTATCCCCTGGCGGAAAATGTGCACCAGGAAGGGATTCTGCGAGTGTCCACCTGTCTTCGCCAGGATTCTCACCAGACACTGGCAGAGGATTATGCGCGCCGGGTGCTGGAAAAACTTGATTATGTGGGGGTGCTGGCCCTTGAGTTTTTCCAGGTGGGTGAACATCTACTGGCCAATGAGATGGCGCCCCGGGTACATAATTCCGGTCACTGGACCCTAGAGGGTGCCGAGACCAGCCAGTTCGAGAATCACCTGCGGGCCATCCTGGGCCTGCCTCTGGGCAGCACCGCGCCTTTGGGGCATGCCGCCATGGTGAACCTCATTGGTGATATGCCGGAGACCAGAAGCCTACTGGCCCTGAAAAACGCGCATTTGCACTTGTACGGAAAAGCTCCGCGGCCCGGCCGCAAGATTGGTCATGTCACCCTGAGGGAGGTGTCTGCGGACGAACTTTCAGCCGGCCTTTCTCGTGTTCATAAAATACTTGAATAATAATAGATAATTTAATGAATAATATATATGTTATTCCTGGTCTGTAAATTAGGACATGCCTGGTGGCCGTGGAGGAGGCCCATGGGAAACCTGGCATTCCTTCCCCTGTGTCCTCCTAATAGCGATGACTGATATGCTCGCTTTCATTCTGGCAGTTCTTGGTGGGCTGGTCGTACTGGTCTGGAGCGCGGACCGGTTTGTTGCCGGTGCTGCAGGGCTGGCCAAAGCGCTGGGGGTATCCACGCTTATCATCGGATTGACCATAGTGGCCTTTGGCACCTCGGCGCCGGAGATGCTGGTCTCCGCCATGGCCGCCCTGCAAGGCAATGCCGGTCTGGCCATTGGTAACGCCATTGGATCCAATATTGCCAACATGGCGCTGGTGCTGGGTGTCACCGCGGTCATTGCGCCTTTGGCCGTACACTCCAATACCCTGAACCGGGAATTCCCGCTGATGCTGGTGGTCATGCTGATGGCTCTGGGGCTGTTGTGGAACGGATTGTTATCGAGACTGGATGGGCTGCTGCTGTTGGCCGGAATGGTCGCGGTGGTGTTGTGGACCATTCATCTGGCGCGTACCAGTAGCAGGGAAGACCCACTTATTGAAGAACTGACCGGGGAGATTCCTGCGCATATGCCGCCGCGGAAGGCCTGGTGGCTATTGGCTTCAGGATTGGCGCTTTTGCTGGCCAGTTCCAAACTGCTGGTCTGGGGGGCGGTTGGCATTGCCCAGTACTATGGAGTCAGTGACCTGGTAATTGGTCTTACCATTGTGGCTATTGGCACCTCCCTGCCGGAGTTGGCGGCATCTATCATGGCGGCCCGCAAGAACGAGCACGATATTGCCGTGGGCAACGTGGTGGGATCGAATCTGTTCAATATCCTGGCGGTATTGGGTATTGCCGGAACCATTCAGCCGACAAAGGTTGACGAAGCTGTTTTGTACCGTGATTTCCCCCTCATGCTGATGCTTTCAGTCGCCTTGTATCTTATGGCCCGGGGCTTCAGCCGGGAAGGGCATGGCATCATCAAACGCTGGGCCGGGTTACTCCTGTTGCTGGTGTTCCTGGGATATCAGGTCAGTCTTTTCGTGATGGTAGCAGGCAAAGTCAGCTGATCTTTAGGGATATGGGCATCACCTGAAGGTGGCACAAGCGCTTTTTCGCTATAATCGACAATCCGTGTGCTGGGAATTGCCTGATTCATGAAACGTCTGGAACATATGCTTGAACTGTTCATGTTCAACGCCCGTTGGCTGTTGGCGCCTTTCTATGTCGGGCTGATTTTGGCTATCGGCCTGTTGATGATCTTGTTCTTCAAGGAATTTGTCCACTTGGTGCCCGTTGCTGTGTACCATGAGCCGGGGCCGGAAATGGTGCTGGGCATACTGTCTCTCATCGATCTGGTGCTGGTGGCCAATCTGTTGCTGATCATTGTTTTTGCGGGATACGAGAATTTCGTATCCCGTATCGATGTGGCTGATCACGAGGATCGACCGGACTGGATGGGCAAAGTGGGATTCACTGACCTTAAGATCAAACTCATCGGCTCCATTGTGGCCATTTCCGGCATAGAGCTGCTCAAGTTGTTTGTGAATGTGGGAGAACCCATGGGAGAACAAGAACTGCTCTGGAAGGTCATCATTCATGTCACCCTGGTGATATCTGGAGTGCTGTTTGCGCTCATGGACCGGATTGGCGGCAAGACCCCTCACTAAACTTAGGTCAAGACCATCATGTTACGAAAGATACTGGTAGCCAACCGGGGTGAGATTGCCGTAAGGGTAATCCGCGCCTGTGCCGAGATGGGTATCCGCTCAGTGGCGATCTATACTGAAGCGGATATGTACAGCCTGCATGTCAAGAAAGCCGATGAGGCGTACAGCATCGGTGAAGATCCTGTGGCGGGATACCTGAATATTCATCGTATCGTCAACCTGGCTGTGCAGGCCGGTTGTGATGCTATTCATCCAGGCTACGGCTTTTTGTCTGAGAACGCAGATTTCGCTGCCGCCTGTGAGCGCCGGGGTATCACTTTCATTGGTCCCACTGCTGAAGTCATTCGCCGTATGGGTGACAAGACCGAAGCGCGTAAGGCCATGATGGCTGCCGGAGTGCCTGTGACACCGGGCACTGAGGAAAACCTGTCGGGTTTGGAAGAAGCCTTGGATGTAGCAGCGGCTATTGGTTATCCCGTGATGCTCAAGGCCACCTCCGGGGGGGGCGGGCGCGGCATACGCCGTTGCGATACCGAAGAGGAGCTGCGCAAGAACTATGAGCGGGTCATCTCCGAAGCCACCAAGGCCTTCGGGCGCGCTGAAGTATTTATGGAAAAGTGTGTGGTCAATCCCCGGCACATTGAACTCCAGGTGCTGGCGGACAGTCATGGCAATTGTATTCATCTTTATGAAAGGGATTGTTCCATTCAGCGCCGCAATCAAAAACTCATCGAAATCGCACCGTCGCCCCAACTGGACGAGGGCCAGCGTCAGTACCTGGGCGGGCTGGCGGTGATTGCCGCCAAGGCCGTGGGCTACCAGAGCGCCGGCACGGTGGAGTTCCTCATGGACGAGAACGGCCGCTTCTATTTCATGGAGATGAATACCCGGGTGCAGGTGGAACACACCATTTCCGAAACCATTACAGGGGTGGACATCATCGAGGAGCAGATCCGCGTGGCAGCGGGCCTGAAACTGCGTTTCAAGCAACATGAGATCCAGCGCCGGGGATATGCCATACAGTTCCGGGTGAACGCGGAAGATCCCAAGAACAATTTCCTACCCAGTTTCGGGCGCATCTCCCGCTACTATGCGCCGGGGGGGCCTGGTGTGCGTACGGATACAGCCATTTACACGGGCTATACCATTCCGCCGTATTTCGATTCCATGATCGCCAAAGTTATCGTCTGGGCCCTGACCTGGGAAGACGCCATTGCCCGGGGTGAGCGCGCCTTGCGCGACATGGAAGTGCATGGCATCCGCACCACCAAGGCTTATTACCTGGAGATCATGCATCATCCGGAGTTTCGCGCCGCCAACTTCACTACGTCCTTCGTGGAAGATCATCCTGAACTGACAGAGTACACTGAGAAACTGTGCAAGAGCGATGTGGCCGCCGCCCTGGCGGTGGCAGTAGCTGCTCATGCAGGTTTGTAAAGGTAGAAGAAATATGTCGAAGATAGCTATTACCGATGTCATCCTGCGTGATGCGCACCAGTCCCTTATCGCCACCCGCATGCGCACCGAGGATATGCTGCCCATCTGCGACAAGCTGGACAAGGTGGGCTACTGGTCCCTGGAATGCTGGGGGGGCGCAACTTATGATGCCTGCCTGCGTTTTCTGAAAGAGGATCCCTGGGAGCGCCTGCGCAAATTGCGCGAGGCCTTGCCTAATACGCGGCTGCAGATGCTGGTGCGCGGTCAGAATCTGCTGGGGTATCGTCACTATGCCGATGATGTGGTGCGCGCCTTCATTCTCAAGGCGGCGGAGCGGGGCATGGATGTGTTCCGTATCTTCGATGCCCTGAATGACATCCGCAATCTACGCACCGCCGTGGAAGCCACCAAAGAAGCGGGTAAGCATGCCCAGGGCACCATCTGCTATACCGTCAGCCCGGTGCATGACACCAAGGGTTTTGTGAAGATGGCCAAGGGCCTGGCGGACATGGATTGCGACAGCATCTGCATTAAGGATATGGCGGGCCTGCTGACTCCCTACGCCACGGAAGAACTGGTCAAGGCCATCAAGGATGCCGTGGACCTGCCCCTGCAACTGCATTCCCATGCTACGGCAGGACTGGCGGAGATGTGTCATCTCAAAGCCATTGAGAACGGCTGCGACCGTGTGGACACAGCCATCTCTTCGTGGGCCGGCGGTACCAGCCATCCGCCTACGGAGTCCCTGGTGGCAGGTCTGCGCGGCACCGGATACGACACCGGTCTGGACCTGGAACTGCTCCAGGAGATCGGTATGTATTTCTACGAGGTGCGCAAGAAATATCACCAGTTCGAAAGTGAGTTCACCGGCGTGGACACCCGGGTGCAGGTGAATCAGATTCCCGGCGGCATGATCTCCAACCTGGCCAACCAGCTCAAAGAGCAGAATGCCTTGGGACGCATGAACGAAGTCATGGAAGAAATTCCCCGGGTGCGGGAGGATCTGGGGTATCCGCCCCTGGTGACGCCCACATCCCAGATTGTCGGCACCCAGGCGGTGCTCAACGTACTCACGGGCAAGCGTTACGAGACTATCACCAACGAGGTGAAGATTTATCTCCAGGGCGGCTATGGCAAGGCGCCAGGCAAAGTGAACAAGAAGTTGCGCCGGGAAGCCGTTGGCGAGCAGGATATCATCGAAGTGCGTCCGGCGGATCTGCTCACACCGGAACTGGAGCATCTGCGCAAAGAGATTGGCGATCTGGCCAAGTCCGACGAGGATGTGCTGTCCTACGCTATGTTCCCTGAGATTGGCCGCCAGTTCTTGGAACAGCGCGCCGCAGGCAGCCTGCAGCCTGAACCCCTGGAGCCGCCCCCCGGAGATGGCCCACAGGAGAATGCGCCCACTGAATTCAATATCGTACTGCACGGTGAGACCTACCACATCAAGATCACCGGCGCAGGGCACAAGGGCCAGCCGGAACGCCATTTCTACATGACCGTGGATGGCGTGCCCGAGGAAGCCGTAGTGGAAACCCTGGATGAGATCGTACTGACCGGTGGCGCCGAAGGAGCCGTGCAGGAGTCCATCAAGGGAAAACGACCCAAGGCCAGCAAGGAAGGACACGTTACCACCTCCATGCCAGGCACCATTGTCGAGGTGCTGGTCAAGGAAGGCGACAGTATCGAAGCCGGCGCGCCAGTGCTCATCACCGAAGCCATGAAGATGGAAACCGAGGTGCAGGCTCCTATTGGGGGTACTGTGGCTGGGGTATTCGTGCAGAAAGGCGATGCCGTGAATCCGGATGAAGCCCTTGTCGAAATCGAACCCTGAGCATGTACGTATCGGTCTGGCTCTGGGCGGCGGCGCTGCCCGGGGCTGGTCCCATATTGGTATTATCCAGGCCCTTGATGAGCTGGGTCTTCGGCCGGATGTGATAGCCGGTTGCTCCATCGGTTCCATAGTAGGGGCAGCTCAGGCTGCTGACAACTTGTCAAACCTCAGGGAGTGGGTGCTTTCCCTGCGCCGCCGTGACGTGGCGGCATTTTTTGATATCGGCTGGGGCAGTAAGGGCCTGATCGATACGGACAGGCTGCAACGCTTTCTGGGGCAGCATGTCGTTCCCGGGGAAACCCTTATCGAGGATTTTGATGTGCGTTATGGAAGCGTGGCCACCGACCTGGGCAATGGCCGCGAGATATGGTTCACGGAAGGGCCGGTGATGAAATCCATCATGACGTCCATCGCCCTGCCGGGGCTTTTTGCCCCTGTGCGGCACAACAACCGCTGGCTGGTGGATGGCGGGCTGGTCAACCCCGTGCCGGTTTCCCTCTGTCACGCCCTGGGCGCCGAAGTGGTCATTGCTGTCAACCTCAATGCCGATATCCTGGGAAAGCACCTGAATCTGGAGAAAGATGATATCGCTGCGAGCAGCGGGTTCATGGATGGCATCCTGGGCAGCATCAAGAGCTATTCAGCCAATCTGTTTCCCGGAAACCGGGAAGCAACGCCACCGGGCATGATGGATGTACTGGCCAGTACCGTAAACATCACCCAGGACAGGATCACCCGCAGCCGCATGGCAGGTGATCCTCCCGATATTCTTATTGAGCCCTACCTGGCGCATATCGGCCTGCTGGAATTTCACCGGGCGGAAGAAGCCATTGCTGAGGGGCGGGCTTGCGTGGAGCGTATGCAACCGGCCATTGAATACACCATGGAGCATGCGGTTCGGATTTCCGGGTAGCTGTTTGTACGGCTCTTGAGTAAACCGGGCGTGACCGCTATTCTTCCACCCTGCCTCAGGGAAAAGGCTGCAAGCCACGCAGAAACAGGCGGATTTTAATCAGTGTTTATTTGAAACAGGGACAAGGACTGGCGTGAGAATGGATAACGATGCCGATGTTGTAGGGCTGGACCGGCGAATACGCCATAAGCAGTTCATCCTGCTCGTGGGGCATTTGCCCGTGGTTCTGCCCACCAGCCTGTTGGTGGCAGGACTGGTGGGATGGGGATTCTGGCACCAGGTAGACCAACGGACGTTGCTTATTTGGCTGGGCGCCCTGTTTTTGCTGACGGTGGGCAGGATTCTGTTGTCCTGGCGCTTCATGCGCCAGCCGGAGGACATAAGCAGGGATCATCGGCTGAAGTGGTTTCTGCTGGCGGGCGCTTTCATGTCCGGAACACTCTGGGGGATGGCCGGTTTCCTGTTCTTCGATCCGGGCAACCCATATGGCTTTGCGTTCCTGACTATTGTGCTTGGTGGGATGTTGTCCGGCGCCCTCGGCTCCCATTCCTATTATTTTCCTTGCTTCCTGGCTTTTGCTCTGCCCGATTTTTTGCCTCTTATCTGGGTGTTCTCCGTTCAGAAAGGGGAAATGTACGAACTCATAACCCTGGCCATGTTGTTGTTCCTGGCGCTAAGTGTCTACTATTCAAAAAAGCAGGAAGACTTGATCATGGCCTCCATCCGCCTGCAGTTTGCCAATGATTCCCTGCTGCAGGAATTGCGGACGGCCAACCGCGAACTTCACCAGCATTCCTACACTGATCCATTAACAGGGATCGGTAACCGCCGCCAGTTCGACTTGGATATGGAGCAGACCTGGCAAGTTGCTCAGACCACCGGGGCAAGGGTATGCCTGATTCTCATGGATGTGGATCATTTCAAGGAATACAACGACCGCTACGGTCACCCCAGGGGAGACAGTGTACTCAAGGATATTGCCCGGGTTATGCTGGAGGTCTGCGAGAAATGCAAGGCCCGGGGACGGCCCATGCGCATTGGCGGAGAAGAATTCTCCCTGTTGCTCAAAGGGGATCTGGAAGCCGCTAAAAGTATTGCAGAGAGCATGCGCCAGGCCATTGCCAGCCTGTATCCCGCAGAAGATGATCTGCGTATTACCGCAAGTTTTGGCGTGGCCATGGCGAATCCCAGTGAAGGGGACACTCGCAAGAAACTGTTTCAGTCAGCCGACCGGGCGCTTTATGAAGCGAAGACGGGAGGGCGGAACAGAATGGTGGTTTTTGATGGTCAAGACCCGGCAAATCAGTCATAATTCACTGCCCGTTCCCAAGGCCAGACAGCCTGCAGGAACGAACCCAGTTTATGGCGGCCGTATCGGTCCCCTCGCAACACTCAGCTGTGAACCCGGTCAGGCCCGGAAGGGAGCAGCCGCAGCAGTGACAGTGTGTGCCGGGGTGTGGCTGGTGCGGTTGCCACCCTATTGATTCCGGATGGAGCCCGCAAAGCGATTCCATGTCCTACCAGGTACTAGCACGAAAATGGCGTCCCCGCAGCTTCGATGAAATGGTCGGACAGGAGCATGTGGTGCGTGCCCTGAGCAATGCCCTGGACAATGACCGTCTGCATCATGCCTATTTGTTCACCGGCACCCGGGGCGTGGGCAAGACCACCCTGGCGCGTATTCTGGCCAAATCCCTGAACTGTGAGCAGGGTGTCAGTTCCACCCCCTGTGGTGAATGCAGTATCTGTCGGGAAGTGGACGAGGGACGCTTTGCCGACCTCCTGGAAGTGGATGCCGCTTCCCGCACCAAGGTGGATCAAACCCTGGAACTGCTGGAGAACGTGCCTTTTGCGCCTATTCGCGGCCGCTACAAGGTGTATCTCATTGACGAGGTGCACATGTTCTCCAATTCCAGTTTCAATGCCTTGCTGAAAACCCTGGAAGAGCCTCCGCCCCATGTGAAATTCCTGCTTGCCACTACGGATCCCCAGAAGGTTCCCGTCACGGTCCTGTCACGTTGCCTGCAGATGAACCTCAAGCGCCTGCCCCTGGAACAGATCCGTGGCCAGTTCGAACATGTGCTGGGGGCAGAAGGCGTGGAAGCCGAACCTGCCGCCCTGGATCTTCTTGCCCGGGTGGCCGATGGCAGCATGCGTGATGGCCTGAGTATTCTCGACCAGGCCATTGCCTTCGGCGGTGGCCGGGTACGTGAAGAAGAAGTCAAGGCCATGCTGGGCGTGGTGGCCCAGGACCGGCTTCCGGGCCTGTTGCGCCGGGTGGCGGACAATGATGCCGCGGGTTTACTCGGGGATATTGCCCAGGCAGCCGAACAGAGTCCAGACTTCTCTGCTTTGCTCAAGGACTTGTTGCTCCTGCTGCACCGGGTAGCCTTGTACCAGGCGGCCCCCGAGTCTGCCGATGCATCCTGGGGCAGCCTGCAAGCTATACAGGAACTTGCGCAGCGGCTTCCTGCTGAAGACATACAGCTGTTCTATGAGATTGCCCTGCGGGGACAGCGTGATCTGCCCCTGGCTCCAGATCCACGCAGTGGCTTTGAAATGGTGCTGCTGCGCATGCTCGCCTTCCGTCCCGGGGCTATTTCCAAAGATCCTGCCGGACCCCTTCATCAGCCTGATCAGCATGCGCCTGAAAATCCCAAGAAGAGCAGGACAGCCTCCCAAGGGGCTGCTCCCAATGCCGCACCCGCAGCATCGGAGGGCCAGCAAATACCCCCATCTGCGGTGGATCTTCAGGATTGGCATCAGGTCTTGCCCCGCCTGGGGCTGGGCGGACTTTCCTCTCAACTGGCGGCGCATTGCACGGTAAAATCCTGGCAAAATGATGAACTGGTACTGGCGCTGAGTTCCGGGGGTGCGGCCCTGGCCGGTTCCATGGCAGAAAAGAAACTTCAGGATGCGCTGGAGAACTATCTGGGCAGGCCGCTGAAAATGCGTATCGAACTGGAAGACCGGAATGAGGAGACGCCCGCCCAGACAGCAGAACGCCAACAGCGCGAGAATCAGTCCGCCGCCGTGAGAGCCATGCAGAACGATCCCATGGTTCAGGCTCTGGAAGAGGGCTTTGACGCAGAACTACTGGTTGACAGTGTCAAGACAAGGAAACCCTGATCTGTCCATGAGTCTGCGTCCTGTACCTGGCATGCCCGACAACTTTGCTTTGTTTCCGGTCATTTCAGGCATAATCTGAAACAGATACAAGCTTCCACAAGCAAAGAATGAACAATCAGGAGATATTATGAAAGGTGGTTTAGGCAACCTCATGAAACAGGCCCAGAAGATTCAGGCCGATATGCAGAAGGCTCAGGAAGAACTGGCCAGAGCGGAGGTCACCGGAGAATCCGGCGGCGGCCTGGTGAAGGTCACCATGAATGGCAAACATGAAGTGCGCCGTGTAGAAATCGATGATTCCCTTGTGGGTGACGATAAAGAGATGCTGGAAGACCTGGTCGCTGCAGCCTGCAATGATGCAGTACACCGCATCGAGGAGGCGACCCGGGAGCAGATGAGTGGTCTCACTTCCGGTCTCAATCTGCCGCCGGGAATGAAGCTGCCCTTCTGATGCGCCAGGGCGGCCTGCTGCAACAACTCATCGACAGCTTTTGCTGTCTGCCAGGCGTTGGACCAAAGACGGCCCAGCGCATGGCCTTTCATATTCTGGAAAGGGACCGGGAAGGGGGGCGGCAGCTGGCTGGCGTGCTGGAGCAGGCGGTGGACCGCATTGGCCATTGCCAGCGCTGCCGCACTCTCAGTGAAGATGACTTATGCCATCTCTGCACCAACGAACAGCGCAATGACAACCAGTTGTGCATCGTGGAAACCCCGGCAGACGTGTTCGCCATAGAACAGGCCACGGATTACCGGGGGCGTTATTTCGTTTTGGGGGGGCGTCTTTCTCCCCTGGATGGCATCGGACCTGCCGAAATCGGCCTGCCCCAGCTTGCTGGCATCCTGGCGGAAGGCCGTGTGGAGGAACTGATACTGGCCACCAATCCGACAGTGGAAGGTGAAGCCACGGCCCAGTATATTGGCAGCATGGCCGCTGAACAGGGCATCTCCGCCACCCGCATTGCCCATGGCGTTCCCCTTGGGGGAGAGTTGGAATACGTGGATGGCGGCACCCTGGCCCATGCCTTCACGGGACGGCGCCGGGTAGGAAACTGAGCGAGGAACAGACATGAGTGACTGCATATTTTGCAAGATAGCCGCCGGGGAGATCCCCGCGGAAGTGATCCATGAGAATGACGATCTCCTGGTGTTCCGGGATCTTAATCCCCAGGCGCCCACCCACGTCCTGGTAATTCCCCGGCGTCATATTGCCACGCTGAATGATGTACAGCCGGAAGACGCAGAACTCATTGGCCGAATGCACCTGGCAGCAAAAGCCGTGGCGGAGCAGGAAGGCATTGCTGATGCGGGCTATCGCACCGTGTTCAACTGCAATGCAGGCGCTGGCCAGACCGTGTTCCATATTCACCTGCATGTGCTGGGTGGCCGTCCCATGGGCTGGCCGCCGGGCTGAATTCAGGTGAGCAGTAGCTCCAGCAAGCGCTCGTAGATACGGGATAGCTGATCCAGGTCTTCCACGCCCACACATTCGTTGACCTTGTGGATGGTGGCATTAAGGGGGCCAAGCTCCAGTACCTGGGCACCGGTGGGAGCGATGAAGCGCCCGTCGGAAGTGCCCCCGGATGTGGACAGTTGGGTGGAATAGCCGAGGATTTCATGAATAGCGGTTTGGGCGGCATCCAGAAGTCTGCCACCGGGCGTGAGGAAGGGCGGGCCTGACAGAGTCCACTCGATGTCGTAATCCAGGCCATGCCGATTCAGAATTTCTTCCACCCGCTGTTCCAGTTCCTGATGAGTGGTTTCCGTAGAGAACCGGAAGTTAAACAGCACTTCCAGGGTGCCGGGAATCACGTTGCTGGCGCCGGTGCCGGCGTGGATATTGGAGATCTGGAAGGTGGTTGGAGGGAAGAATTCATTGCCCTGGTCCCATTTCTCCGCCACCAGTTCCGCCAGGGCGGGCATGGCTTCATGGACGGGATTTCTGGCCAGATGCGGGTAGGCCACGTGGCCCTGCACACCCTTTACCAGCAGCCAGCAGCCATGAGAACCGCGCCGGCCGTTCTTCACCACGTCGGCCAGCCTGTCTGTGGATGAGGGCTCGCCCACCAGGCACCAGTCGATTTTCTCTCCCCGGTTTTCCAGGGTTTCAACCACCTTCACGGTGCCATGGGTGGCCGGGCCTTCCTCGTCGCTGGTGATGAGATAGGCGATGGAACCCTTATGATCGGGGTGCTTGCGCACAAAGGCTTCGGTGGCGGTGATCATGGCCGCTAGGGAGCCTTTCATGTCCGCCGCGCCCCTGCCATAGAGCAGGCCGTCGCGGATGGTTGGTTCGAAAGGGGGCGAGTGCCAGGCGTCTTCCGGGCCGGGGGGCACCACGTCGGTGTGTCCGGCAAAGCAGAACAGGGGGCCTCCGCTGCCATGCCGGGCCCAGAAGTTCTTGGTGTCGCCAAAGTTCATGGGCTCGGTGTCGAAACCCAGGGCGCTGAGGCGTGTCATCATCAGGGCCTGGCAGCCGGCATCCTCCGGAGTTACCGACGGCCGGCGGATGAGCTCTTTCGCCAACTCCAGGGTCTTGGACATCAGAAATCCATACCTACGGTGAACAGCAGAGCCGAGTTGCCCAGGAAGATGATATCCCCGCCAAAACCGTTTTTCTTGTAGCCCAGGCTGGGAATGACACCAGGTGCCCAGCCGCTGGAACTGTTGAAAGGAATCTTGTCGTCCCAGGGTTCCTTGTAACCGTGGATAACGCCAGCGGTCAGTTTGAAATGGAAGTTCTCCCAGTCGTCAGGAAAGTGCCAGGTCTTTCCTCCGTACAGATACTGGGAAAACTGGCCGAAGGAGTTGTCGAACATGGCCAGTCCATAGAGCCAGTCATTGGATTTCTGGGCTTCCAGGGCCCCGAAAAGATTTGGACCATCGTGATCTTTGCTGGAGGAGTAGTGGATATAGGTGCCGGCCTGAAAATACAGATGATCGTATTCGTACCATTTTTCACCGTCGTCTGCAGCCAGGCAGGCGCCAGCCAGTGACGCCAGCAGAGCGGCCAGGGGAAGGGTTTTTTTCATTGTTGAAACAGCTCCTTGTACTTGTCTTCAGAAAAGCCGACCTCGATATGCCCGTCATTGGTGATGAGGACCGGTCGCTTGATGATGGAAGGCGTCTCCAGCATCAGCTTCCGGGCGCGGGCTTCATTGATGTTGTCGCGCTGCGCCTGCGACAGTTTCCGCCACATCATCCCGCGCCGGTTGAGCAGGGTTTCCCAGCCCACCTGGTCCATCCATTCCTGCAGACGGGACTCATCGAGTCCGAGTTTCTTGTAGTCGTGAAACCCGGACTCGATACCGTGATCCGCCAGCCACTTGCGTGCCTTCTTCATGGTATCGCAGTTGGGAATGCCGTACAGCTTTACCATCAGATGTCCCGCAGCAGTTCGTTGATGCCCACCTTGCCCAGGGTTTTTTCATCCACGCGCTTGACGATGACGGCGCAGTACAGGCTGTACTTGCCGTCTTTGGAGGGCAGGTTGCCGGAGACCACGACGGAACCGGCAGGCACCCGGCCATACAGGATTTTATCGTTCTCCCGGTCATAGATACGGGTGGACTGGCCGATATAGACGCCCATGGAAATGACGGACCCCTTTTCCACGATAACGCCTTCCACGATTTCGGAACGGGCGCCGATGAAACAGTTGTCCTCGATGATGGTGGGTGCCGCCTGCAAAGGTTCCAGTACGCCGCCGATGCCCACCCCGCCGGACAGATGCACGTTCTTGCCGATCTGGGCGCAGGAACCTACTGTGGCCCAGGTGTCCACCATGGTGCCGGAATCCACGTAGGCGCCGATGTTCACATAGGAAGGCATGAGCACACAGGAGGGGGCAATGTATGCGCCCTTGCGCACGGAAGCCGGTGGCACTACGCGCACGCCGGAGTCGCGGAATTCCCGGGCATTGTAGTCGGCATATTTCGAAGGCACCTTGTCATAGTAATTGGTGAAGCCGCCTTTCATGAACTCGTTGTCATTGATGCGGAAAGACAGCAGCACCGCTTTCTTTACCCATTCGTTGACCTGCCAGCCGCTTTCCACAGGCTCTGCTACGCGCAGGGTGCCGGCATCAATCTGGTCGATGGTTTCCATCACTGCATCACGTACCAAGGTGTCCACGTTGCGCGGGGTGATGTCGGCGCGCTGTTCAAAGGCTTCTTCGATGATGTTTTGGTTGTCACTCATGGGGATTCCTCAAAAGTTTTCGGTAAATTGTCTGATTCGCTTGGCCGCATCGATACATTCATCCATGGGAGCGACCAGGGCCATGCGTATTCGGTTTGCGCCAGGATTGATGCCATTGGCTTCCCGGGAAAGATAACTGCCGGGCAGGACGGTCACATTTTGCTGCCGGTACAGCTCCCGGGCGAATTCCCTGTCATCCACGGGCGTCCTGGCCCAGAGATAGAAGCCCGCCTCGGGCTCCTGAACGTCGAGGCAGCCATCCAGTGCCTCGAGCACAGCGGAGAACTTTTCCGCATAGGCGCGCCGGTTTTGCCTGACATGATCTTCGTCCTGCCAGGCCTGTGTGCTGGCGGCCTGGTGATGGGGCGGCATGGCGCAGCCGTGATAAGTGCGGTATTGGAGAAAACGGGCCAGGATGTCCTGGTCGCCGGCCACAAAGCCCGACCGCAGGCCCGGCGCGTTGGAGCGCTTGGACAGGCTGTGAAAAACGACACAGCGGGAATAGGTGCTGTTGCCCGCGGCGGCGGCCGCCTGGAGCAGGCCGGGGGGAGGCCGCTGCTCATCAAAATAAATTTCCGAGTAGCATTCATCGGCAGCGATAACGAAATCATGCTGGTGCGCCAGTTCGATGAGGGTCTGCCAGGTTTCCACCGGCAGCACTGCACCGGTCGGGTTGTGCGGGGAACAGACATAAAGCAACTGGCAGCGCTTCCAGGTGGCCACGTCAACGCGGCTGAAATCCGGCCCCAGTCCCGAATCCTCCGTGCAGTTCAGGAAATACGGTTCGGCGCCGGCCAAAAAGGCTGCCCCTTCGTAGATCTGGTAGAAAGGATTGGGCATGAGCACCAATGGCCCGGGCTGGCTGCGGTCTATGATGGCCTGGGCAAAAGCGAACAGGGCTTCCCGGGTGCCATTGACCGGCAGGGCGTGATGCTCGGGGTCCAGGCTGTTTGCCGGCAGTTCGAAGCGGCGTGTCAGCCAATTGCAGATGGCCTGGCGCAGTTCCGGAGCGCCCTTGGTCAGGGGATAGGCGGACAGCCCGTGCAGGTGCGCCAATACGGCCTCGGTGATAAAAGCCGGGGTGGGGTGCCGGGGTTCGCCGATGGACAGGGCGATGTGATCCAATCCGTCAGGGGGCTGGCAGCCCTCCTTGAGTTTGCGCAGCCTTTCGAAAGGATAGGGCTGGAGTTTGTGCAGGTCGCTGTTCATACTACGGCGCGGGGTCGTCCTCGCGCGAGCCTAAGGGTTCAGAGGGCGAATTATACAACAACGGCGCAGCCAGGAGGCCTGTACTTTGGGCGTGAAATCCGCAGTGAAGCAGGGACATCAGCCCCTGGCCATCGGCAGCCTGCTGTTCGCGGCGACTTTCTGGGGTATTGTCTGGTATCCCTTGCGCTGGCTGTTCAGGAACGGACTGGACGGTCCCTGGCAGATGCTGGTGGCCTATGGCAGTGCGTTCGCGGTTCTGGCCCTGGTGCGTTGGCCCGGGACAGGGGGAATGCGCGGGCAGGGCGGCAAGCTGCTGCTCATGGCTTTAGCGGCCGGATGGACCAATGTGGGTTTCGTACTGGCCATGCTTGATGGCAGTGTAGCCAGGGCTTTGATCCTGTTCTATCTTTCTCCCGTATGGACCGCCTTGCTGGGGCATTTCATGCTTGGCGAAAGATTGCATCGAACAACTCTGCTGACTATTCCCCTGGGCCTGATCGGGGCGGCTTTTATGCTCTGGGAACCGGATATTCCGCGCCATGGCCTCAGTTGGGGTGACCTGGCCGCAATCACGGCGGGCTTTGCATTCGCCCTCACCAACGTGCTCACACGTGCCCTGCACGACCTGGGCACCCGACAGAAGACTCTGGTTTCCTGGGCAGGCGTGGTGATGCTTTCATTGTTCCTCATTTGGATGGAAGGAACGGGAATACCGGCGGTTTCCACTCTGGCCTGGGCGGGGAATGTGCTCCTTGGGGTCGGCGGTTTTCTGGTCACAACACTGGCAGTCGTCTATGGTGTTTCACAGATGCCGGTACAGCGTTCCGCCATTATTCTGTTGTTGGAAATACTGGTGGGTGCGGTAACGGCCTGGCTGCTGGCGGACGAAAGCATGGGGGCAATGGAATGGATGGGAGGACTATTGATTATACTTGCAGGCATTCTCGCCATCACCCGGGAAGAGGTACATGATCGAGCCTGAGCGCATCCACGGGGTAAACAGGAGATAGCTCTTAGATTTTGTTTTTTGGAAATCACAGCCACGCAGGGCACAAGAGCGCAGCGTACTCTGCCCCAGCCTGCTTTTGTCCCAATCTGCTATCGATGTACCATCTTCCCGGTACATTTGACCGGAGAACAATGAGGCATTCATCTCCCAGTCCGGGCAGGCCCTGATCTCGCTGACAGACTTGACTATGATGATCGACAGCCAGGTTTGACCACAATGGAGGCTGTGGTAGCATTTTTTTACGTGGATAAATGACTAATCCACATATTTTGATTCGTGGGGGAGCATCATGAACTATAGGGAAAGGGAGAGACCCCGAGCTTGCTCAGGACTTTTTACCCGGGATCTATCCGGATATCTTTTGGTGTTTTTTCTGATACTGGGAGGTGGTTTGGCCGAACAGGTAGCCGCCGCCGCTCAGGTTACCCCAAGGTTCTCTGATGTGCCTCAAACTCACTGGGCATTTACCTACATAGAGACCCTTGCTGCCAATGGCATTACCAGTGGCTGCGGTGGAGACTTTTATTGTCCAGATGCCGCGACCACCCGGGCACAGATGGCTGTATTCATGGAACGGGCCATTCATGGGAGCAGTTTCGTTCCACCCGCTGCCAGCGGCAGCGTATTTACCGATGTGCCTGCCAGTTACTGGGCATCTTCCTGGATAGAGCAACTGGTTGCCGACGGCGTGGCCAATGGTTGCACTGCGACAGAATATTGTCCGGACACTGACGTGGATAGGGCGCAAATGGCGGTGTTCCTACTGCGGGCAGAACACGGTAGGAACTATACTCCGCCGCCCGCCTCTGGCGCGGTATTCGATGATGTTCCCACCACCCACTGGGCTGCTGCCTGGATAGAGCAGTTGGCATCAGAGGGTATAACCAGTGGCTGCGATGCCAGCAACTATTGTCCCGGCGCCTCGCTAACACGCGCACAGATGGCGGTTTTTATCGTCAGGACGTTTGGGCTGGTTACGATACATGCACTCAATGACACCGGTATCACCTGGGGAGGAGATTCTCCCAGTGGTAACAACACCACCTGCATCAGCAATATTACCGCGCCCCAGGATTGTGATCAGGGCCGCGATGCCACCCACAAAGACGATAGCGATGGCCACGCGGGTTTCAGCTTCACCAAGCTCGATGCCAATGGTGACCCACTACCGGACAATGCCGCCAGTTGGTCTTGCGTGAAAGACAATGTGACCGGTTTGGTGTGGGAAGTAAAAACAACCGATGGCGGCCTGCACCACAAGGACGATAGCTATGTCTGGTACAACACCGATCCGGCGACCAATGGTGGATTTGCCGGCATTGCCGATGATGATGGCGCCATCTGTTATGGTTATGACAGCAATGATCCCGCTAGTTACTGCAATACTCAGGCTTACGTGGCAAGAGTGAATCAGGCAGGCTGGTGTGGTCATACTGATTGGCGCATGCCCACCAAAGAAGAATTGCGCTCATTGGTGGACTATTCGGTGCCTTATCCAGGCCCGACCATTGATGTGGGCTATTTCCCAAATCAAGTCAGTTCATCTGTGTGGTCGTCGCTGCCGTATGCCAACAGTTCGGCTCACGCGTGGGCCCTCTTTTTTAACCTTGGCGGCAGCAGTCCGGGTAGCAAGATCGACAGCCATGCGGTTCGATTGGTGCGCAGCGGACAGTAATTCAAGGTGAATTGGGGAGTAAGAGAGATAGCACAATGCACCCGGTGGAGTGTCTGCTGTGGCAGGCCAACCGGTCACCTGAGGAAGCTTGAAATGAACCGATTCTGCTTTACATCCTTTACCATAGCGCTTTTGCCAGCCGTTTTGCTCTTGGCTTCCTTTGATACAGCCCAGGCAGCGCAAACCTGCGATCCCCATATTCCCCTGACCACTCCGGACAGTGATTTTACAGATCACGGTGATGGCACCGTCACGCATAAGAAAACCGGCCTGATGTGGAGCAAATGTGTGCTGGGGCAAAGTGGCAGCGACTGCAGCAATGGCAACACCAGTTACTATTCCTGGCAAGAGGCGCTCGTAGCTGCGGATGCATCCACCCTTGCCGGTTACAACGACTGGCGCCTACCCAACATCAAGGAGCTGGGTTCTATTGTGGAGGCGTCTTGTAACGTCCCGGCCATCAATCTCAGCTTCTTTCCCAACGATACAGGTTTCCATGTGTGGTCGTCGTCGCCGGATGCCAATAATTCGGGCCAGGCGTGGCTTCTCGATTTCTACCTTGGGGGCGATTCCACGATCAGTAGGAGCAGCAGCCACGCGGTTCGTTTAGTGCGCGGCGGATAGTGAATTTGTTTTTTGTTCTGACAAGGTGGTCGGTATGCACGATATGCATACCGTAAGCATGGAAGGACAAGCACACTGTGGGAGGGAAGGCATCGAGCGAGTCTCGTTCAGGGCGAGCGCTACTTAACTTACTTGGTCCCTTTTCCCTGCTTTGCAGCTTTTGGCGGATACGCCTGAATCTGCGCGAGTGGCTGGGAGGAATATTGATTATACTGGTGGGCCTTGCCGCCATTGCCGGAGAAGACCGTGAACCAACCCAAGGCCATCCATCACGTGAGCCTGATCATTGCTGACGGCCTCAAAGCCAGGGAATTTTATCAGGGCGTTCTGGGCCTGGAGGTGGCGGATCGCCCGGATCTGGGCTTCCCCGGCCTTTGGTTCCGTATTGGTGAACAGCAGATACATCTGCTGGAACTGCCGAATCCGGATCCGGTTGCCGGCCGTCCTGAACATGGCGGCAGAGACCGGCACCTGGCCATGAGCATTGGTAGTCTTGAGCCCCTGGCTGTCCGGCTGGAACAGGCAGGCATTGCCTATACCCGGAGCCGCTCCGGGCGCAGAGCGCTGTTCTGCCGCGATCCCGACGGCAATGGACTGGAATTCATCGAGGAAGCCGACACGTGAAACTGAAACCTATCCTGAAGTGGGGAGGCGCGCTGAGCCTGTTGTCCCTGCTGGTGGCCGCCATCCTGATCGTGCAGGCCATCTATTACCGGCCTCTCAGCATCCGGGTTTTCTATGAAAAGATTTTCATAGAAAAAATGCTGCAGGACCCGGAGTTGCTCACCAGCTTGGGACTGCTGGAACAGTTTGGCATCCATGGGCACAATGCAAAGCTGACGGACGCCTCGCCCGAGTTTACCGAGAAATCCGCCCGCTGGCTGGAGCGCCAGGTACAACAGCTGCATGCCTACGACCGCTCATCCCTGGACGGGCAGGCAGCCCTGTCCTACGACGTGCTCGACTACTACCTGGAAACCGAGAAAGCAGGTCTGCCGTTTCGCTATCACAACTATCCTGTGAACCAGATGTTTGGCGTGCAAAGTCAGCTCCCTACCATGATGACTACATCCCAGCCCCTTTCTGATGAAACGGATGCCCGGGACTATATCAGCCGCCTGGGGGCTTTCGATACCAAGTTCGGGCAGTTGTTGCGCAGCCTGAAGTTGAGAGAAACCAAAGGTATCCTGCCGCCGCGTTTTGTGGCGCAGAAGGTGCTGAAGGAAATGCAGGATTTCACCGCCATGCCTCCCGATCAACACCTGTTGTACACCAGCTTCAGAGAACGCCTGGAGAAAACCGCAATCGATGAGGCAACGCGCACCCGGTTGCTTGCCCAGGTGGAGAAACAGATCCGGGACGCAGTCTATCCTGCCTATGGACAGCTCATTGCCTACTTTAAACATCTGAATACGCTGCCTCTGCAGAACAACGGCGTCTGGTCTCTGCCTGATGGTGAAACCTACTATGCGTGGCTGATCCGCTCGAATACCACCACGACCCTGAGTGCGGACAAGATCCATGCCCTGGGCTTGTCCGAGGTGGCCAGGATCGAGAAAGAAATGGATCACCTGCTGGTGCAGCAGGGTTATGCTGAAGGCAGTGTGGGTGAGCGCATGCAGCAGTTGTCCCGGGAATCACGTTTTCTATATCCGGATTCCGATGCCGGGCGCGAGCAGGCTCTCAGGGATTACCAGCTGATCATCGATCAGATCGATGCCCGGCTGGGGGAGGTCTTCAATATACGCCCCCGCTCCGGCGTGGTGGTGAAACGCATTCCCCGCTTCAAGGAAAAGACCTCGGCAGGCGCTTACTATGATGCGCCGCCCATGGATGGCAGCCGTCCGGGCACTTTTTACGTAAATCTCTATAACATGTCTGCCGTGCGCAAGTGGGGCATGCGCACCCTGGCTTACCATGAAGCCATACCCGGCCATCATTTTCAGATCAGCATTGCCCATGAACTACAGGGTCTGCCGACTTTCCGCAAGATCCTGCCTTTTACTGCCTACGTGGAAGGTTGGGCCCTGTATGCAGAGCGTCTGGCCAAGGAGATCGGCATGGAAGACGATCCTTATGATGATCTGGGCCGGCTGCAGGCAGAAATGTTTCGCGCCGTGCGCCTGGTGGTGGATACGGGCCTGCACGCCAAACGCTGGACCCGTGAGCAGGCCATCACCTACATGAAGGACAAGACCGGCATGCCCCAGAGCGATATCGTGGCAGAAATCGAACGCTACATGGTCATGCCCGGACAGGCCCTGGCCTACAAGATCGGCATGCTCAAGATATTGGAACTGAGGGAGAAGGCCCGCCAGTCCCTGGGAACGCGTTTCGACATTCGTGATTTCCACGATGTCATACTCAAAAATGGCGCGCTTCCCCTGCCGCTGCTGGAGCGGCAGGTAGATGAATACATAGCCCGCAAATCAGTTTGACGGGGTAGGTGTCTTTCCGGCGGTGGCTTCTTCGTCCGGATTTGGGGACTCCTGGAAATAGTAGTCGTATTTCTTGTGCAGGTAGTTGGTGAACTTCCAGGCTTCGCTGTAGGACAGGCCGTTGTTCTTCGGCAGGATCACCTTGACGTACAGCCCGTCGGGCTGCTGCTGCTTCAGATTGGAAAGAATCCTGTCCAGCTGGCTGCGTGAGACCGCCTTGAATTCACCCTGGCCTGCATCGCGCCATTCGATATGGCGCTTGCCGCCTTTCTTGAAATACCGCACTTCAACCAGGTGCCGGCCTTTGGCCGAACGGGCAGGGCGCACGAGCTTGTCGTAACGTACTTTCAGGCTATCGTACTCATCGGCCAGCACGAGGTATTTTTCCTCGACATTCTGACGTTGCTCCAGGGACCGGGCCAGTTCCTGATCCTGATTCTCCAGCTTGGCCTTGAGCATGGCAATCTGCAGATTCTGGCGGGCCAGTTGCTCCTTCATGCTGACATACTTCTGTTGCAGGTCGGCAAGTTCCCTGCGTGACAGGGTTTCCTGTTTCTTGGCAGCGGTTGCAGCATCCGCTGCCGCCTGCTTGTCCAGGGCTAGCTGGGCGGCCTGCTGGGCCAGCTCATTGCGTTCCTCCAGTAGCAGCTCCAGGCGGGTATCACGATCTGCAATAGCCTTGGCGCGAATACTGTTCTGCTCCTGCAGGCGCATTACCTGGAGCTGCAGTTCATTGATGCGGCTGTCAGCGGCATTGAGCTGTTCCAGGGCGGTATCGAGCTGGCTGGCCAGGCTTTCCTTTTCCTCCCCGGTGGAACGGGCCAGTTCCATGGCCTGGCGTTCGGCTTCCACGGTGGCGCGGATCTCCTTGACCAGTTCCATGTTGCGCAGCAGCACCACCACCATGGAGATGAGAAAGATCATCATGATCACGGTCATGACATCTGTGAAGGACGGCCAGAAGCTTTCATTGCCCTGGGCGTCCTGGCGGTTCAGGCGCAGGTCGATGAAGCCGCCACTATCCTTCATGCGTCATCATCCGGAAGCCGGAATCCCCGGCGCAGCAGTTGGACCACGGTACCCATTTCCTCCTGTCCCTGTCCCAACTGCTGCTGATATTCACTGACCGCATCCAGCAGCCGGGTTTCGGCGCGGGCCACCACTTTCTGCGATTCCTGCATCTGCCGGACCAGGGACTGCAGCGAGCGTACCAGGCCCGTGAATTCATACAGGGTCGTGTCCTGTTCCACCACGAACAGGGGCGCCAGGTAAGTGGTGGTGACCTGCTCCACGGCACTGAGGATATTGGTCTGGGCGTCCGTGAGCTTGAGATAGAAATAGCCGTAGAACAGGTAGCAGACGATGGCCGTGATAGTGGTGGAAAGGGCTGTGGACATGCCGTGTATCACCAGTCCCATGCCTTCCACGTCCACGGCATTCTCCAACAGATCAGAAGCGCCGAGGAGGGCCAGGGACAACGAGACGATGGTGCCAAATACCCCGGTGAGTATGAGCACATTACTGATGTATTTGGGAAAGCTGGTGCGGGTGCTTTCACTGGCCAGCAGCGTGGCGGCCAGGGCGCCCTGGTTGATGGGCGTGCTGGAGGCGTGCAGGCGCTCCATGACCCGGTAGCGGCTGGCGATAATGCTGTTGGCCGGCACCTGCAGAAGAGGATCCTCCAGTTCATTTTCCTGGTTCTGGATGAAACGCGCCGTAGCTCTTTCTTCCCGGCTGTAGGAGAGGAAGATGGTAATCATGCGCATCAGGCCGAGGAGGAACAGCACCACGATGGCGCCATTGATGATCCAGCCCGTGGCTGTCAGCTGATCGCGGAAATAGACTGTGGCGATCAGGTCGTACTTCCATACGGCAATCCCGGAAATGACCAGGGCCACGAGGAACATGAGTAACAGGGTATTGCGGCTGAAATGGCTGCGGAATGTAACAATCTGCAACGGGATGCCCCTCCGGGTACGATTATGACTGCTGCCTGAATCCGTGGGCCAGGACAAAGATAATGTATGCCGCAGTACACACAGATTCAGATTCCAGCCTACATGATCCCTCATTGCCTGGGCTTCTTCAATGGAGGATGTCGAACAATCCCCCGCATGTACTTTTTTTTCAAGGTCTGAATCAGAAAATATGGCAAATCCAGAAATTCCTGCTTGACCTGGAGTCAGCTCCAGGGATTAATCTGAAAACCTAATGGCAGGAGACATCAGAAAATGACTATCAAGGTGGAAGTGTTTTCCGCACCCGGTTGTGGCAAATGCGGCAAGGCCAGGCAGGTGCTGAAGCGTATCGTGGATGACTGGGAAGATGGCCGTGTCCAGTGGCGCGAGGTGAATATACTGGATGAGCTGGACTACGCGGTGAAACTGGGGGTGCTGTCCACACCAGCTATTGCCGTGGATGGCGAGCTGGTTTTCACTGCGCTGCCTTCGGAAAAACGCTTGCGCAGGATACTGCAGCAGCGCCTGGAGGAAACTGTGCCATGATTCCTGTCCTGTTTTCTGTGGCCTTTGTCCTGGGCCTGCTGGCTTTTTTCGAGCCTTGCACCATTGCCACCCACACCCTGTTCTCCGTCCGCATACATGAAAACAATAGGGCAGGGCGTTACCAAAGCCTGCTGGCAGTGTGGGCGAGTCGTAGCCTGCTGTTGATGGGGCTGATGGTGCTGGCGGTGATCCTGTTGCCCCAACCTGAGTGGGGCCTCTGGCAGCCCGGCGCAGCTCTTGCCGTGATGGCCGCCCTCTATGTGCTGTCCCGCTACACCTACCTGCCTGTTCCCCACCTGGAGTTCTTCCGTTTGCTGCCCGGCGGAAACCGGTTGCCATACTCCGTGAAGCTGGGACTGACCCTGCCGGCCTGTACCTTGCCTTTGGTCATGGTGATGGGGGGGCTGGTGGTGACTCTGGGTTCTCTTTCGGCCGCAGCGCTGGCGGGGCTGATTTTCAGCACCATGTTCACCCTGCCCATGATGGCTGCATCCTTCAGGGGCGTGGATGCCCGCCAGCGGCACCAGTTCGCGTTCTTCGCCGTCAATGCTCCGTGGCTGACGGCCATACTCCTGTTGTTGGCGGCTTTTTACCTGCTCATCCCCGCCTGGGATTTGAGCGTGGAGGATCTACGGAACAGCCTGCGCCAGGCCAGCCTGGCGGGACTGGGGCTGAGCTTTCTGGCCGGTTTTCTGTTCAGCTTCAATCCGGTGTCCTTTGCATCCATCCCTGTGATGCTGGCTTATGTGACTCGCGCCCATGAGGAAAAGCAAGCCTTGCGTATGGGGGCCGCCTTTGTGATCGGCATGCTGCTCACTCATGCCGTCCTGGGCGTGGGCGCCGCCCTGGGAGGTGAATGGGTGAAGGAAATCATGGGGCGCGCCTGGGGACTGCTGCTTGGGCCTTTGCTCGTGTTCATGGGCCTGGTCTGGGGCGGTTGGCTGAGTATCCGTATGCCCTGGATTTCCCTGCGCGCCAAACGCGCCAGTGGCGTTTGGGGCGCTTTTCTCCTGGCGGTGCCGTTTTCCATTGCTGTCTGCCCCTTTTGCACTCCGGCGCTGCTGGTGACCCTCACGGCCAGTGCGGCCGTGGGTTCTGTAGCCTTTGGTGGCATGCTGTTGCTGGCATTTGCCCTGGGGCGCAGCATTCCTGTCATACTGGGTGCCTGGAGCATGGGTCGGCTGGAGTCCCTGAAAGGGATTTCCCGGCACCAGCGCAAGCTCGAGATCGCCGCAGGCATCACGCTCATCCTTACCGGACTTTATCTGCTCAATGAGTACTTTCTCATCATCGAATTCTGAATCGCTATTGCGCATTGGCGAGGTGGCCCGGAAAACGGGCCTGAGCGTGGATACGTTGCGTTACTACGAAAAGATCGGGCTGCTCAAGGCAGCGCGAACCCCCGCGGGCATGCGCATCTATGGCCGCCGGGAACTGTCCGTACTGCATTTCATTTTGTGGGCCAAGTCCATGAACTTCAGCCTGGAGGAGATTGCCAGCCTCCTGGAAATGCGTGCGGATCCCCAGCATGCGCGGGACGATGTGCGGGAACTTACCCATCGCAAGCTGGAGGATATCCGTGAGCAGCTCGAACAGCTTGCCAGCCTGCGTGATGAACTGACTTTGCTGGTGAACCTGTGCCGTGGCGCGGAGGATGGGTGTCCTATTATCGAAGACCTGGAAAGTGATTCTTCACAGTCCTGAATCCTGGGCAAGTTTCGGGAAGTGGTCCAGGTCTGCAGGCCGGTCCAGGTCGTGCTGAAGGCGCAGTTCTGCCCATGACCAACTCAGGGCATGCATGCGGGCGCGGGTGAGGGCGGCGACCTGGGCGCTGCCCCAGGGTATATCCGTGAACAGATCCCGGGGAGCGCTTTTCAGACCCAGCAGATAGTAACCGCCGTCATGGGCCGGTCCAAGGACGGCGTCCCGGTATTTCAGCACATCTTCGGCCTGGTGCAGGTCCGTTGTTGTGAGGCCCGGACAATCCGTGCCGACGATGATTGCCCAGGGGGCCTGCTGCAGGGCTTCCTGCAAGGCGTTTTGCATACGCTGGCCAAGATCCGCCCCGGCCTGGGCGTGCAGGGTAACAGGAAAGTCTGCGGCGCATTTCCGGAAGAACGGGTCTTGGATGTCCGGGGCGCACCACAAATCGATACCTGGCAGGCTGGAGGTGCAGGCGGTGTGCAGGGTCTGCCGGGTCAGGTGGCCTTGCAGCCGGGCCGCGCCTTCGGCACCCAGGCGGGGAATGAGGCGGGTCTTGGCCTTTCCGGGTACCGGTGCACGGGCGAAAACCAGCAGGCGTCCCCCTTTCACCGGTACAGGGCCGCCAGCTTCTTGGGGTCTGCGCCCAGCGCATAGGCCAGGCGCAACCGCCACATGAGCAGCACCGTGCGCCAGATGCCCCGGGACTCCCAGCGCCGGCTGGAGGTTATCAGCGGGCCGGACAGGCAGCGGAGGGGACCACAAAACTTTTTCAGACGCCGGCTCAATGCAACATCCTCCATCAGCGGGATGTCCGGATAACCTCCCAAGCCGCGCAGTACCCCGGTGCGGGCAAACAGGCCCTGGTCGCCGGTGGCGATACCTGTGAGGCAGGAACGGTGGTTCATTAAGGTTTCCACCAACCGCAGGGAGGGTTGGCTACCGGAAAGGCGCACCCGCCAGTGCCCCCATTGGGCGTTGCTGTCCTCGAGGCATTCGATGATCTGGCAGTCCATGTCCGGCTGGGCCAGGGTGTCAGCATGCAGGAACCAGACGATGTCGCCCCGGGCCTGGGCCAGGCCGGTGTTCATCTGCCGTGCCCGCCCGGCGGCGGTGTGTAAAATGACATCCACCAGGGGCTGGGCAAGGCTGGTGGTCTGATCCGTGCTGCCGCCATCGACGAGGATGATTTCCTGTCCCCGGCTGCGCATGGCCTGCAGCGCTTCGAGAGTGGGGATGATGTTCGCCGCTTCATTCAGACAGGGTATGACAATGGAAATCACGGTTTCAGCGCTCCTGTGCAACTGCTGCCCTGGCCTGCGGTGCAACCCCAACAGTGATCCGCCACGGCAATGGGATTGCCGTCGAGGTCGTGATCCAGAAGGTCTCTGAGTCTTGCGCCATTGCGGTTCGCCAGGTGCAGGGGCAGGTGCAGCATCTGGTTGAAATCGCAGTCGTACAACCGGCCCTGCCAGTCCACGCTGACCAGGTGGCGGCACATGATGTTATCCAGGTTGCTGGCCAGATGAGCCTTGCGCAGGATCTGCATATAGTCCTGGAACTGCCCTTTGCTGATGAGGGTACTGCCAAAACGCTGTATGGGCATGTTGGTGATGGTGAACAGCTGGTTGAAGTGAATCCCCTGATCACCCAGGCGCTTGCGGTAGTCTGCTTCCAGCAGGGGTTGTGGCGGCGGCAGGCTGGGTCCGGTCGGATTGTATACAAGGTTGAGGATCAGGCCGCTGCCTTCCTGGCCATAGCCCAGATCATTGAGCCGGCGCAGTCCTGCCATGCTGGCGTCGTAAACTCCCTTGCCCCGTTGGCCGTCCACGTTCTCCGGCAGGTAGCAGGGCAGGGAGGCGGCGATTTCCACCCGGTGTGCGGCCAGGAAACCGGCCAGGTCTTCCTGGCCGGGTTCTTCCAGGATGGTCAGGTTGCAGCGGTCGATGATTCCAACACCCAGGGAGCTTGCCTGGCGTACCAGGTGGCGGAACCGGGGATGCAGCTCCGGTGCGCCGCCGGTGAGATCCAGACTCTCCAGCTCAAGGGCTTCCAGTACCGCCAGCACCTCTCCGATGGTGTTGTCGTCCATCTGTTCCTTGCGCCTGGGACTAGCGTTCACATGACAATGCAGGCAGCTCTGGTTGCAGCGATAACCCAGGTTGACTTGCAAGGTGGTGAGCCGCTTCCGCTGAACACGCGGGAAAGAGGTCTGTATCAGAAGGGGCAGGGTGGCATGCATAAGTGTCTGTACCGGCGGGGAATGGAAATGATGTTCATGAGTTTATTCTATATCGACACTTTTTTTACCCTGGCGCCTGGCCAGCCAGTGGGACAGATAGATCACCGAGGCGAGAAGGGCCAGGGCGATCAGTCCCTGCTGAATGGCGGCCCGGTTGCCGGATGCGGCTTCCCTGCCGGCATATCCCAGCCAGGTATAGGCCAGAGCGCCGGGCAGCATGAACAGCCAGCTGGCGGCAACATAGGGGATGAATGGGATGCGTGTCAGTCCCAGGGCATAGTTGAGCAGGTTGAATGGGAACAGGGGCACCAGGCGTACAAAAGCCACAAAGCGCCAGCCTTCCTTGTCGATGCCTTCCCGGAGCTGGCTCAGGCGACCGGCCGTTTTTGCCTCGACCCAGCTCCCGGCCAGGTAGCGGGCCAGTAAAAATGCCAGGGCGGCCCCCAGGGTGGCCCCACTCAGATTGTAGAGAGTGCCCCACAACGGGCCAAACAGGGCGCCTCCCGCCAGGGTGAGAACAGAGCCGGGAAAGAAGAGCACCGTCGCCAGGGCATAGAAGAGCATGAACAGGAGGGGTCCCGCCCAGCCTGCGCCCTCCATCCAGAGGCCAAGCTGCTGTACATCGATCTTGTCCCGGTACATGAGGGTCAGGCCGATGCCCAGCGCCAGGGCCAGGGTCACGAGAATGCGCGCCAGTTGGGGTTTAGTCTTCATCACTGGCATGCCACTGACGCCGGTTAATGGTATAGCCGGTGATCTTACCCCGGAAAGGAAGCGTAAGGATGCCGCTGAGCCAGCTCACCTGTTTCGGATCCCTGTACTTGTGTATGCCGATCTTCATATGCTGATGCCCGCCCCGGGGCTGAGCGCGGTAGGTGCCGAACAGACGGTCCCACCAGGGCAGGTTGAAACCGAAATTGCTGTTGGCTTCATCGTCTTCTACCGAATGATGCACCCGGTGCATGTCCGGGGTTACCAGGAACCAGCGCAAAACCCTGTCCAGTCCTGGGGGCAGCTGTACGTTGCCATGGTTGAACATGGCCGTGGCGTTGAGCAGCACTTCGAAGACCAGCACAGCGGCCACGGGAGGACCCAGCAGCAGGATGGCCGCAAACTTGATGAGCATGGAGAGTATGATTTCCAGGGGATGGAAGCGGGCGCCGGTGGTGACGTCATAGTCCGGGTCCGCATGATGCACCCGGTGCAGGCGCCACAACAGGGGCACGGCATGTACCATGACATGCTGCAGGTAGATGACAGCATCCAGAATGATTACCGACAGCAACAGGCTCAACCACCCGGGCGCCTGCACTTGGTTAAACCAGCCCCAGCCCTGTTCCCGGGCGAACAGGGCGACCCCCACAGCAGCAGCGGGAAACAACAGGCGCAGCAGCAGAGTGTTGAGAACCACCAGTCCCAGGTTGTTGGTCCAGCGCAGGCGCCGGGGCAGGCGGGAATGGCGGCAGGGGGCCAACACTTCCCATACGGCCATAAGGACAAAGATACCGAAGAAAAAGCCCAGGCGTATGCCGGCTTCATGGGAAAGCAGCCACTGATTCATGCTCGAATCTCATCATTCAATAGATTACTTGAATATAGAGTGGAGCGTACAGGGTGTCAACCGGGAGTGTTGGATTCATTGACCCAGCAACCGCTGGCGCAGGGGACGGATGGCGGCAACAAGCAACAGCACGCCGCTGCTGGCAGCCACCCAGAGGGGTAGAGCTTCCCCGCCGGATTCAAGTTCAGTCATGATGTCGATGTGCAGGGTGCTGACCAGCAGATCCGTGAGCACACCGAGGCCAACGCTGGACAAGGCGATTCCTGCCAGATAGACCAAGGTGGTGGCGCGGCCCATTTCTTTATGAATAACACCGATGGTGGCGATATTGGTGGCCGGACCCGCCAGAAGAAAGACCAGTACCGTGCCGGGGGAGATGCCGGCCAGCAGCAGTCCGGCTGCCACGGGGGTGGAAGCGGTGGCGCAGACGTAGATGGGAACGCCCACCAGAAGCATAAGCAGCTTGGCGGACAGGCCGCTGCCCCACTGGGCCATGGCCAGTGGTGGCACCAGGGTCGCCACCACTGCGGCAAGGAGCAAACCAACCGCCAGCCACAGCACCAGGTCATCCAGTATGTCGGAGAACGCATACACCACGCCTTGCCAGGTCTTGCCCAGAAATCCCTGTGGAGTCTGCGTGGTTTCGGCAGAACAGTTCCCGTCGCTGCAGCAGCTGCCGGTGCTCATGCTGTCCAGAGGAAAGGCGGGTAGCGCGGGGGCTTTCAGGACAAGGGTGAGCATGCCGGTGAAAACGGCACTCAGGACCGCGGCTATGGGACGTATGATGGCCATGAAGGGACCGAGCAGGGCATAGGAGATGGCGATGGAATCCGGCCCGGTCTCGGGAGTGGAGATCATGAATGAGAGCGTGGCTCCCCGGGAGGCGCCGCCCCGGTGGATACTCAGGGCTGCCGGCAACACACCGCAGGAACACAGGGGCAGGGGAGCGCCAACCAGCGCTGCTTTGATGATGCTCCATAGAGGGCCGCCACTGAGCCAGCGATTGAGCCGCTCACCTGGCAGCCAGGCTTTGATGAGCCCCGCCACCACCAGCCCCAGCAACAGCCAGGGCGCGGCATCGAGGTACAGGTCCAGCAGGTTGCGGGCAAATAGGGACATGGTCGGGAAGTTCCAGATTATCTGTTTAACGGGCCGGGCGGTGTTCTGTGTGCATGCCAGCGGCAAGCTTGATAAGCTGTTAACCCGAATATTTCACCCGGGAACGCGATGATCGTGCCGGGATCGGCGTTCAGGTGCGGATTTGCAATTGAATCAATAGCCCAAGCTATTGATGATTGAGCAAATACCGCAGATGGAC
>JALWRH010000099.1 GCA_026994195.1 Sedimenticola sp. | reverse complement strand
GTCGAAGCGTGAGCCGGTGACGCTGTCATCACGGTAGAAGCTGGTCATCTCCACGCCGACCCGGTAGTCCAGTCCAGCGGCTCCCTGGAAGTGGGTCCAGTTGACGGCCAGGCGCGGCAGGAGGCTGTAGGGGCGATCCTTGGGGGCAATGGTCTTGTCCAGGGTGTCGTAGTCGCGTATTTCGGCCAGGGCATCCCAGTCAGGGAGGCGCCAGTTCAGGGCCGCACGGCTCAGCAGATGGCGGGTGCTGGTGACGGCCAGGCTGCGTCCCATGTCGTCCAGGTAGTCATCGTCGGAGACCCAGTTGATGTCCACGTCTGCGCTCAGCCCCTGGGTGAGGAAGCTCAGATTGCTGTGGCTGCGGGCGCGCAGGGCGCCCCGGGTACCGTATTCGTTGGATTCACGGTCATCGGGCAGGATTTCAGCATAGAGTTCCCCTTTGTTGTTCCGGGTGAGAAAACGGAATTCCCCGCCGAGCAGGAGACCGCGCTTGCTCAGCAGGCGCGGGACGAAAGTGGCATCGTAGTTGGGCGCCAGATTGAAATAATAGGGAAGGGTCAGGTCCAGTCCATTGCGGCTGGAATACCCCGCGCTGGGCACCAACAGGCCGCTCTTGCGTTTTTCAGTGAGGGGCAGGGTGAGTTTTGGCGCGTAAAATATCGGCACGCCGAGAAATTTCAGCTTGGCGCCATGGAAGGTGCCGATCTGTTTGTCCTGATCGATCTCCATGCTGTCCGCGGTGAGCAGAAAGCCCTGGTTGCCGGGGGGGCAGGTCGTGTAGCTGATGTTCTCGTAGTGGCTGTGTTTGCTGTCCTGTATCTCCAGAAGGGAAGCCTCTCCCCGGGCTTTGCGGCTGGGAATGCGGTAGCTGGCCTCTGCCATGCTTCCCTGTTGTTTCTGCAAGTCGAACCAGGCCTTGCTGCCGAGCACCCGAAGGTCGTGCATTTGCACCAGCAGACGATCATCGGAGCGGATGATCTTGCGCGTGTTGTCGAACTGCAGGTCGTCGGACATGAGGCTGTTGCCGTTCTGCCGGATGACCACAGCACCCTGAAAATGTGCTTTGTTTTCGTCGGGCAGGGCTGTGGCGCTGTCTGCTTCGATAATGATCTGGCCGTTGTTTTCTGTAGCCGGAATCCTGGGGGTTGCTGCAGCCGGGCCGCATTGTTGCCAGGGGATGCCCTGATCCAACTGAAGTGCCAGATCGTTAGCTCCCGGGAGTGTCGTCGCCGGGGCAACGGGTTCCGCTGTGGCTGTTTCGGCCGGTGCCGGAGCTGGCGCTTCCTCTGTTTCAGGCGCGGACGCTGTTTCAGGGGAAGGTTCTGGCGAAGGCGTGGCTTCAGGGGGTGGTTCCTGGGGCTGTGGTGTGGGCTTTTCTGAAACGGCAGCCTCTGGCTCCGGTGCTGCAGGGGCCGGAACGGTATTCTGAGCAGCAGGCTTTTCTTGGGGTGCAGCTTCTTCAGGAGGTGCGGAAGAAGGAGCGGGAGGGGTTTTCCTTTCCCCGAATGACTTCGAAGGCCTATTCCTGGCGGTTTCAGGGGGTTGCGCCAGGTTACCTGCCGGAATCCTCTCCGCCTGGGGCTCTGCCGGGGCAGCTAGCGGCGAGGTGGATGCTGCGGGCTGGGTCTTTACGGTCTGCGGCGGCTCAGCAGGCAAGGGCGGCAGGCTGCCAGCAGGACCACAGTCCCAGGCGCCACCACCAGCGGCGGGCTGGCATTCCCAGCGGTATTCGGCGGAGGTGACCGCTGTTGAAGCTGTGGAGAGCAGAATGGCGCCAAGGAGCAGCGAAGAGCAAGACTTGTATAAGGAGATTTTCACTTGGGGTGGTTTATTCCAGTTTCCACGCGGGCGCGGGTAAAATCGCATAGAATGGCGCCTGATTCAATGTTTGTGCCAATAAATATATGTCTGATCGTCGAATTCTCATGGAGAAATGGTTGAATGCCAGCTGTGGCCTGAGGGATTTTTCCCTGGAGCCTGCTTCAGAAGATGCCAGTTTTCGCAGTTATCTGCGGCTCAGCTTACCAGATGGAAGCAGTTTCATCGTCATGGATGCGCCGCCGGACAAAGAGGACTGCGCGCCTTTTGTGAATGTGGCCGGGCGTCTGCGGGGGGCCGGGGTACATGCTCCGGCGGTGTATCAGCAGGATCTGCAACAGGGTTTTCTGCTGCTGGAGGACCTTGGTTCGTGCAGTTACCTGGAGGCATTGAATGAGGATAGCGTGGAACGCTTGTACGGCGATGCCCTGGCAGCCCTGATGAGCATGCAGGCCTGTATCGATCCCTCAGATCTGCCGGAATATGATGAAACACTGCTGCTCCAGGAAATGTCTCTGTTCCGGGACTGGCTGTTGCTGAAACATCTGGGCCTGGCGCTGGATCAGGAGGAGCAGCAGATGCTGGAAACGGCTTTCGCAGCCCTGGCGGCGTCTGCCCTGGAACAACCCCAGGTGTTCGTACACCGGGACTACCATTCGCGCAATCTTATGGCCCAGGTGGAACATGCTCCCGGTGTATTGGATTTTCAGGATGCGGTGCGCGGCCCCGTCACTTATGATGCGGTGTCCCTGCTGCGCGACTGTTATGTGAGTTGGCCGTCTTTGCAGGTGGATGAATGGGCCTGGGGTTTCTTTCAGCTGGCGGTGCAGTCCGGTGTCATGCGTGATGAACACGAAGACAGCTTTCTGCACTGGTTCGATCTCATGGGGGCGCAACGGCACCTCAAGGCGGCAGGCATTTTTGCGCGGCTGCACCACCGGGACGGCAAGTCCGGTTATCTTGGCGATATTCCCCGCACTCTGGGATACATTGTGGAAGTGGCGCAACGGCGTGAACAACTTGCGCCCCTGGCGGATTTCATTTCCCGGCGGGTGCTGCCTGCGCTTTGATGTTTGAGCATATCCGCCTCATCAGCTTCGATCTGGATGACACCCTCTGGCCCACCAAGCCGGTCATCATGGCGGCGGAGCAGGCGTTGTATGCCTGGCTGCAGCAGCAGGCACCGCGTCTGACCCGGGATATGTCCATCATGGACATGCGCCAGGGACGCCTGGCGTTCATGGAAAAGCATCCCGGGCTAGCCCATGATCTCACTCTGGTGCGCAGGA
The DNA here is from genome assembly GCA_026994195.1 of Sedimenticola sp. Classification (GTDB taxonomy): domain Bacteria; phylum Pseudomonadota; class Gammaproteobacteria; order Chromatiales; family Chromatiaceae; genus Thiolapillus. Next base: position 298 of record JALWRH010000099.1, on the reverse strand, counting down.
AAAGTCTTGAGCAGCTGCTGGAGAAATACGGTTATGAGCAGGGGCTGGCGCAACAGGGAACCGAACTGTTCCGGCGCGCCCGCAACTGCGTGACCCCCTGGGAAGATGTGCTGCCGGTTCTGAACGATCTGAAGGGGCGCTATCTTCTGGTGTCTGTCACCAATGGCAATGCCCAAGTGGAACAAACACCCCTGGCCAACTGTTTTCACCTGAATCTGGGCGCTGCGGATGTGGGTGCGGCCAAACCCCATCCCGCCATGTTTCAGGCCATGGCGCGCTGGTCAGGCTTGTCCATGGA
>JALWRH010000098.1 GCA_026994195.1 Sedimenticola sp. | reverse complement strand
TTGGAGACCAGGGAAGGCAGGGTGGCTTCCAGCAGGTTGAAGCCGGTAAAGAACACCAGCAGCATCAGGCCCAGTCCCCAGATGCTGCCGGAGAACAGCCAGAACCCTGCCAGGGCCAGGCCCAGCAGGCTGATAGCACCGGTAAACACCTGTTTCATCTTGTTTCTTTTCTCGGCAATGATGACGAAGGGCACCATCAGGCCCATGGACAGCAACATCACCGGCAGGTACAGCCAGGTGTGTTTCTGCACCGGCAACCCGGCGTCGCGCAGCACCAGGGGCAGGGCCAGGAACAATGAGGTGAGCACCAGGTGCAGGGTGAAGATGCCGGCATCCAGGCGCAGCAGCTGGGTGTCGCGTAATACCTTGCCGAACATGCCGGGCACTGGCTCGGCTTCTGAATGCACACTGCTGTGGTCCGGGGTGGGCACCACCAGCACCAGGATGAGGATGCCAGCGATGGCCAGGGCCGCGGTGATCCAGAACAGGCCGGGCACGCCTACCCAGGTATTGAACAAGGGGCCGGCGATGAGAGCCACCGTAAAAGAGAAGCCGATGGTCACGCCGACCACGGCCATGGACTTGGTGCGCTGCTGGTCCCGGGTGAGGTCAGCCAGCAGGGCCATGACCGCTGCTGCAATGGCGCCACTGCCCTGGATGGCGCGCCCCGCAATGATCATGTAGATGTCGTCTGCGGTGGCGGCGATGATGCTGCCCAGGGCGAAAAGCAACAGACCGCCGATGATCACCGGCTTGCGCCCGATTTTGTCCGAGAGCAGGCCGAAAGGGATCTGCAACACTGCCTGGGTGAGGCCATAGATGCCGATGGCCATGCCGATCAGCACGGGCGTGGCCGAGGCCAGATGCTCGGCGTACAGGGCGAATACGGGCAGGATGAGAAACAGCCCCAGCATGCGTGAGCCGTAGATACCCGCCAGGCCATAGGTGGCGCGGCGTTCCTGTGGGTTGAATCCTTCAGTCTGGTCAGTCATTGATGGTCAGTCGAATAGTGGATACACGGGTTAGGGCGTGACAGGCAGGGAATGCAGGCCTTTCCCGGATGAGTCCTTGAAAATGTTTCCTGTGCTCAGCATTCCTGGAATTCCTGCGAGCTGATCAGGGCTTGAAAAGTCATGGTTTCCGGGATGCGCCAGAATCCTGTTTCCCGGATGCAGGCATGATCTTGTCCCTGGGGCAGAACAGGGGCTGGTCTTCCAGCTCCACGACGATGGGTTGAACCAGACAGTCTTCATTGCTTTTCAGAATGGTCCAGCATTGCCCTTTTTCCATGAATGAAGGTGAATCGCACCGGCCTTTGGGTTCAGGGCGATGGGCCGGATCCTGTGAACCGGCGCTGGCCAAGCCACAGGCCAGCAAGCCGCAGATCAGAGCAAGCTGTACATTTGATCGGCCCGATCTGGACATGGTGGACAGGTCCCTGGTGTAGCGTTGGCTAGCCCGAAAAATCCAATCCATTGCTGAAATCATCAACTAAGGTATTGCTTTGGCAAACAAACATTGAAGCATCAGCGGGGCGCAAAGTATTGCCGGGCATTCCTTTGTGCGCCCTCGAACCGGGATCATCACGCTTATGGATGACTTCCCCCGGCGGGTATTCCGACCCGCGTGCATTCTAGCTCAGGCCATGTTGCAGGCGCAAACCGGGGATTTCTGGGGGAATGCTCACGAATATACATACTGGTTTGAAGCGGACGGGGGAAAGCGCGTATATTGCCCTTTTGCGTGGTGAACTTTCGCCCAGAGGCCGTTCCTTCGAATCCGGTATATGAAAAGTATCAAGATCCGTGGTGCCCGCACCCACAACCTGAAGAACATCGACCTGGAACTGCCCCGGGACAAGCTCATCGTCATCACCGGCCTGTCGGGCTCGGGCAAGTCCTCCCTGGCCTTTGATACCATCTATGCCGAGGGCCAGCGGCGCTACGTGGAGTCTCTGTCCGCCTATGCACGTCAGTTTCTGTCCATGATGGAGAAGCCGGACGTGGACCATATCGAGGGTCTGTCCCCGGCCATTTCCATCGAGCAGAAGACCACCAGCCACAACCCCCGCTCCACCGTGGGTACCATCACCGAGATCTACGATTACCTGCGCCTGCTCTACGCCCGTGCGGGAACGCCCCTGTGTCCCGAGCATCACCTGCCCCTGGAGGCCCAGACCATCGAGCAGATGGTGGATCAGGTGCTGGCTCTGCCGGAAGGCAGCAAGCTGATGCTGCTGGCGCCGGTGATCTCTGAGCGCAAGGGGGAATACCAGAAGCTGCTCAAGGAACTGGCCGCCCAGGGCTTCATCCGTGCCCGCATCGACGGGGAGATCTGGGAGCTGGACGACGCACCGGATCTGGACCTGCGCCGCAAGCATAGTATCGAGGCGGTGGTGGATCGTTTCAGAGTCAAGGGAAAGGAAGATGACGCCCAGCGTCTGAGGCTCACCGAATCTTTTGAAACCGCCCTGCGCCTGGCCGATGGCGTGGCCCTGGTGGCCTGGATGGATGAGCCGGAAAAAGACGAGCTGGTGTTCTCCGCCAACTTTGCCTGTCCCACCTGCGGCTACAGCATCGAGGAACTGGAGCCGCGCCTGTTCTCCTTCAACAACCCCGTGGGCGCCTGTCCCGACTGTGATGGCCTGGGCGTGAAGCAGAGCTTCGATGAAGGCAAGGTGGTGGCGCATCCTGAGCTGTCCCTGGCGGCGGGGGCGGTGCGGGGCTGGGACCGCCGCAATGCCTATTACTACCAGATGCTTCAGTCCCTGGCGCGGCACTATGGTTTCGATCCGGAGACCCCCTGGCAGGAACTGCCACAGAAGATACGGGACATTATTCTTTATGGCAGTGGCCAGGAAGCCATCCATTTCGACTATCACAACCATCTGGGGCGGCGGGTGAAAAAGACTCACCCTTTTGAAGGGGTGATTCACAACATGGAGCGGCGCTATAGGGAGACGGACTCCAGCGCCGTGCGCGAGGAGCTGTCCCGCTATCTGTCCAGCCATCCCTGTCCGGCCTGTGGCGGGGCGCGCCTCAACGAGGCGGCGCGCAACGTATTCGTAGCGGACGTGAATCTGCCTCAGGTGACGGCCCTGTCTGTGGCGGACTGCCTGGCCTTCTTTGAAGCCTTGAACCTGCCCGGTAAGCGCGGAGAGATCGCGGCCAGGATCGTCAAGGAGATCCATGAGCGCCTGAGTTTCCTGGTCAATGTGGGCCTGGACTATCTGACCCTGGAACGCAGCGCCGACACCCTGTCCGGCGGCGAGGCCCAGCGCATCCGTCTGGCCAGCCAGATCGGCGCCGGCCTGGTGGGGGTCATGTATGTGCTGGACGAGCCTTCCATCGGCCTGCATCAGCGGGACAATGCCCGCCTGCTCAAGACCCTGACCTACCTGCGCGACCTGGGCAACACCGTCATCGTCGTGGAGCACGATGAGGAAGCCATCCGCAGCGCGGATCATGTGGTGGACATCGGTCCCGGCGCGGGGGTGCATGGCGGGGAAGTGGTAGCCCAGGGCACGGCGGAGGAAGTGGCCGCCAATCCTGCTTCCCTCACGGGCAAGTACCTCAGCGGCGAGCGGGCCATTGGCGTGCCCCTGATCCGCACCCCCATGGATGAGGACCGCCTGCTGGTGCTGGAGGGCGCCCGGGGCAACAACCTGAAGAACGTGCGCCTGGAGATTCCCGTGGGCCTGTTCACCTGCGTCACTGGGGTGTCCGGCTCGGGCAAGTCCACCCTCATCAATGACACCCTCTATCCCCTGGCGGCCAACACCCTGAACCGCGCCAGCCACACCGTGGCGCCCCATGATGCCATTCACGGCTTGGAGCATTTCGACAAGGTGGTGGATATCGACCAGTCCCCCATCGGCCGCACACCGCGCTCCAACCCGGCCACCTACACCGGCCTGTTCACTCCCATCCGCGAGCTGTTCGCCGGGGTGCCGGAGTCCCGCTCCCGGGGCTACACCCCGGGGCGCTTCAGCTTCAACGTCAAGGGCGGCCGTTGCGAGGCCTGCAAGGGGGATGGCGTCATCAAGGTCGAGATGCACTTCCTGCCCGACATCTACGTGCAGTGCGACACCTGCAAGGGCAAGCGCTACAACCGCGAAACCCTGGAGATCAAGTACAAGGGCAAGAGCATCAACGAAGTGCTGGACATGACCGTGGAGGAGGCCCTGGCCTTCTTCGACGCCGTGCCCGTGGTTAAGCGCAAGCTGCAAACCCTGGTGGACGTGGGCCTGACCTACATCCAGCTGGGCCAGAACGCCACCACCCTGTCCGGAGGCGAGGCCCAGCGGGTGAAACTGTCACGGGAACTGTCCAAGCGGGACACAGGCAGCACCCTGTACATCCTCGACGAGCCCACCACCGGCCTGCATTTTCACGACGTGGAACAGCTCCTCGGCGTACTGCACCGCCTGCGTGATCATGGCAACACCGTCATCGTCATCGAGCATAACCTGGACGTGATAAAGACTGCCGACTGGATCGTGGACCTGGGGCCGGAAGGGGGCGATGGCGGGGGCGAGATCATCGCCCAGGGGACGCCAGAGGACATTGTTACTGTCTCCCGTTCTCATACGGGAATTTTTCTGAAAACGCTGCTGCCTGGATGATCCCACAAATCGAACCCCCCTGGACTTTCCCAAGTGCAAACAGGGGTTACGACCAGACTTAAAATCGACTGCAAAGTAAGCGAGTTAGGCGCAGACAGATCATCTCAAGACATCTGTATTCCGCTGGCATGGGTACCTGCGGCACATAGCCGTAAGGGGCAATTCGTGAAAGAGCCTGGCATATTGGTAAAACTGGTCTATTTTTTCTATTGTAGCCCCCTCTAAAGTTATGTCCATGCTCGGCCTGAATCAGGATTGCTGTACTACGACCGGTTGGGTCGGAATATCCCTGGTGTTTGTCTTGAAATGCAATGATATGAGCACCGGAAGAGCAGGAGCGCTTGTTGCCCGTGGGGGAATTTCAGGTATGGGTTGCCATGGATTTTGGTACAGGCCCCAACAAGTACTGGCACATGGGCGTGGCAGGAATAAGGAGATGGCCATTTGATCCCATGTCGGGAGAGATAGGTGAAACTGATGACATTCAAGACAAAGATTCATGCCTTGTTGGTTGCAGCGTTCGTTACCGGTTCTGCAAACAGCATGGCGGAAATGGTGTTTACAGGAGGGGGATGGGTGGACGCGTCCCAGGCCCTGCAACCGGAGGTAGCGTCCGTGGTTACCGGCGGGTTGGATGCTATGGTGCCCAATTCGTATGGCACGTCTGACGTGGCGATCAGTGTGGTTCCATGGACAAGCTTCAGACCCCGGACTTCTTCGGGTACCTACAGTTCCGGGCCGGGTTTCAACAGGATGTGTCTCACCGGAGGAAACGCCTATGTATACGCGGCGTTGCCGGATGATATCCCTGATGGCGCCATTGTCACGCAACTGGGGTTCTACGCCTATGATGGTGACGCCACGGATGACTTTGTTGGGCAGCTGGCTGCTTATTTCGCGGATTCCAGCAACGGAAGCAATTGGACCTATCAGTCGCTGGTTTTAACATCGGCGACCAGCGGTACCCCTGGGGATACTGTTTCCGGCGCTAATATCTCGCTGCTCATTGACAGACGTCAGGACATTGATTCGGATTCGACGACTGAGGTGGTGTCTTACGTGCTTCAACCTTTCCTGGGAAGCAGTGGAAATGTTTGCGTGTCACAGGCCAGGATTCTGTGGAAAAGGCAGGTGTCTCCACCGCCCGCGTCAGCGACATTCAGTGATGTCTCTACCGGCCATCCCTTTTTCCAATATATAGAAGCGATGGCGGCTTCGGGAATCACTAGTGGTTGTAGTGCGACCAACTATTGTCCTGATGATCCTTTGACCCGCGGACAGATGGCTGTGTTCCTGTCGAAAGCCTTGGGATTGCACTGGCCGGCGTTCTGAAATCTTACCAGCCCCCTGAAACCGAGTTTCAGGGGGCTGGTTTCCATTTCCGCCTCATAGAGTGTGCGCAATCAAACCGCTTTCATGCATCGCCAGTTGTTCAGGATTTTACGGATACGAACTGGAGAGCCATCTAGAAACCCCTGTATCGTCGCTTTCATATCTCTATACAAGCAGGCATTCAGCTGGTATCCCATTGCCTGTAAATCATATAGGTACTTGCCATTGCTTTGTTCTTGCTACTATTCTTCCAAGTTGGAAGTTCAGGATGATTATTTCGTGAGGGGGATCGTCAGATGAAATGGCGAGGACGTCGACGTAGCAGCAACGTGGAAGACCGCAGAGGTATGCGGGTGGGCAAGGCCGGTGGCATTGGTATCGGTACTATCGTACTGGCTCTGATCGCCATGTATTTTGGGGTGGACCCCCGGTTGGTGATGAATGTGGGCAGCCAGCTTGGCGGTACATCCACCACCAGACAGGCGGACTACCAGCCCACGCCTCAGGAACAGGAAAAAGTGGATTTCGTCAAAGTGGTGCTTGCGGATACCGAGGATGTGTGGAACCAGGTATTCCAGGAGTACGGTAAACGCTACGAAGAACCCAAGCTGGTGATTTTCACGGGTGGCGTGCAGTCCGCGTGTGGGATTGCCCAGACGGCCATGGGACCTTTCTACTGTCCGGGCGATCACAAGGTCTATATCGACCTGGCTTTTTACGATGAACTCAAGCGCCGTTTCAAGGCGCCGGGTGATCTGGCCCAGGCTTATGTCATTGCCCATGAAGTCGGGCATCATGTCCAGAATCTGCTGGGTTACACCAAGAAGGTGCCCCGGGGCAGCAAGGGCGCGGATTCGGCCTCTGTGCGCCTGGAACTGCAGGCGGACTGTCTTGCCGGGGTATGGGTGAACCATACCCAGCGGGCCAAAAAGTTTCTGGAGAGTGGTGACCTGGAAGAAGCCCTCAATGCCGCCAGCGCCATTGGTGATGACAAGTTGCAGCGCCAGGCCACGGGGCGGGTGCGCCCGGATGGTTTCACCCATGGCACTTCCAGGCAACGCCAGTACTGGTTCAGCCGGGGAGTGAAAACCGGCGACATCAACGATTGTGATACTTTCAGAGCAGCAAGCCTATGAGCATTGAATTCCTGATCGGCGGCAACGGCCGCAAAAAAGTCATGTTCCGCGCCGACAAAGCCAACCGTCATGGCATGGTGGCCGGGGCTACCGGCACAGGCAAGACAGTGACCCTGCAGATCCTGGCGGAGGGTTTTTCCGATATTGGTGTGCCGGTGTTCATGGCGGACGTGAAGGGTGACCTATCCGGCATGGCTATGCCGGGCAAGCCTCATCCCAAGATCGATGAGCGGGTGCAGACCATAGGCATGGAGGATTTCAACCTGCATCCCAACCCGGTCATCTTTTGGGATATGTTCGGCAAGCTGGGTCAGCCAGTGCGCACCACCATTTCCGACATGGGGCCTTTGCTCCTTTCCAGTCTGCTTGAATTGAATGAAACCCAGACTGGGGTCATGTACGCGGCCTTCAGCATCGCCGACGACAATGGCCTGCTGCTATTGGATCTGAAAGACCTGCGCGCCATGCTCAACTGGATGGCGGAGCATCGCCAGGAACTGTCGGCGGAATACGGCAACATATCCACCGCCAGCGTGGGGGCGATTCAGCGGCGTCTGCTCATCCTGGAGGAACAGGGCGCCGAGTATCTGTTCGGCGAGCCGGCCCTGCGCCTGGAAGACCTTATGATCACGGATTTCTCCGGCAAGGGTGTAGTCTCCATCATGGACGTGACCAAGCTCATTCACCAGTCCCCCCGGGTGTATGCCAGCTTTCTCATCTGGCTGTTGGCGGAGCTTTTCGAACAACTGCCCGAAGTGGGGAACCCGGAAAAGCCGGTGATGGTGCTGTTCTTCGATGAGGCCCACCTGCTGTTCGAAGGCGCGCCCAAGGCGCTCATCGAAAAAATAGAGCAGGTAGTGCGGCTGATCCGCTCCAAAGGGGTGGGCGTGTACTTCATTACCCAGAGTCCCCTGGACATTCCTTCAGAGATCCTCGGCCAGCTGGGCACCAAGATCCAGCATGCCCTGCGGGCTTTCACGCCCAAGGACAAGAAGGCCGTGCGCTTGGTGGCGGAAACCTTCCGCGAGAACCCCGAGGTGGATACCGTCAAGGCCATCACCCAGCTGGGTACGGGAGAAGCCCTGGTGTCGGTACTCAATGGCAAGGGTGCGCCGACGCCGGTGGAACAGATTCTGATCCGGCCTCCGGCTTCGCGTATCGGCCCCATCACGCCTGCGGAACGGGAGCAGATTCGCGCCCGTTCTCCCATGCGGGGCAGGTATGAAAAACCCATTGACCGTGAATCCGCTTACGAAATGCTGAAGATGCGGGCCAAAGAAGAAGCCCGGGTGGAGGCTGCTGAAAAAGCCCGCAAGGCGCAGGAAAAGGCAGCGAAAAAGGCGAAAAAACCGGCGCGGCGCTCCAATCGCCAGACCATCTGGGAAGCCGCAGCCAAAAGCATGGCGCGTTCCGTGAGCAGTTCCCTGGGCAGACGCCTGGTGCGGGGTATCCTGGGCTCCCTGCTGGGCGGCCGCCGTTGAAGGACCTGTATCCGGATATCGAGCCCTTTCATCACTGGCGTCTGCAGGTGGATGATGTCCACAGTCTGTATGTAGAAGAATGCGGCAGGCGCAGGGGCATTCCGGTCTTGTTTCTGCACGGTGGTCCCGGGGCGGGTTGTGAAACCTACCACCGGCGCTTCTTCGATCCTGAACGTTATCACATCATTTTGTTCGACCAGCGTGGTAGCGGCCATTCCACACCCCACGCCAGTCTCCAGGACAACACGACCTGGCATCTGGTGGAAGACATAGAGAAATTGCGCAAGAAGCTGGGAGTGGACAAATGGCTGCTGTTTGGGGGTTCTTGGGGTTCCACCCTGGCCCTGGCCTATGCCGAAAATTATCCTGAAAGAGTGAGTGGCCTGATCCTACGGGGCATTTTTCTGTGCCGCCCCCGGGAGATTCAATGGTTCTACCAGGAAGGCGCCAGCCGCCTGTTCCCGGATTTCTGGGAAGATTTCCAGGCTCCCGTGGCGCGAGAAAAGAGAGGGGAGATGGTCAGCGCCTATTACGAGCTGCTGACCGGCAATGATGAACTGCGGCGCATGGCTGCCGCCAAGGCCTGGTCCGTATGGGAAGGCCGCACGGCCACCCTGTTGCATGATGAGGCTGTGGAGCAGCATTTCGCCCAGCCCCATGTCGCCTTGTCCATGGCGCGTATCGAATGCCATTACTTTATGAACGATGCTTTCTTCCTGCCCAACCAGCTGCTGGAGGATGCTCACAAACTAGAGGGCATTCCCGGGATCATCGTGCAGGGCCGCTATGATGCGATCTGCCCCCTGGAAAGCGCCTGGGAACTGTACAAACACTGGCCTGACAGCGAGCTGCAGATCATTCCGGATGCGGGACATTCCGCTGCTGAACCCGCTACCCGCGCTGCCCTGGTGGCCGCTACGGACAGTTTTGCCGAACGCCTGTCATGATTGGCTTGCTGCAGCGGGTCCGGGAGGCACGGGTAACCGTGGATGGCGAGATCATTGGTGAAATCCAGACCGGGCTGCTGGTGCTGGTAGGCGTACAGAAAGAAGACACGGAACAGCGGGCTGAACGCCTGCTGCAGCGTCTTCTGGGCTACCGGGTGTTTCCTGATGAAACAGGGCGCATGAACCGCAGCCTGGTCGATATCGAGGGTGGGTTGTTGCTGGTGCCCCAGTTTACTCTGCCGGCAGATACCCGCAAAGGCACGCGCCCGGGTTTTTCCACAGCGGCGCCTCCCGAAGAAGGGCACCGGCTGTTTCATTTCGTGTTGGAACAGGCCCGTAAGCAGTATCCTCATGTGGCCAGTGGCCGCTTTGGCGCCGATATGCAGGTTGCCCTCATCAATGATGGCCCTGTGACCTTCTGGCTCGAAACCTAGGGAAGCGCTTGAATTTACCTGCATATTGGTGCATAAATGCTTCGTAGTGCTGGAAAGATCAGGGTTTTTCCTGATAGGAAGCAGTAAATGCCTGTATTGTTCTCAAAGCACAGACTACCAGGGTGTCGGAACGCAGCGTTATTCAGCGCCCGAACGCAAAGAATCGATGGAGTTCCCGGACGGAGGGGTAATATGCGCTGGCTGATCTTGATAGGCATGATGTTGGTATCTGCAGTAACCGTGGCAAAGACGGTTGAAGGCGTAAACCTGCCGGACACCGTCTCAGTGGGGGACAAGACGCTGGTTCTCAATGGCGCCGGTGTGCGGGAAAAATTCTTTTTCGATATTTACGTTGCTGCGCTTTATCTGCCAGCCAGGAACAAGGACGCCAAGGCGATTCTGGATGCTGATCAGCCCTGGCGCATGCGCATGAATTTTCTTTATTCCGAAGTGGACCGGGAAAAACTGGACAAAGGTTGGGAAGAAGGGTTCGAAGCCAATGTCGCGCCCGACAAGTTGCCAGCCTTGCGTGATCGCCTCAAGCAGTTTGAGGCCATGTTCGTTACCCTGCACAAAGGCGATGAGGTGGTGATGGATTATCTGCCGGGAAGTGGCGTACATGTGACCGTAAAGGGCGTGGACAAGGGCGTCGTGCCCGGCGCAGACTTCGCCAAAGCGCTGTTGAGCGTGTGGATTGGTCCGGAGCCTGTAACCAGCAGTGTCAAGAAACGCCTGCTGGGTCAATAACCACCGGGGGAAGCCGTGGCAAACAACAACAAAGAAATGCACAGCGAATTGAATGACTCTGATCTGGACCCAATCAGCCAGGAATCTGCCCGCCAGGAGATGGATGAATATCTGGAATCCCTGCAGGAGCGGGAGAAAGGCCTGAAGGCGATGGAAGAGGCCCAGCAGTTTCTCGAAGATCAGCTGGAAGATGCCAATACCGAGATAGACCGCCTGCGCCGGGAACTGGACAAAGCTGTTGTAGAGGCTGAGGAATCGGAATACCTGCGCCAGGAAGCGGAGAATGCACGCAAGCAGCTGGAAAACACCCTCTACTCCATCCAGGAAGGTGTCGAAGACGCCAAGGTTACGGATCTGCGTGATGAGCGCATGCATCGCCGCCAGGGAGTGGTAGGCATCGATGCGGTCACCCGGGGACCTTTCATCCGCGGGATGCTGGCAGGCATCATTGCCGGGGCTGCGGGAGCCCTACTGGTTCTGGAGATCATCGCTCTGGGCAACGGCAAAGGAGAATTGATCTCCCTGCTTCTCGATGCCGCCAGCGGGTAGCGGGGGAAACAGGGTTCCGTGCCACGCATCCTGTCTGTCGGCATCGCCACCCTGGACATCGTCAACCGGGTGTCCGCCTATCCCGAAGAGGATGCGGAGATCCGCGCCCTGTCCCAACAGCGCCGCCGTGGCGGCAATGCCACCAACACCCTGGTCATTCTCAGTCAGCTTGGCCACGCCGTCGCCTGGGCGGGGGTCTTACCCCGGGATGCGGACAGCAGCCTGGTGCTGGAGGATCTCCAGCGTCACCAGGTGGATCTGGGAGCTGTGTTGCGCCCGGACTCGGGAAAACTTCCCACTTCCTACATCACCCTGAGCGCGGCCACGGGCAGCCGTACCATCGTTCACTACCGGGATCTGCCCGAGTACGGATTCGATGATTTCGACAGTCTGTCCCTGGATGCTTTCGACTGGATTCATTTCGAGGGGCGCAACCTGACGCAGCTGAAAATGATGCTGGAAAAGACCCGGCGCCTGGGCATTCCCTGCTCCCTGGAAGTGGAAAAACCCCGTGCAGGCATAGCGGCGCTGTTTGCCCTGCCTGATGTCCTGCTGATCTCGCGGGCGTGGGTGCGGGAGCAGGGCACGGATTCACCCCAGGCCTTTCTTCAGCAGATGAAAGACGACCGGCAGGTCTTTCTTGCCTGGGGTGCTGAAGGCGCCTGGAGCCTGTCGCCCGGGGGCGAAATCCTGCATGCGCCAGCCCCGGAAACGGAAGTGGTGGACAGCATTGGCGCCGGGGATGTGTTCAATGCCGGCATCATCGATGCCCTACTCCGGGGGCTGCCACCGCAAAAAACCCTGGAGCATGCCGTGAACCTGGCATCCGCCAAGTGCGCCCGGGAGGGATTGCAGCTGTGATGGCAGTACCTGTCTGCAGGCTCGACGATCTGCAGGTGAAGGACGCGCGGGGAATCCTGGTGGATGCCCCCGATGGTGCGCCCCGGGCTCTGGTGGTGGTACGGCAGCAGGACAGGGTGTGGGTTTATCTCAACCGCTGTCCCCATACCGGGGTCAACCTGGAATGGCAGCCGGACAGGTTCTTCGACCTTGAAGGAAGATTCCTGCAATGCGCCACCCATGGCGCCCTGTTTCGCCCGGAGGACGGTTACTGCGTGCGCGGCCCCTGTGCCGGTGACAGCCTGGAAAGCCTTCCTGTGCAGGTAGAGAACGGCCAGGTATTAGTATCCCTATGAGCCGTCTGGGACAGGACTATTTCCGCCGGGATGCTGTCTGCGTGGCCCGTGATCTGCTGGGCAAGCCCTTGTTGCGCAGGCAGGATGGGCAGCTGGTAGGCGGCATCATTGTCGAGACTGAAGCCTATGTCGGTGAGGATGACACGGCCTGTCATGCCTCCAGGGGACGCACAGCCAGAACGCAAATCATGTACGGCGCCCCCGGTCATTACTACATTTATCTCATCTACGGCATGTACCATATGCTCAATATCGTCACCGGCGAGGAAGGGCATCCTCAGGCGGTGTTGATACGGGCCTTGCATCCCCAGCAGGGAATAGAGCAGATGCGGGCGTTGCGTGGTGGGGTGGCGGACCAGCAGCTGTGCAACGGGCCAGGGAAGTTGTGTCAGGCCCTGGGTATCGACAAGGCCCTCAACGGCATGAGCGTGGCAGGAACGGCGCTCTGGCTGGAAGATGCTGCGCCAGTGGAGGATGCTGCCGTGACCGCTGGCCCCCGGGTGGGTATAGGCTATGCCAGCCCGGAAGACCAACAGCGGCCCTGGCGTTTTGCCCTGCGATCCTTGTCCTGAATCGTAGGTCGGGCTTCAGCCCGACAGCCTGTGTGTGGCACAAGGATGTGCCACCATTTTCGATGGCTGTAAGCCATTGAAAATGAAGGAAGCGGGAAACCGCGTTTTCCGCTTCCGTGGTTGAAAAAGTCCATGGAGGGACTTTTTCAATATCCTGTTAAGTTGTCATTCATCGTG
>JALWRH010000097.1 GCA_026994195.1 Sedimenticola sp. | reverse complement strand
TGATAAACCGCCAAAAAGAACCCTTGGTTATGTAAAAATCAGGGAAATCCGGCTATTTTTCCTCGATCTGAATAGAAATTGGTCGGTTTTCCGAGGGGACACCAATTTATGGGTGTCTTCTATTTCTGGCTATTTGTTAGCCATGGCTTTGTTTGATTTTGATTAAACAGGAACAATGGGGACATCCACTCATTACTGCGCTGGAAAAACCCCGTGGCAGCATGGAAACCATGACCATCTGACTGCTTTCCCCTCGCTTGGTGTAGAAACTGGCGCTTTTTCCGAGGAAATACCAATGAGCGGGTGTCCTCTATTTCGCTTCCCCCTCGCTTGGTGTAGAAACTGGCGCTTTTTCCGAGGAAATACCAATGAGTGGGTGTCCTCTATTTCGCTTCCCCCTCGCTTGGTGTAGAAACTGGTGCTTTTTCCGAGGAAATGCCAATGAGTGGGTGTCCTCTATTTCTCATCTATTTCTCATCTATTTCTCAAGATCCAAAAGATGGGTGTCTTATATTTTTTTGCAAATAGCTGCGTAGGTTGTGCAAAAACCAGGGGGTCATTACATGAGCCTGGATGGACGTGCTTGGCAGAAACTCAGCCAATCCTTCGAGCGTTTGTTTCATTCCCTGGTGGGACGGCCGGAGAAAGTGGAAGCAGTGGTTGAAGCCCGGGAACAGCATTGGGTTCAGGGCATCGGCAACTGTCGGCGATATTTCTCCCCGGGATAAAAACCCTACTGGAAATAGCCCCTCTCCCTTTCCATCCCGACTTTACATCCCTTTTGCCGACATCGGCAGAACCGCTGGTGGCCAAGTATTTGTGAAATACATGATAAACCGCCAAAAAGAACCCTTGGTTATGTAAAAATCAGGGAAATCCGGCTATTTTTCCTCGATCTGAATAGAAATTGGTCGGTTTTCCGAGGGGACACCAATTTATGGGTGTCTTCTATTTCTTCTATTTCTGATTTCCTTTTCTATTTCCTATTTCTTCTCTATTTCTTCTTCTATTGCCTATTGCACTACTCTAAAGGATGAGAATAACAATATGACAGCATACTTTCAAAATCTATTTTTGAACTCTTACCTGATGTATATTCCATATATATCTTACCATCAGTAACCATATATACCTTCATATCCTTAAATGCATATTCGTTATCATTTCTTATCAATTTTTTTACATTCAAGCCATTAATAGATATTTCTTTCTCAATATTCCATCCATGAGGTACGCCATCTCTGTATTTTGATCTATTCAAAACAATCATTCCAGTCTCTTCTATTCTGGCATCTATCCCCATACCACTAAACATAATGTCTCCGGAATTAAAATACCTATTGCCTATAAAATAATAATTATTTGGCACCGGAAAACTGCAACCAAAAACATTTATAAAATAGTATCCCCGGGAACTAATAGATTGGCTTAACACATCACTGTTAACGGAAATTCCAACTAAAAATACATACATAATGAATTTATTCATCGTATATCTCGTACTGAATAATAACCTTTAGTGATGCAATTGGACACCCACCCACCCGTAAGCTTCCCCGAAAGCTGAAAACTATAAAAGAGATATTACACCCATCAGTTTAACTATTCCACTTATCCCTCTTTCAACCCGAAGCGAACCAATTCAATAGCCTCTACTTGCAAGCTAACTTCCCTTCCATATCTATCCGTCGCTCTGATTCCCCATGCTTCTTCAGGCTCATCAGTATCTGCAAATTCCAAACCAACAACCAAATCAAATTCATTGTCATAAACTGCATTTTTTATCCAATTTCCAGCATTACGAAAATATACAGTAATAGGATAAGAGGGCGTATCAGTCATTTCAATATGTCCTTTCACAATCTATGTTTGCTCATTTGATTTGCACTTCTTCTCCAATGTGGGTGAAACACCTTATTAGTGGTTCCATAAT
This sequence comes from Sedimenticola sp., assembly GCA_026994195.1. Taxonomy (GTDB): domain Bacteria; phylum Pseudomonadota; class Gammaproteobacteria; order Chromatiales; family Chromatiaceae; genus Thiolapillus. Next base: position 11,387 of record JALWRH010000097.1, on the reverse strand, counting down.
ATTTTTCAACTCCATCAAGACACAGGACACCCATCAGTTTTACCCCGTCGGAGTCAGATTACATCACACCACCCGAATTAAACCTGATTCCGAGATCACCCCATATGCGCCGCCATTTTCTCAACATCCGGAGAAAGCACGATACCCTTTTCCGTAACGATAGCATCCACCAGCTTTGCCGGGGTCACGTCGAACACGGGATTCCAGGCTTCGGCTCCGGGGCTGGCCACTCTTTTGTCTCCACAGGACAGGAGTTCTTCAGGATCTCGGGTTTCTATGGGTATGTCCGCCCCCGTGGGACAGTTCATGTCGATGGTGGAGGTGGGCGCCGCCACCATGACCTTCACACCATGGGCCTTGGCCACCAACGCCAGGGAGTAGGTGCCGATCTTATTGGCCACATCGCCATTGGCAGCGATACGGTCGGAGCCGACTATGATCCAGTCCACACCCCCGGCAGCCAGGCGCGCCGCCGCTGCGCCATCCGCCAGGAGGGATACGGGAATGCCGTCACGCACCAGTTCCCAGGCAGTGAGGCGGCTGCCCTGGAGCCAGGGGCGGGTTTCATCCGCGTAAACCTGTTCCAGTTTTCCCGCTGCCCAGGCGCTGCGAATCACGCCCAGGGCCGTGCCGTAGCCGCCGGTGGCCAGGGCGCCGGCGTTGCAATGGGTAATGACGGAGGTCTTCTTCTCGATGAGGGAAGCCCCCAGGTCGCCCAGGACATGGTTTGCGGCAATGTCCTCCTGATGAATGGCGCTGGCCTCTGCAGACAAGGCCGGCTCCGGGTTCACCTCATCGTCCAAAGTCTGCGCCAGCGCGCTCATCCGGGCGATAGCCCAACCCAGGTTCACAGCAGTAGGCCGGGCTGCCGCCAGGATCTCCAGATCAGGCTGCATGGCGGTTTTCCAGCCCGCACCGGCGCGTTCCCAGGCCTTTCGTGCTGCCAGCACCACCCCATAAGCGGCTGTGACGCCGATAGCCGGTGCGCCGCGCACTACCATATCGGTGATGGCCTGGGCCGTATCGGCAGCGTTCTCGCAATGAAGAAATTTTTCCTGGTGGGGCAGAAGGCGCTGATCCAGCAGCAGCAGCCGTCCTTCCTGCCACAGGGCAGCATCATCAGGCGTGGCGGGGCGATCGAGATTGAGCAGTTTCATGGTGGTTCACAACAGAAGGTCGTTGCCAGTTCCAGCGGGTCTGGCATCAATGGACAAATAGCTGGAAATTCCCGGACTGATGTCCAGCCCGCTATGCGTATAATCATCCCATTATAAATGAATCCAAATCACAGTAACCATGTACGCCGATACTCTCATCCATGCCCGTTGGATCATACCGGTTGAACCTGCCGGCACCGTACTGGAACAGCATGCAATCGCCATCGATCAGGGATGTATCACCGCCCTCCTGCCCTCCACGCAGGCCCGGGAGCAGGTTCAGGCCGATGCAATCGTGGAACTGCCGGATCACGCTTTGATCCCCGGCCTGATCAACGCGCATACCCACACGCCCATGAGCCTGTTCCGCGGCATGGCGGATGATATGCCCCTCATGGACTGGCTGACCCGGCATATCTGGCCCGCCGAACAGCGCTGGATCAGCCCGGAGTTCGTTGCCGATGGCAGCCGCCTGGCCATGGCGGAAATGATCCGCAGCGGCACCACCTGTTTCAACGATATGTACTTCTTCCCGGATGTCACGGGCCAGGTGGCCCAGGATGCCGGCATGCGCGCCGTGCTGGGAATGATCCTCATCGACTTCCCCTCCGCCTGGGCGGCGGACAGCGATGACTACCTGGACAAGGCCATCAAGCTGCACGACCAGTTCCGCAATGAGCCGCTGATCAAAGCCATATTTGCGCCCCATGCGCCTTATTCCGTGTCTGACGCCCCCCTGCAGCGGGTGCGTACCCTGGCCAGTGAACTGGATCTGCCCATTCACATGCATGTCCACGAAACCACGGATGAGATTCAGCAGGGCCTGGACAACACCGGTCAGCGCCCCCTGGCGCGGCTGGAATCCCTGAACCTCCTCGGACCTGATTTCATTGCCGTGCATATGACCCAGTTAGAAGATCAGGAGATAGACCGTTTTGCGGCCAGTGGCAGTCACCTGGTGCATTGCCCGGAATCCAACCTCAAGCTGGCTTCGGGATTCTGCCCGGTGGCGCGGCTTTTCCAGGCAGGCGTCAACGTCGCCCTGGGTACAGACGGGGCCGCCAGTAACAATGACCTGGACATGCTCGGGGAAATGAAAACCGCCGCGCTCCTGGGAAAAGGCGTGGCGCAAAACCCCGAAGCTCTCCCTGCTCCCCAGGTGCTGGCCATGGCCACCCTCAACGGCGCCCGCGCCCTGGGGCTGGAAGACCAGACCGGCTCCCTGGAAGTGGGCAAGGCCGCGGATATCACGGCCATCGATCTGGGGCAGCTGGAAACCCGCCCTCTGTTCGACCCGGTTTCCCATATCGTGTATGCCGCGGGCCGGGAACAGGTGAGCGACGTCTGGGTCAACGGCTGCCGCCTGTTGCGGGAGCGGACCCTCACACGCATGGATCACGCCCGCCTGCTGGCCAGCGCCGGGCAGTGGCAGGAAAAACTGATAGAATGGCGCCAATCGGATGCCCGCTGACAGAGCTACCATGAGCCACCACAACGTCGATCAAACCGAAATCAACAAGTTCGAGGAACTGGCCTCGCGCTGGTGGGACCCCCACAGCGAGTTCAAGCCCCTGCACGAGATCAATCCCCTGCGCCTGGGTTATATCGAGGATCACGCCGGCGGTCTGTCCGGAAAAAAGGTTCTGGACGTGGGCTGCGGCGGCGGCATCCTCGCCGAATCCATGGCGGAAAAAGGCGCCGAGGTCATGGGCATCGACATGGGCGACGCCAACCTGGAAGTGGCGCGCCTGCACCTTCTGGAAAGCGGCCTGGAGGTGGACTACCGCCAGGTGCCGGTGGAAAAGCTGGCTGCAGAAATGCCTGGCGCCTTCGACGTGGTCACCTGCATGGAGATGCTCGAACACGTGCCTGATCCCGGTTCGGTGATCCGCGCCTGCGCCACCCTGGTCAAACCCGGCGGCAAGGTGTTCTTCTCCACCATCAACCGCAATCCCAAATCCTATCTTTTTGCCATCGTGGGTGCGGAATACCTGCTGCAACTGCTGCCCAAGGGCACCCACGACTATGCCCGTTTCATCCGCCCCTCAGAGCTTAACCGCTGGGTGCGCGAAGCCGGGCTGGAAACCCGGGACATCACCGGCATGACCTACAACCCTCTCACCAAGGTCTATCGCCTGGATTCCCGGGACGTGGATGTAAACTACCTGGTCGCCACAGACAAACCTGAAGCATGAGCAACCGCATCACCGCCGTGCTGTTCGACCTGGACGGCACCCTGGCGGACACGGCGCCGGACCTGGCCCATGCCCTGAACCGCACCCTGGAACACTTCGGCCAGCCCACGCTGCCTTTCGAGGAAATCCGTCCCGTGGTCTCCCACGGCGGCATCGCCCTGATACGCCGGGGCTTCAACATGGAGCCAGACGAGCCCGGCTTCGAGGAACGCCGCCTGTACCTTCTGGATGTCTATCTGAAAAACATCTGCACCCACACCCGCCTGTTCCCCGGCATGGATGCCGTGCTGCACCACCTGTGCAGGAAGCAACACCCCTGGGGCATCGTCACCAACAAACCCGCCTGGCTCACGAATCCCCTGATGGCCGCTCTGCCCATGCCCTGCAGCACCCGGGTCATCATCAGCGGCGACACCCTGCCCCAGCGCAAACCCCATCCCGCCCCCCTGCTGCACGCCGCGCAACAACTGGGCGTGGAACCCAGCCACTGCCTGTACGTGGGCGATGCCGAAAGAGACATGGATGCGGGGCGGGCCGCGGGCATGCGCACGGCCTGCGCGCTGTTCGGTTACCTGCAGGAACAGGACCGCCCCAACGACTGGCAGGCGGACATTCAGCTGCAACGCCCGGAGGACTTGCTCAGGCTCCTGTCGGACTGAAGCCTGTCCGGAGAAACGAAAATCCCGCCATCTAATTTTCGGCTGGAGCAGTGTGGAGATATATCCGACAACTCCCTCCTCCGCTTGCGGAGGAGGGTTGGGGAGGGGGTAAAGAAGCCTCGTTCCCCCTCACCCTGGCCCTCTCCCCCGAGGGGAGAGGGGAACTTTCCATGGTCCAGGATGGCGTCGTTCTGTAACTCCCGTACCGCATACGGAAGTTTCCCCCTGATTGCGGTAACATATCTCATTCAGTATCCAACAGCATCCAAACCCGATCATGCAGAACTACCAGGCCCCTTCCGATCTACTCAAAGACCGCGTCATTCTGGTCACCGGCGCTGGCAGCGGTATCGGCCGCGCCGCATCCATCGCCTTTGCCACCCACGGCGCCACCGTGGTGCTGTTGAGCAAAACTCTGCCCAATCTGGAAAGCGTCTATGATGAGATCGAAGAACTGGGCGCCCCTACCCCGGCTATCTATCCCATGCACCTGGAAGGCGCCACCACTCGTGACTACGAGGAACTGGCAGAAAAACTGGAAAGCTCCTTTGGCCGCCTGGATGGCATTTTGCACGACGCTGCCATCAATCCCTATCTGAGCCGCATCAAGGACTACGATCCCCAGGACTGGATGAAAGTCATGCAGGTAAACATCAATGCTCCCTTCATGATCACCCAGGTATGCCTACCCCTGCTCCTAGAAGCCGATGACGCCTCCGTGGTCTTCACATCCGACGCCGTAGGGCGCAAGGCCAAGGCTTACTGGGGCGCCTATGCGGTGAGCAAGTTCGGCGTGGAAGCCCTTACCCAGACTCTGGCCGAGGAACTGGAGAACAGCAACATTCGGGTCAACAGCATCGACCCGGGTCCCACGCGCACCCAAATGCGCAAGAATATCTTTCCCGGCGAGGACATCAATCAGATCAAGCCTCCCGAGGCCCTCATGCCCCTGTACCTGTGGCTCATGGGCCGGGACAGCCGGGGCACCCACGGTCAGGCCCTGACCTGGCAGGAAGAAACCTCATGAGAAGCTTCATGCTGATTGCCGCCCTCGCCCTGCTGGCTCTGAGCGCCTGCTCAGACAAACCGGCTGAACAGGCGGAAGCGAAAACCAAAGAAAAACATTTCAACCCCTGGGAAGACCAGATGAAGGCCATGGACAAAGCCAAGAATCTGGAAAAACAACTGCAGCAGGAAGCTGAAGACGTGGACAAGAAAGTACGCGACCTGGGAGGCTGATTGACTCCTGTCTTCGACGCCCTCAATTCCCTGGAAGCCCATCTGGTGAAAATCCGTCTCATCGGCGAGGGCATTCCTGCCCAAGTGGGTGGCGATTATCTCCAAGGCGCCATGGGCGAACTGCCTGCCCTGGGATTTCTCAAAGTCTGGGTGGAAGACCGGGATGCTGTTCGCGCCAGAGCCATCATTGCCCGCATGAATGACTCTTCCGGCAACGAGCATGACCAGGAAAGCACCCCCGAATCCCCCTGAACAGGGATTACAGACCTACCTTGTTGGTGGCAGTGTGCGCGACCGACTGTTGGGCCGGGATCACCGGGATCGTGACTGGGTGGTAATCGGCAGTACAGAAGCAGACATGCTGGCCCGGGGTTTCAAGCCCGTGGGCAAGGACTTTCCCGTATTCCTGCACCCCCTGACCCAGGAAGAGTATGCCCTGGCCCGGGGAAGAGACCCTGCGGGGAGGCTCCATGCCCGCCCTGATATCACCCTTGAAGAAGACCTGGCCCGGCGGGATCTGAGTATCAACGCCATGGCCATGGATTCAGCGGGACGTATCATCGATCCCTTTCATGGCCAGCAGGACCTGCAACAACATACCCTGCGCCACCTGCCGCATTTCGAGGATGACCCCCTGCGCCTGCTGCGCCTGGCGCGCCTGGCGGCGCAACTCGGCTTCAGCATCGCGCCACAGACCTGCCATTTGGCAGCCGACATGGCCAGCCGGGGGCTTCTGGACAAGGTGGCGCCGGAAAGGCAGTGGCAGGAACTGCATCGCGCCCTGTGTACCCCCTCCCCCCGGCGTTTCATCGAAGCCTTGCGGGAATGCGGCATACTGCGCGCTTTCCTGCCCGAAATTGATGACCTGTTCGGCATCCCCCAGCCGGAACGCTACCATCCGGAGATCGACACGGGGGAACATGTGCTCCTCACTCTGGATAAAGTCGTGGAACTGAGCAATGACCCCAGGGTGCGCTTTGCCGTTCTCCTGCACGACCTGGGCAAGGCGGCTACACCTCAGGAGTACTGGCCCAGCCACCGGGGCCACGAAGCCTTGGGCGTTCCCCTCGTGGACAGGGTATGCCACCGCCTGCGCGTGCCTTCCCGCTATCACCGCCTGGCGCGCAAAGTGGCCCGTTACCATCTGTTGGTACATCTGGCCTTCGAACTCAAACCCGCCACTGTGGAAAGACTGCTGTCAGATCTGGATGCCTGGCGCAATCCCAAGGATTTCGAGCGTTTTCTCATGGCCGCCCAGGCGGACGCCCAGGGGCGCAAAGGCCTGCAGGAAAAACCTTATCCCCAAGCGGATTACCTGCGCGCCGCCCTGGCGGCAGGAGCTGAAATCTCCGCCAAAGACCTGCCTGCGGAACTCAGGGGCAGGAAAATCGGAGAAGCCATACGCCGGTTGCGTTGCAATGCGATTGGCAGGCTGAAAAACAGGACGTCGTTTCAGGAAACTGAATCCCGGTGAATAGTGATATTATGCGCACCTGATTCACCGTCATTTTCAAGTCTTAGGAGATCCAACCATGAAACAGTCTTCCATTCTTCTGGCCATTACTCTGGCATTTTCCCTGCTGGCGCTGCAAGGTTGCGGAGGTGGCGGCGCCAAGGTGAATTCAACCGTCACCACGACGACCATGGGGCAGGAACTGCAAGACCTGGAAACGACTTATAACAAAGGATTGCTGACTGAAGAGGAATACAAGAAAGCGCGCAAGGCAATACTCAAGCGCTACAAATAAATGCTTTGTTCGAAGGTCCGGACAGGCCATGCCGCCTGCCCGGGCCTTCAGCTGGCATCCACGGGCAGTGCACAGACATCTGCAGCTTCTTCCAGCGCTTCCCTGTCCAGCAGATGCACTTTGCTGCCTTTTATCTCCAGAATATTTTTTGATTTCAAGCTCTTGATTATCCTTGAAAATGTCTCCGGCTTGACTGAAATACGCGAGGCGATGACATGCTTGGGAATATCCAGCTCGAAGTCGTCCCGGCAGTCCGGAGCACGGGCCAGGATGAAGGCCGCCACCCGGCAGGTGGCACTGTGCAGACTCAGATCATCGATTTCCCGGATCAGCGAACGCAGGCGGATACTCATATCTCCGAGCAAGGCCATGCACAGATCCACCGAACTTTTGAGCAACTCCTGAAAATGCCGGGCATCAATACTGATCAGATCGGTCTCCCCCAGCGCAATAGCACCTACCGGATAACGAGGTTGTTCAAGGAACATCAGGGCTTCAGCAAAAGTGTGGCCTGCATCCACCAGTTCGATAACCTTCTCATTCCCGTCAGGCGCAAGACGAAACAGTTTCATGTGCCCGCTCACCACCAGATAAAAACGTCTGAATTCATCACCCTGCTGGAACAGCACATCACCATCAGCCAGGCTGATCTGCTTTGCACGAGTCAGCACATTCTCAAATTGCTTGTCAGTAAGCCGTTGTAATATCAGATTATTTTTTAGGTATTCTCGCAAGATGCTCTACCTGCCATTCATTGAGTGGTTAGCGGGTAATCAGGTTTATTTATATAAAAATACAGTCAAATAATGAGGGCTGATGCGGCTTTCACTGCCCCTCTGTACAAAACAACAAAAAAATCCATGAAATTGATGTTCATCATTATAACAATTGACCTGGGTCAAAGCGCTTTTTTTATGCTCTAGGCACATTAGCGGTACCTAAATTATTAAGGGAGACCACTCTAATGGCACAGGCATTTACCAAAGCCATGGCGAGGAACATTTTCTACGTGGGAACATTGTTCTTCTTCCTGCTGTTCCTGGCCCTGACTTTTCAAACCCACTCGACACTGCCGGATCGGGACAACCGGCAGGCAATCAATGATACCGTAGCCCTTGGCAAGAAAGTCTGGGAACAGAACGATTGCATCGGTTGCCACACACTGTTGGGCGAAGGCGCCTATTTTGCTCCCGAGCTGGGTAACGTTTACAAACGCTTCGGCAGCACTGACGCGATAAAGGCTTTCATTGCCAGCCGTCCCAAAGATGGCATTCCCGGCCGCCGCAGCATGCCCCAGTTCAATCTCAGCGACGAAGAGCTGACTGCTGTCGCCGAATTTCTGAAGTATGTTTCCGGCATCAAAACCAACAACTGGCCGCCTAGCCCTCAAGGCTGATGCAACCCGGATCTGCAAGGAGAAAAAATCATGAAATATGAATCTCAAAAGGTTGCCAAGCTGTATTTTGTCGCGGCAATCGGACTCTTCGTGGGACAGATTCTGTTCGGCCTTGTCATGGGCCTGCAGTACATTGTCGGTGACTTCCTGTTCCCGGAAATCCCTTTCAACGTGGCCCGCATGGTTCACACTAACCTGCTCATCGTGTGGCTGCTGTTTGGCTTCATGGGCGCGGCCTATTACCTGGTGCCTGAAGAAGCCGAAACCGAGTTGTTCGCGCCCTGGCTGGCAAAACTCATGTTCTGGATCTTCCTGGCCGCCGGCGCTGCCACCATTCTCGGCTATCTGCTGGTGCCCTACGCCACCCTGGCCGAACTGACCATGAACGACCTGCTGCCCACCATGGGCCGCGAGTTCCTGGAGCAGCCCACCATCACCAAGCTGGGCATCGTGGTCGTGGCCCTGGCGTTCCTGTTCAACATCGGCATGACCATCCTCAAAGGCCGCAAGACCGTGGTCAACCTGGTGTTGCTCATGGGTCTGACCGGCCTGGCCGTGTTCTTCCTGTTCTCTTTCTACAACCCCGTGAACGTCGTAATGGACAAGTACTACTGGTGGTGGGTGGTGCATCTGTGGGTTGAGGGTGTATGGGAACTGATTCTGGGCTCCATCCTGGCCTTCATCCTCATCAAGACGACAGGTGTTGACCGCGAGGTTATCGAGAAATGGTTGTATATCATCGTCGCCATGACCCTGATCACAGGCATTATCGGCACCGGTCACCATTACTACTGGATTGGTACTCCGGCATTCTGGCAGTGGTGGGGTTCCATCTTCTCCGCCATGGAGCCGATTCCCTTCTTCATGATGACCGTATATGCGTTCAACATGGTGAACAAGCGCCGCCGCAACCATCCCAATAAAGCTGCTGTCCTCTGGGCCCTGGGTACTGCGGTTATGGCTTTCCTCGGTGCTGGCGTGTGGGGCTTCCTGCACACTCTGGCTCCTGTGAACTATTACACTCACGGCACCCAGATCACCGCCGCCCACGGTCACATGGCCTTCTACGGCGCTTACGTGATGATCGTCCTGGCCATGATCTCTTATTCCATGCCCATGATGCGCGGCCGTGAAGCCTGTAACAGCGCCCGGGCTCAGAGCATGGAAATGTGGTCCTTCTGGCTGATGACCATCTCCATCATCTTCATCACCCTGTTCCTCACCGGCGCGGGCATCCTGCAGGTCTACCTGCAGCGCTTCAGCGACAACCCCATGCCATTCATGGTGGTGCAGGAGAAGATCACATTGTTCTACTGGCTGCGTGAAATCGCGGGCTTGGTATTCCTGCTGGGACTGGTGCTCTATATTGCCAGCTTCTTTGTCGGCAAGAACGAGCCTGAGGCCACTGTGGAACTGGCCAAGTAAGGTCTGTCGCAGGGAAGGTTTTCCGCCTTCCTTGCGATTTCACATATAACTGAATAAGGCGGATGTGTATCATCCGCCTTATTCAGTTCTGGACTTGCGAAAACCGGGAAACAATCATGGAAAAGAACAACTGGCCACCGGGTGATCTTGTCATCTGGTTCTTCATCCTGGCGGAGTTGCTGGTATTCGGCGTGTTCTTTGCCGCCTATGCCTTCACCCGCGCCAACAATGTGGAACTGTTTAATGAGTATCAGCTGCATCTGGATCGCAACGCTGCACTCATCAACACGGTGGCGCTCATCACATCCAGTTACTTCGTGGTGCGGGCGGTCGCCGCCATACGCGATGACAACAGCAAAGGTTGTTTCCACTGGCTGCTGGCCGCCCTGTTCATGGGCGTGGTATTCCTGGTAGTGAAAGGCATGGAATATCACCATCATTTCTCCCTGGGCATCAACCTGAGTACCAATACCTTCTACATGTTCTACCTGTCCCTGACCTTCTTCCATTTCCTGCATGTGATCCTGGGCATGATCATTCTTCTGGCGGTGGCCCTTAAGGCCAGGTCCGGCGGCTACAGCGCGGCAGAGCATACAGGCGTGGAAACCGGCGCGTCCTACTGGCACATGGTGGACCTGGTGTGGATGATTCTGTTCCCCCTGGTCTATGTGATGAGGTAACCCAAGATGGAAGACAAAAAATTCATTCGCCCCTGCACTCTCATTTACTTTCTGCTCCTGGGCTTGACCGTCACCACCTGGTTCATTGGCACCCAGGGACTGTCTGGCTTGCAGATCTCCCTGCTGGTGCTGGGTTTCGCCCTGATCAAAGGACAACTCATTGGTGACTACTTCATGGGACTGAAACAGGTCTCTGGCTTCTGGCGCTGGCCTGTTACACTTTGGCTCATTCTGGTAGGCAGCCTTGTTACCTACGCTTTCATGATCAGCATCTGAGTCACGGAGAACCCACTTGAGTCCGCAAGAAATACCCTTCTACCTTTCACAGGGAAATGAAACCGACCTGTTCCAGCAGGCCTGGAATAACCAACTGCCCGTGATGATCAAGGGTCCCACCGGATGCGGCAAGACCCGCTTCATCGAGCACATGGCAACCAAGCTGGGGCGCCCTTTATACACCGTCTCCTGTCATGACGATCTCACCGCCGCTGACCTTGTAGGGCGTCACCTCATTGGTGAGCAGGGTACCTTCTGGGTGGATGGCCCCCTGACCCGGGCCGTGCGCGAAGGGGCCATCTGCTACCTGGACGAGGTGGTGGAAGCACGCAAGGACACTACCGTGGTCATCCATCCTCTCACGGACGACCGGCGCATCCTGCCCATAGAGCGCACCGGAGAAACCCTCAAGGCGCCACCAGAGTTCATGCTGGTGGTTTCCTACAACCCCGGCTACCAAAACATTCTCAAGGGCATGAAACCTTCCACCCGCCAGCGCTTCGTGGGCATGACCTTTGATTTCCCTGCCCCGGAACTGGAAACAGAGATCATTCAGCGCGAAACCGGTGTAGAGGGAGAGATCGCCCAAATCCTGGTGAAGCTGGGCAATGC
>JALWRH010000096.1 GCA_026994195.1 Sedimenticola sp. | reverse complement strand
ATGCGGCTGTCACCCGGCTTGGCAATGAGGCCGATGTTGCTGAATTTGCTGTCTGTTGTCGGGTTCATGGCAACGGCGTTTTCTCGAAAGTTGCGCAACAAGATAACATTCATCAGAAAAAATGAAAGGGGCAGGCCCATTGGCGATATAATTCCCCGCCAGATCCCTTGGCCGGATGGGCATACAAATCTTACCGGATAGACAGGACATGCAAGGCAAGCAGGCGCTTAACGAACGTGCGGAGCATTTTCTCAAAGTATTGATCGAACGGTATATCCGTGACGGGCAGCCGGTGGGTTCGCGCACCCTGGCCAAGGACGCGGGTATGGAACTGAGTCCGGCCACCATCCGCAATGTCATGGCGGACCTGGAAGAGCAGGGCTTTGTGACTTCTCCCCACACTTCTGCGGGGCGGGTGCCTACGGTGCATGGCTATCGCCTGTTTGTCGATTCCCTGATCTCTCTCCAGCCCATGGAAGAACAGCTGGTGGAGAAATTGCACAAGGAACTGGCTGGAGAGGAAGCGCCCCAGAATCTGGTGGAGCATGCCTCGCGTCTGCTTTCCGGTCTGACGCATATGGCCGGGGTCGTGATGATGCCCCGGCATGATCAGATCATCATTCGGGAACTGCAGTTCGTGCATCTTTCCGATACCCGGGTGCTGGCCATTTTGGTGACCAGTCAGGGCGACGTGCTCAACCGTATCGTGGAGACCTCGCGCCTGTTTACCCGCGGTGAACTGGAGCAGGCCAGCAACTTCATCAATACCCATTACCGGGGCATGGAGCTGGAATCCATCAAGAACCTGATTCTGCAGGAGATGCAGGCCCACAAGCAGGATATGGACAAGCTCATGCGCGAGGCGCTGAGCATTGCCGGCCGCGCCCTGGAGGAAGAGGGCGATGAACAGGACTATGTGGTGTCCGGCCAGACCAATCTCATGGATTTCGATGAACTGGCGCAACTGGACCGTATAAAGTCCCTGTTCGAGGCCTTTTCCGAGAAACAGGAGATACTGCATCTGCTGGACCGTTGTGGCCAGGCAGAAGGTGTGCAGATTTTCATTGGAGAAGAGTCGGGTTACGGTCCTTTGGACAGGTGCAGTGTGGTTACAGCGCCGTACGAGGTGGAGGACCGGGTGGTTGGTGTTCTTGGGGTCATCGGCCCTACGCGCATGGCCTATGACCGGGTCATCCCCATCGTGGATATCACGGCGAAAATGTTGGGAGCTGCCTTGAAATCCGCCTGAAGCGCCCTTATTTCATTCCCAGTTTTGGAATCATCATTTTTCCGGCCGGATATCACCGGGACGGGATGGATGGATTGTTTTATTCTCGCAGAGGTGAACAGTGGACAAAGAGCAGGAACAGACGCACGAGGAAATCGCCGACAATAACAATCAGGAAGCATCTGCTCAGGGAAACGAGCAGGAACTTTCTCCCGAAGAGCTGGGCAATCTCCTGGAGGATGCCCGCAACAAGGCTGATGAGCATTGGGAGCAGGTAGTGCGCGCCCGCGCTGAAATGGACAATCTCAAGAAACGCCATCAGCGGGAACTGGAGAATGCGCACAAATACGGCTTGGAGAAGTTTGTAGGCGAGCTTCTGGGCGTATGGGACAGCCTGGAAATGGGCTACAACGCTGCCCTGGAGAATCACGATGTGGAAAAACTCCTTGAGGGTACAGAACTTACGCTGAAAATGCTGGGTGACGCCATGAACAAGTTTGGCGTGGAGCAGATCGATCCCGAGGGCCAGCCTTTCGATCCGGAAAAACACCAGGCCATGGGCATGGTGCCCACGGATGAGGTGCCGCCCAATACGGTGGTGCAGGTGGTGCAGAAAGGGTACTCCCTGAACGGTCGCCTGGTGCGTCCCGCCATGGTCATGGTTTCCCAGGCGGTTTCCTGAACCTGAACCCACGGATTCAGGTTGAATTTTTCCAAACCGTCCCCATCTGGGTAGCAGTAACGAATTTTGAACGCTAACTAACGAAATTATAACGGAGAACGACAAATGGGCAGAATTATTGGCATCGACTTGGGTACAACCAACTCCTGTGTTGCCGTCATGGAAGGCGATCAGCCGAAGGTCATCGAGAATTCCGAGGGTGATCGCACCACGCCTTCCATCGTGGCTTACACCCAGGAGGGCGAGGTTCTGGTCGGTCAGTCCGCCAAACGCCAGGCGGTGACCAATCCCCACAACACCCTGTTTGCCATCAAGCGTCTCATCGGCCGCAAGTTTGATGACGAGGTGGTGCAGCGCGATATCGAGATGGTCCCCTACAAGATCGTCAAGGCGGACAACGGTGACGCCTGGGTGGAAGTCAACGGCAAGAAGATGGCGCCGCCTGAAATTTCCGCCAAGGTGCTGCAAAAGATGAAAAAGACCGCTGAAGATTACCTGGGCGAGACTGTCACCGAGGCGGTTATCACCGTGCCGGCCTATTTCAACGATTCCCAGCGCCAGGCCACTAAGGATGCCGGCCGCATTGCCGGTCTGGACGTGAAGCGCATCATCAACGAGCCCACCGCGGCGGCCCTGGCCTATGGCATGGACAAGAGCAAGGGCGACAAGAAGGTCGTGGTCTATGACCTGGGTGGCGGCACCTTCGATGTGTCCATCATCGAGATCGCCGAAGTGGATGGCGAGCACCAGTTCGAGGTTCTGTCCACCAACGGCGACACCTTCCTCGGTGGTGAAGACTTCGACATGCGCGTCATCGACTTCCTGGTGGAGTCCTTCAAGAATGAGCAGGGCGTGGATTTGCGCAACGATCCCCTGGCGCTGCAGCGTCTCAAGGAAGCTGCCGAGAAGGCCAAGATCGAGCTGTCTTCCGCCCAGCAGACGGACATCAATCTGCCATACATCACAGCGGATGCCAGCGGTCCCAAGCACATGAACATCAAGCTGACCCGGGCCAAGCTGGAATCCCTGGTGGAGGAGCTGGTCAACAAGACCATCGAGCCCTGCAAGGTGGCTCTGGCCGATGCCGGTCTGTCTGCCTCCGAGATCGACGACGTGATCCTGGTCGGTGGCCAGACCCGCATGCCCAAAGTGCAGGAAACCGTGGAGAACTTCTTCGGCAAGGCGCCGCGCAAGGATATCAACCCCGATGAGGCGGTGGCTATCGGTGCGGCCATTCAGGGCGGCGTGCTCTCCGGCGACGTGAAAGACGTATTGCTGCTGGACGTTACGCCCCTGTCCCTGGGTATCGAGACCATGGGCGGCGTGATGACCAAGCTCATCGAGAAGAACACCACGATTCCGACCACGGCATCCCAGGTGTTCTCCACCGCCGAGGACAATCAGTCCGCTGTGACTGTGCATGTACTCCAGGGTGAGCGGGAAATGGCTTCGGCCAACAAGTCCCTGGGCCGCTTCGACCTCACGGACATTCCGCCGGCGCCGCGTGGCGTACCGCAGATCGAGGTGACCTTCGACATCGACGCCAACGGTATCCTCAACGTGTCTGCCAAGGACAAGGC
>JALWRH010000095.1 GCA_026994195.1 Sedimenticola sp. | reverse complement strand
TTACCCCCCAGCGCCGACGATATCCCCACGCCCCCCCCTGCCGAAGACAACGGCTGGGGCGAATTGCGCGTCATCCGGCGCAATGGCAAGGTCACCAACTTCGACGCCAACAAGATCACCATTGCCGTGACCAAGGCCTTCCTGGCCGTGGAAGGCGGCAATGCCGCGGCATCCGCCCGGGTGCATGACGTGGTGCGCAGCATCACCAAACAGGTGACAGAGGCGCTGGTACGCCGCAACCCCGACGGCGGCACCGTGCATATAGAAGATATCCAGGACCAGGTGGAACTGGCCCTGATGCGCGCTGGTGAGCATAAGGTCGCCCGGGACTACGTCCTGTACCGCGAGGCCCGCGCCCAGGAGCGCGAGCAAGCGCGCAAGGAAGCCGGTGAAGAAGAACACCTGGTCAACATCACCCTGGCCGACGGCAGCGTGCAGCCCCTCAATGTGCAACGTCTGCGCACCCTGGTGGAGGAAGCCTGTCGCGGTCTGGACGAGACCGATCCCCAGGTCATTCTTGACGACAGCTGCCGCAACCTGTTCGATGGGGTGAAAGAGGAAGACGTTTCCCAGACCCTGGTGATGAGCGCCCGCACCCTCATCGAAAAGGAACCCAACTATTCTTATGCCGCGGCGCGCCTGCTCATGGACATCCTGCGCAAGGAAGCCCTGGACTTTCTGGACATGCCCCGGGTGGACACCCAGGAAGAGCTGGCCAGGGTCTATGGCGACTATTTCCGTAACTACATCAAACGCGCCGTGGAGCTGGAACTGCTGGATCCGCGCCTGGAGCAGTACGACATGGAACGCCTCACCGGCGCCATGCAGGCGGAGCGTGATCTGAGCTTCACCTATCTGGGCCTGCAGACCCTGTACGACCGTTATTTCATCCATGACGACAAGGGCACCCGTTTTGAACTGCCCCAGGCCTTCTTCATGCGCGTGGCCATGGGCCTGGCCATCAACGAGATCGACCGCGAAGGCAAGGCCATCGAGTTCTACAACCTGCTCTCCAGCTTCGACTTCATGAGCTCCACCCCCACCCTGTTCAATTCGGGCACCCTGCGCCCACAGCTCTCCAGCTGCTACCTGACCACGGTGCCCGACAACCTGGACGGTATCTTCGGCGCCATCCGCGACAACGCCCTGCTGTCCAAGTTCGCCGGCGGCCTGGGCAATGACTGGACCCCCGTGCGCGGTCTGGGTTCCCACATCAAAGGCACCAACGGCAAAAGCCAGGGCGTCGTGCCCTTCCTCAAAGTAGCCAATGACACCGCTGTAGCGGTCAATCAGGGAGGGAAGCGCAAGGGCGCCGTCTGTGCCTACCTGGAAACCTGGCACATCGACATCGAGGAGTTCCTGGACCTGCGCAAGAACACCGGCGACGAACGCCGCCGCACCCATGACATGAACACCGCCAACTGGATTCCCGACCTGTTCATGAAGCGCGTGGCCGAAGACCAGGAATGGACCCTGTTCTCCCCCGATGAGACCCCGGATCTGCACGATCTCACGGGCCAGGCCTTTGAAGAGGCCTATTGCAACTACGAAGCCAAAGCGGCCCGCGGTGAAATGAACATCCACAAGACCATGAAAGCCGTGGACCTGTGGCGCAAGATGTTGGGCATGCTGTTCGAGACCGGCCATCCCTGGGTGGCCTTCAAGGATCCCTGCAACGTACGCTACACCAACCGGCACCAGGGCGTGGTGCATTCCTCCAACCTGTGCACGGAGATCACCCTGCACACCAACCAGAACGAGATCGCCGTGTGCAACCTCGGTTCCGTGAACCTGGTGCGCCACGTCACGGAAGACGGCCTGGACATGGAGAAACTGGAGAAGACCATCTCCACCGCCATGCGCATGCTGGACAATGTCATCGAGTACAACTACTACTCCGTGCCCCAGGCGCGCAACTCCAACCTGCGCCACCGTCCCGTGGGACTGGGCATTATGGGCTTCCAGGACGCCCTGTACAAACAGCGCCTGGTCTATGCCAGCGAACAGGCCCTGGAGTTCGCCGACCGCTCCATGGAAGCCGTCAGCTACTTCGCCATCAAGGCCAGCACCGACCTGGCCGAGGAACGCGGCCGCTATTCCAGTTTCGAAGGTTCATTGTGGAGCCAGGGCATCCTGCCCTACGACTCCCTCAAAGAACTGGGTGAACAGCGCGGCGGCTACCTGCAGGTGGACGAAAGCATCACCCTGGACTGGGACAGCCTGCGCGAGCGGGTGCGCACCGTGGGCATGCGCAACTCCAACACCATGGCCATCGCCCCCACGGCCACCATCTCCAACATCTGCGGGGTGAGCCAGTCCATCGAACCCACCTATCAGAACCTGTTCGTCAAATCCAACCTGTCCGGCGAGTTCACCGTGGTCAACCCCTACCTGGTGCACGACCTGAAGAAACTGGGGCTGTGGGACGAAGTGATGGTCAACGACCTCAAGTACTACGACGGTTCCGTGGCCCCCATCGACCGGGTGCCCGATGAACTCAAGGCCATGTACGCCACGGCTTTCGAGGTCGATCCGCGCTGGCTGGTGGAAGCCGGTTCCCGGCGCCAGAAATGGATCGACCAGGCCCAGAGCCTGAACCTGTACATGGCCGAGCCTTCCGGCAAGAAGCTGGACAACCTGTACAAGCTGGCCTGGGTACGCGGTCTCAAAACCACCTACTACCTGCGTTCCATGGGCGCTACCGGCGTGGAGAAGACCACCACCACTCCCACCAGCGGCGCCGCAGTGAACATGCTCGGCGGGTCCACCAGCACCGCCCCCAAGGCCTGCTCCATTCTCGACCCCGAATGCGAGGCCTGCCAGTGAACCAAGCCCAACCTATGGACCCGATGCAAACTGATCAGAACACAGGAGAAACACCATGCTGAATTGGGACGATCCCCTCACCCCGACCAAAGAAGCCGAACTGGAACCGGTCAGCGCCACTCCCGCGCCTCCTCCACCAGCAATGGAAGCCGTCATGCCGCCAACGGAACCCGGTCCTTTCTCCGATGAACCGGAGGAAATCCCCAACCCGGCGGACATTCAGCCCGTAAATCCCGAGGACAAGCGGGTCATCAACGGCATGACCGATGTCAACCAGCTGGCGCCCTTCAAGTATCCCTGGGCCTGGGATTACTTCCTCAATGCCAACAAGAACCACTGGACGCCATTGGACATCAACATGGCCCAGGACGTACAGGACTACCTGCACAAGCTGACCCTGGAAGAACGCCATGTGTACGAGAATGTACTCTCCTACCTGACCACCTCCGACGTATTGGCCATGCGCAACATCGGCCTGGCGGTGATGGAGAAGATGTCCGCCCCCGAGCTGCAGATCTACCAGGCACGCCAAGTGTATGAAGAAGCCCTGCACACCTGGACCTACCAGCACTGCATCGAAACCCTGGGCCTGGATCAGGGTGAGATCTACAACCGCTACCGGGTGGTGCCGGAGATCAACGGCAAGATCCAGATGGCCAACCGTCGCCTGGAATCCGTGCTGCGCGCCGATATCGACCTCACCAACCGTGACGAGCTGGAAAACTTCGTCATGGCCTACAGCTTCTTTGCCGGCATCTTCGAGGGCTGCTGGTTCTACAACGGTTTCAGCCCCATCTTCGCCCTGCAACGCCGGGGACTGATGAAAGGCACCGCCGAGCAGTTCCAGTACATCATGCGCGACGAAGTCCTGCACGCCTCCTTCGGCATCCGCGTGGTCAAGCAGATCATCCACGAAGAAGAAGTCAGCCTGAACCCCAAGGCCATCCGGCAGATGTGGGACGAGGCCGAAGCCTGCGAGAACAACTACGCCGGCTACATCCTGCGCGACCCCATCCTGGGCTACAGCAAGGAAGATCACATGGAACAGTTCCGCTTCGTCGCCAACCGCCGTGCCCTGCAGCTGGGCTGGGAAGAACCCTTCCCCGGCGCCGAATGCGCCCTGCCCTGGTTGGACGAACAGGCCAACCTGCGCAAGGAGAAGAACTTTTTTGAAACCCGGGTGACGGAATACCAGACGGGGGGGGCCTTGAACTGGGATTGAGTTGTTAGTTACAGCCGTCGTTGGCACAACCTTTGAGCCAGATTTTCCAATGAAAAAGTCAGATTCTCAAAGACTATATCCAGATTTGCCGCCACTTGGCGGCTATTTCTGGATTCGCCAAGTAATATCGATCTACCAACGAATGGCTGATTTCATATTTGCATATGGGGCACTTATCACTAGAAAGATATAAACACCTTACCGATATAGGGAACAATGCTCTAGCTATAGCGCCCTACGCTACTGGCCAACTAATATTCCCTCTGCCCCCTTTCTTACTTTTGCCTAGAACATCTTAAAACTATTAATTTGAAAAGGATCATCATATGGTACATATAAACATATTTAGGAAGGTACTAGTAGTTTTGGTATCAGTTATGCTCACCAGCTGCATGAACCCACAAGCAATAGTAAATAATTCAGTCTCAGATGCTCAATCCAGCGATCCTATAAACGTGATAGCAGCCTCATGCGAATCTTTGGGGATTACTCGGGACTGCAGCACTATAAATGGAGCAGAGCGCAAGATTGTCCTTGAAGGCATTCCCATGAAGGTATCTGCTAATGATGAGGGTACCATAATATTTACAATGAACGACTCTAGCGAGTGCGCCTTAGGAGACAACGGATGCATTACGCTGGCCAACAATAGAAACTATCGGGCACTAAAACGCAACTTCGAAAAGGCCGGCATTTCTATCCTCTCAGTAAGTCCGGTAGGCATGATGGATGTAGTGGCAGGTTATTTAATAAAACTCGATTCTGATGGATATAGCCTTGTCACAAAATAATGATCAACCAATCTCAATAGGATTGGCAGACAATTCATATACCAAGTAACTGCGATTGGCGCAACCGTGCTTGACTAGCTTTCTATCTAGTTACATAACGATAACTACTGGTATGACGTAATTTTTAAATGCAGCAACCAAGATAGTCATTAAGAAAACAACGAAAGACTGAAGAACAGGAGTCCGGCTTTTATGTATTATCTATATGATGTGCGAAATTGCTCAACTAACAGCCTTTTTCGAATATTTTTCTTAGTTTTATTACTTCCGAGTCTAGCCGGTTGTGCCATTAACAATGAAACGGTCATGATAGAACCTGGTGTGGATTTATCTAAAGCTAAGACTGTACAAGTACTTCACAACAGCGAAGATACTCATAATGTATATTTAATAATAAGCAAGGATCTTGGTGTTCGTGATCTCGATATAGTGCCCGAAGGAGCAGATGTCATATTAAAATATGAGGATAAATGGGCATGGGATATCAGCTGGTATATGGTAGAACTTACGGTAAAGCTAACTGATGGCAAGTCCGGTAAGCATTTAGCTGCAGCACACTCAATTCATACTAGTCTAACCAGAAAGTCACCCAAGGAAATGGTGAATGAAGTCCTCACTAGTTTATTCTCCGGAGAATAGTCAAGGCATGCAATATTGCCATCCAACAACATCGTAAAAAGCACATAGCAGTTAAATACCGGCCAACTCAATGGCTCTTCTCTTTCTGGGCCTGCCTCACTTCATTTGCTGGGCTTGATCCCGGTATTCACCCCTATCTGCCCGCAACAGCAATCATAAACACCGGTTGCTTCGCCATGGAACAGTCCTTTTCCCGGCATGTACTCCACCCCATTGATGTCTGCATGAGCAAAACCCATCAACCACCAAGGCATTGGCTCCGGCACGACCTTCATTTTTCTGAAACAACCGATCAAAAAGTCGGATATAAAAACAATACTGGAGTCCCCAACTACGCTCTGACTGGCCAAAAAGAAAAACAACCTCGCCTAGTTCCTTATTTTTCACTGCTCATGAGCAACACCCCTTCGAGTTTTTTCCGGGCTGGAATCCAAGAGTGAGAACGAGATCATGGGCAGAAGCACAACTCTGCCACGCCCTTACTAGGCTGCCTTGAAATCAACAAACGTGTTTCAAGCACCATCACAGTAAACTTACACACCCCGCTGCTGGCACAGCAGGCAGTTCCTGCCCGTTTCCCCAAGAAGCACACAGAAAGACAGCCCACAGCGTGATCCCGTCCGCAACTTTGCCTGTCCGGCCGAATAAACTGTAGTTTCGGTTGTCCAACGCGCATAACGACCTCCTCCCCTGCTGAGCATCCGGGTTTGAGTCAGGCAGATAGTCCTTGGCCCATTCTCAGCTTGTTGGGGCTTTTTTCACTTGCAGCAATTCAGGCAGTAAGCACATACCATGATGTACAAAACATTGATTTCCACCACCCTTTTAATCACCGCCAGCGCCAGCCAGGCCGTCGATGTGCCCACCCGGGGCGGCAGCTTCTTCGATACCCCGGAGCGCTTCAACCGCTATTACACGGATCCCGCCTATACACCCTCACGGATGATCCACGTCAGCCCCAATGGCAATGGCGATGGCACAGCAGGCAATCCCATGTCTGTGACCAGCGCCTTCAACCAAGTGAGCGCAGGCGAGGAGATCCGCTTTCACGCGGGTGAATACGCCGGTTGCTGGGGACTGGACAGCGACTCTTCAGGCACCTATGACGCACCCATCGTGATCAAGGCCGATCCCGGGGTGACGGTGAACTGCTGCAGCAGCGGGCGCGCCACCTGCTTCAACCTGGAATACTCCGATTATGTGGCCGTGGACGGCTTCACCCTGGTGGGGGGGAACTATGGCGTGCGCGCCGTTGGCGGTTACTACACCAGCGAGCACCAGAAAGGGGTGGCGATTCTCAACAACCATGTCCGGGATCAGTACCGGGACCCCATCTTTTCAGGTGGATCAGACTGGATCGTGGTCGATAACAATATCGCCCATGGCGCCGGCAGCGGTGATGGACACGGCATTTATCTGTCCAATGGCAGCGACTGGATGATCGCCAGGAACAATGAGGTCTATGACAATTCCAACTCGGATTTCCAGATCAACGCCGATCCCTTGAGCACCTGTGAAGATGAAGGCATCGCCTTTGATGATCCCTTGTGCGATGGCAGCGCCAGGAACGGCCTGGGTCAGGGTGTGTCCGAGTTCAATCTGGTGGAGAACAACTACTTCCATGACGGCCAGGCCCAGGGCCCCAACCTGACTTCTGTGCGAAATTCGGTCTTTCGCAACAACATCATTGGCCTGTATCAGCGCCACGGCACCAGTTTCTGGCAGGAAACCAACAACCCAAACCTGGGATCGAGCAATAATCTCATCGCCCACAACCTGTTCATCGGGGAAAGCGCCTGGGATCATGTGTTGCAGTTTGTCTACGACTCCACAGGCAATATTGTGCAGAACAACGTGTTTCTGGGCATCTCGCGCTCAGGCTCCAGCGTGAACGCCAGCGACAACGTGTTGCTGGTACAGCAGGACGATTCCACCGAGGGGCGCAACAGCTTTGCCAGCAACTATTTCTCCGGTGGCTATTTCGAGCAGTTCACACCCTCTGCCACGGATCAGCATGTGTCAGGCTTCAGCACCACCTGGTTCGAGGACTTCCCTGTCAGCAGCCCTGTCGCCAGCACCGGGTTCCGCCCCACCAGCAGCGCACCCTTCCTGGAAACCGGCTCCCTCCTGGCCGATGTGCCCCGGGATATGGCGGGCGCACCGCGCCTGGATCCTCCCGACCTCGGCCCCTGGCAGGTGACCGATGCTGGCAGCAGCCAGATCATTCTGAAAGACGGGTTTGAATAGGGATCGGCCGCCCCAAAACGAGGGGTGGCAAGGATAACGGCACGTCTCCATGCTACGGTCACTCACTCGATGCCCAGCATCCTGCCAAAATCCCGGTACTGGGTGTCGGTGATCTCAGCATTGCGTTGCCTCTGACCGGCACGCACGGCTTCACTGCTTTCAACACCCATGCCTTCCACGAAGCGGTTCATGAAATTGAACAAAGCGCATACAGCTACCGCATCATGAATGGCCCGGTCTTCCCAGCCTGCATCACGAATTGCCTGGGCCTGGGCATCGGTGACCTTTGCCGGTGTCAGGGTCAGGGTTTTCACATAGTGAAAGATGGGCTTGAGGGCATTGTCCACCGGCGCGCTGTCAATATCTTCCAGCAGTTCCCCGAACAGGGCTGCATCGACACCGGCCGCTTCGGCAATAATCTGGTGTGCGCCAAAACAGAAATCACAGGCATTGAGTCCTGAAACATAGGCTGCTATTAATTCACGTTCTGCAATACTCAGAGGCGATGGCCCGCGCAACAGTAGATCGTGATACTCCAACAGGGGGCGGACGGTTTCGGGAAAGGTCCTGAACACATCGGCAAGGTGCGGTTTGGGACCCAGAACAGGAATGCGCATTTCAATTCTCCCAGGTTTAGTTCTTAAGCCGGTTGGGGGATTGATCCCCATGCCAGAATGATTGCTGCTACACTTTCCCATAGATTCTCCGTACTGAACATGGAGAACAATCCATACAAGGAGGCTATCCAATGAGTGTTGCAAGAATCACAGAAATCACCGCCACTTCCAAGAAGAGTTTTGAAGCTGCCGTCGGTAATGGCATCAAACGCGCCAATAAAACCCTGAAGAACATCACGGGCGCCTGGGTGGCTGATCAGAGCGTCAAAGTAAAAAACGGGAAAATCGCCAGTTATCAGGTGCGCCTCAAAGTCACCTTCATTCTCCAGTAGATCTTCAAGGAAGATCTGATCCATGCAAGAGCAGCCGCAGGCCGTCTGGAATTTCTCACTTCTGTACTATTGATCCAGCCAGTGTGTCTGCCGTTACTCCCTGTATCTTCAACCTGAATCCATGGGTTCAGGTTGAAGATAGAAGACAGCTACCCAAGCAGATTTACGGCCACTGCGATCAAGTTTGCCACCGTCAGGGAAAACAGTATCAAGGGAGAAAAACGAAATGACAATGAGGAAAACCCAACAGCTGAAATCAGTTGCAGCAACTTACCTATAAATACGCCAGGAACAATGCCATATTGATAGGCCAGAAACCGTACCAGGACATTCGCCTCAAGACAGATACATTTCGTACCCATGAAATGAACGGTGCTCAAGAAGTCCATCAGCGCACTTGTAATGAGCAGTATCCACAAGAACCGATACGCAGAAAAAGATTCGGCCAGATTTTTCCGCGGATTGATATACTCACCCAGTATCTTCACTTCTCACCTGGACGTTTTGCGTGAAATCCCCTTGGAAACCCGGATCAGTATAGCGCCGAATACCGGCATAAAGAAAAGACGTGGATAGCAACGGGATTTTACTGCCTTTTTTGGCCACGCGGCACTCCTGGTCACTGGGCGCTACGCAACAACCTTAGAAGCCGTTGCCCCTCCGCTCTCCATGGCTGACAGCGTAAAACCGCGTTTTCTGCGTCCGTCGTTGAAAAAATCAACGGAGGGACTTTTTCAACATTGTGCTAAGGCGCAGTTGTTTCTTCCGGCGCCGAATAAGTATCAAAGCTCTTCAGCAACTGCCTGGCATAGGCATCCACCCCTTCTGCCTGCGGTTCCGCCAGAACAGCCCTGACCTGGTTCAACGCTTGCTCACGATTGCCTTCAGTAAAAAGCATCACCGCCCAGTTCAGATTGAACATGGGGTTACCGGGCTCAATGGAAAGCGCCCTTTCCTCCAGCTGCTTGGCCGTGATCAGCTTGCTCTGCCCCAGTGCACGTACCGCAGCCTCATCCAACAACGCGCCCATATCAGGCGTGTTTTGCACAGCATGTGGATTGTCCAACAGTGCGCTGACGAGCTTGTCCACCACTCCTGGGTCGAAAACGCATTTTTCCAGCCTTTCACAGCGGCTGACATGCACCAGGTTCCGCAGCTCCAGGCTGGAAGGCACACCGGTACTCAGGCGCTGGGGTATTTCACGCATCAACGGCTCCTCGATATCGAGAGGAATGGTAGTGCTGCTGCCTCCTTCCAGCAGGTCGTTGAGAAATGCCTGCTTGCGCTTCTGCTGCTGCAGGCCATCCATGAGCATCACCGCCAGCAAAGCGCCCGCATCATCAGGCTTCAGTCGGGCCACAGTGAGGAATCGCTCGACAGCCTGTTGCCTGAACATATCCCTGTCCGGCGCCACGATCATGGGGTTTTCCGACAGGTCGATGTAAACGCTGGCCGCTTCATAGTTGGCTCGCGGCGATGCGGGATGATTGTGCAGCAGCGTCATGGAGAGCCTGTTCTCGCTTTGCCAGGCTAGAGCCCTGCCATGGGTCACAGCACCAAAAAAGATGCAGAACACCAATACCACCATGAATCTTATCTCTGCCGAGAGCGACAAACGCTCAGACGACATGAGTCCGGCTGTCACGGCCAGTAGCACCCCAATGGAAGGCAGGTAGTTTCTGTACTCTTCAAATATACTGCCCGGCATGAGCCATGCCCCAACAAAGTGAGTTGCGAGAAAAACCAGCAACCCAAAAGTCACCAGGGCGTGTTTACGGCGAATCAGAAAGGCCATCACTACCAGAACAATGATTCCCCCAATCGAAAACAGGGTGGACATGGGAGAGAACAGTCCCGATGACCAGAGAATGTCATCATGAAACAGACCCAACTCTGACGGACGGGGCAATACCAGCAGCCCCAGGTAATATAGGGCAACCCGCGCTTCGGTCAGCAGGACATCAGAAAGAGGAACTTGCGCGGTGTTGAACCCAGTGTCAAAAACGTGCAGTTGAGAGAAGATTCCCAGGAAGACCACGGAAACCACCAGCCAGAAGAGTACAGGCAGCCGGGTGAAGCTGCGCCCCAGCCTGTCGGTGCTGGGGCGCCCCAAGGGAATAAGCCATTCCAGAAAAAACAGCGCCAGAGGCAGAAGCAAAAAGGCTTCACCACTCAGATCTGCTGCGATGGCCGCTACGGCACTGCCAATGAAAAAAGCTGCTGAAAGCCCCCTGCTTTCCTCTTTCCACAGCATTCGCCCCTTGATATATGCGGTAAAGGCCAACAGCACGAACAACGTGGACAACAGAGTTCCTCGCTGCACCAGGTACAGCACATTGGTAAGATTCAGGGGGTGTAACAGCCAGGCAACGCTTATCAAGGCAATCATCACCGCAGAAACCCTGGAGGCTGCCAGTGATTCACTGGAAGCTGAATCGAAGCGGGACAGCATTTTCAGCAGCAAAAATACCAGCAATCCGTTGAGCAGGTGCAACCCCAGGCTTACCACCTTGGCAAAAAAAACATCATCCCCCGCAACATAGTGATCCAGCGCATGAGACAGCAATGTCAACGGCTCTCCTTTCATCCTGCCAGCTTCTGCGGAGGTGGCAGCTTTCTGCAACGAGGCAGGAGTCAGTGTCTCTGTTTTCAGAGACTGGTTTTCTCCGATGCTGCTGACATCATCAAACATCAGTGGACCTTTCAGGCCAGGCCAGTACACAAATACCGTAGCCACCATGCCTGCAAGAAGAATCAGCCAGGGGAAAAAGGCCGGAACGGAAGCTTTACTATCATTGGTCATGGGCGGAAACTCAGGGGTTCTTGGTGATGATGAAGGTATTGATGTCGTCCACGAGTTCTTCGGGATAACCCAACTCCTTGAGCCTTTGCGTGAAAACCTGGAAGATCTTGGCCTTGCCATAAACCCCAGGCTTGTTCTTGGACCTGAAATCAGCGATGCGCGCAATGGCGTTGTCCACTGCGGCGTCGAAGCGCCGGGTGGCTTTTTTGTTTTTTCCCGACAGGTGTTTCTCCACAATCTCCGGCGGCACCCGCTGGTACAGCTCTTCTGCCACTTCGGCTGCAAATTCGATCAACAGGCGCTTCTTTTTCCCCCACCAATACATTCTTGTACGCTCCTATACACATAACACCTGAACCCGCAGATTCAAGCAATCAGGATCCCCTCATGCAACTATCATGAGTCCGCTGTACACACACCTGATCATGGCAAAACCCACATCCGCAGGTCGGACTTCAGTCCGACATTGCACCGTTGAGGCTATTGTTGTCGGGCTGAAGTCCGACCTACAGTCATGATACGAAACCGCGCCATCCATAGTCATGACAAATCAAGAGATTGGGCGTTCTTCACAGACCACTCCCCTCGTTTTCAATGACTTGCGGGCTAGATGATGCAGTTCTATTCAGACAACCACAATCACAACTGTATTGAAAAGCGTTAGTATATCACTGGTATAGATAACCGAAACCATCCCCAGTCAACAGATCGCTCATCAAAGGTCTCACAAAGCGCCATACGCCAATCATGGGAATCATCAAAAGATTTTTCAGAAAACCCGGTCCGCAGGTACCGATTACACCGGATGCCAAGGATCAGCATCCAGCACCCTCTGCAGAGCCCTCGCAGCCAACCACCGATGAGCTTATCGCCGAAGGACAGGCACTGGAAGATGAGGGTCAGCTTGAAGCTGCGGAAAAACTCTACCGGCAAGCCGCAGAAATCGATCCTGATTGTGCCCGGGCATACCTCAATATCGGCAATGTACTGGAAACCCGCAACGAACTGGAAGAGGCTGAAGCCAACTACCGGATGGCCTTGAAGCGGGAACCGGAATATGGCGGGGCCTACGCCAATCTTGGGAAAATATGCCTGGACAAACAGGCGTATACCGAAGCCCTGGAGCTGTACAACAAGGCCTCCCAGCTGATTCCCGGCGCTGCGGGACTGGAAGCGCTGATTGGTATAGGTTTCTCACTTTCCCAGTTGGGCCGTTCACGGGAATCTATTGCTGCCTATGAAAAAGCTCTGAGATATGCCCCCCATCATGAAGGCGCGAACCTGGCGCTAAGCCATCTGCTGATCCAGGACGGACAACATGAAAGAGCTGCATCCCTTCTTGAAAAATTTCTTGCTCATCATCCCGATCAGGCCCAGGGCCTGGGCATGCTGGCAGAATCCTATCTCCGTCTGGGAATGATCGAAGAAGGCCTCCGGCTCATTGAGAAAGCCTGCAACCTCGAGCCCAATGATGAAAAGCTCGCCAGCACACGGCTTTTCATGCTCAATTATGATCCCAAACTTCCGCCGGAAGAGCTGTTTGAGCATCACCGGATATTTGCTGAACACTTCTTCGCAGCCTTTACGCCCGACAATCCTGTTTTTGACCACAGCAGGAACCCGGAGCGCAAGCTGAAAATCGGGTATGTATCGGCCGATTTCAGGGTGCATCCTGTCGCCATGTTCATTGAAACCCTGATCAGGCACCATGACCGTACGCAATTCGAGATTCACGCCTGGCACACCCATACTGATCACGATCAGACTACAAAAAAATTCATGGACCTGGTGGATCACTGGAACTCAGTACCCACGCTTTCAGATGATGCCCTGGCGGAAGACATCCGCAAGGCAGGCATAGACATCCTCATCGATCTGTCAGGCTACTCCAGCGGTCATCGCTTACCCGTTTTTGCCCGTAAACCCGCCCCCATTCAGGCGACCTGGCTGGGATATCTGGGCACTACCGGTCTCACAACCATGGATTACCGCATTTGCGATCACTTTACTGATCCCCCCGGCATGACAGAACACCTGCATACGGAAACCCTCGCCCGCCTGCCTCGCTGCCAGTGGTGCCATGTACCCTATGAAGATCTCCCTGATGCAG
>JALWRH010000094.1 GCA_026994195.1 Sedimenticola sp. | reverse complement strand
CCCCGGCATCCTTCGAGCCCAGCATCGACTACGTCGTCACCAAGGTGCCCCGTTTCGCCTTCGAGAAATTCCCCCAGGCGGATGACCGTCTCACCACCCAGATGAAATCCGTGGGTGAGGTCATGGCTATTGGCCGGACTTTGCAGGAATCCCTGCAGAAGGCATTGCGCGGCCTGGAAACCGGCATGTCGGGTTTCGATCCCCTGGTGGATCTTTCTGCCAGCAACGCCCGGGAAACCATCCTGGCGGAGATTCGTCAGCCCCGGGCGGATCGCCTCTGGTATCTGGCGGATGCCTTCCGCGACGGCATGAGCCTGGAGGAGATTCAGCAGGCCACGGGCATCGACCCCTGGTTCCTGGTGCAGATTGAGGACCTGATCCTTGAAGAGGCCCGGGTGGTGAAAGAAGGGCTGGATGTGCTGGATGCGCAGCGTATGCGCCAGCTCAAGCGCAAGGGTTTCTCCGACAAACGCCTGGCGGATCTGCTGGGTAAGAAGGAAAGCAAGATCCGTAAATTGCGCTATAAGCTGGGCGTACGCCCGGTGTACAAGCGCGTGGATACCTGCGCGGCAGAGTTTGCCTCCAATACTGCGTATATGTATTCCACTTACGAGGAGGAATGCGAAGCGCGGCCCACGGACCGGCAGAAGATCATGGTTCTGGGCGGTGGCCCCAACCGTATCGGCCAGGGCATCGAGTTCGACTACTGCTGCGTGCATGCAGCTTTCGCCATGCGTGAGGACGGTTACGAGACCATCATGGTCAACTGCAATCCGGAGACGGTGTCCACGGACTATGACACTTCCGACCGGCTGTATTTCGAGCCTCTGACCCTGGAGGACGTGCTGGAGATCATCCACAAGGAGAATCCAGCAGGCGTGATCGTTCAGTATGGCGGGCAGACGCCACTGAAACTGGCCAGGGACCTGGAGAAGGCCGGCGCGCCTATCATAGGCACCAGCCCGGACTCCATCGATGCCGCGGAGGATCGCGAACGCTTCCAGCAGATAATCGAGAAGCTGGGTATATTGCAGCCCCCCAACCGTACCGCCACGGATCCGGATACGGCGGTGGCGCTGGCGGAAGAGATCGGATATCCCCTGGTGGTGCGTCCTTCCTATGTCCTGGGCGGACGGGCCATGGAGATCGTTTACAACGAAGATGACCTGAGCCGCTACATGCGTGAAGCCGTGAGTGTATCCAATGACTCACCGGTGCTCCTGGACCGTTTTCTCAACGATGCCATCGAAGTGGACGTGGACGCCATTTGTGACGGAACCGACGTGCTCATTGGCGGCATCATGGAACACATCGAGGAGGCCGGGGTGCATTCCGGCGATTCCGCCTGTTCCCTGCCGCCCTATACCCTGAGCCGGGAAATCCAGGACCGCATGCGCCATCACATCCGCGATATGGCCCTGGAGCTGGGAGTAGTGGGGTTGATGAACACCCAGTTCGCCATCAAGGGTGAAGATATCTATATCCTGGAAGTGAATCCGCGGGCTTCGCGCACCGTGCCTTTCGTCTCCAAGGCCATCGGCCGTCCCCTAGCAAAGATTGCCGCGCGCTGTATGGCAGGCCGCAGCCTCGAAGAGCAAGGTGCCACCCGGGAGATCATTCCCGATCACTTCTATGTGAAGGAAGCGGTGTTCCCCTTCGTCAAATTCCCAGGCGTGGATACGGTCCTGGGACCGGAGATGAAATCCACCGGTGAAGTCATGGGCGTGGGGCGCACCTTTGGTGAGGCCTATGGAAAGGCCAGTGAGGGCGGCAGTATCAAGCTGCCCACTGGCGGCAAGGCTTTGCTGTCTGTGCGGGATGCCGACAAGGAGCGTATCAAACTGGTGGCCAAGGATCTCGTGGACCTGGGTTTCGAGCTGTACGCCACGGGCGGCACTTGCGATGCCGTGTTGTCCACGGGCGTGGACTGCACCCGGGTGAACAAGGTCATGGAAGGGCGGCCCCACATCGTGGACATGATCAAGAATGATGATTTTGACTTGATCATCAATACCACTGAAGGCAAGCAGGCCATGCTGGATTCGGCCTCTATACGCCGTTCCGCCCTGCAACACAAGATCAGCTACACCACCACCATGTCCGGGGGTGAAGCCATCGTCATGGCCATTCAGCACAAGGATGAGCCCATTGTCACCAGCCTGCAGGAACTGCACGCTGGTTGAGCCATAACAAGACCATGAGAGCATTGAATACTGACCATGAGTAACAAGACACCCATGACTGTGAGGGGCGCGGAAGCCCTGCGCCAGGAACTGAATGAACTCAAGACTGTGGCCCGGCCCAAGGTGATTGCGTCCATTGCCGAAGCCCGCGCCCATGGCGATCTCAAGGAGAATGCTGAGTACCATGCCGCCCGGGAGCAACAAAGCTTCATCGAAGGGCGCATCAAGGATATCGAGGGCAAGCTTTCCAATGCCCAGATCATTGATGTGAGCACGGTGAATGCCGGTGGCCGGGTGGTGTTCGGTGCAACCGTGGATGTGCTGGATCTGGAAACGGATGAGGAACATTGCTACCAGATCGTGGGTGAGGACGAGGCGGACATTCGCCACGGGCGTATATCCGTTACTTCCCCCATTGCCCGGGCGCTGATCGGCAAGTCTGAGGGTGATGAAGTGGAAATACAGGTGCCTGGCGGCATGCGCGAATTCGAGATCCTCGAAGTGCGTTATATCTGATATGAAAAGCAGGCGAAGGATGCCGGGGGTTTGGCTGCCACACTGCCTGATTCTGGCTTTGTTGCTGGTGGCGGGCAGCTTTTCTTTCGCCCAGCAGGCCGGCTCTCCCAAGGGAAAGGTTTCTTCTGCGGCTCTTGCCGAACATCCGGCAAACACCGGGCAATCCCTGAGCAGTTCCTCTTCGGTTCACACAACAACTGCGGAAAAGGCTTTGCCCAGCCTGGAGCCGGCCCTGGTTTTTCATGATCTGTCTGCCGCCAATGACCAGGTGCTGAAGTACGCACGCCTGAAGAAAGACGAGCAGGGAGAGCCTCTGGCCCTTCAGACCGCGGTGGTGCGTATGGTACCGGGCAAGGGTGGACCCGACATCGAGTATGTGGATCTCATCGGTGCCGTGCATATCGGGGAGCACCATTACTATCAGCAGATCAATGGTTTGTTCCGGCAGTACGACGTGGTGCTCTACGAACTGGTGGCTCCTAAAGGCACTCGTATTCCCCGGGGTGGGGGAAAGAACCACAGCATTATCGGAAACCTGCAAAGTGGCATGCGCAAGGTGCTGGGCCTGGGCCTGCAACTGGAAGACGTGGACTACCATTTGCCCAATCTGGTGCATGCTGATCTTACCCCGGATGAATTTTTCGAGAGCATGGCCAAGCGCAACGAGTCCATTGCCGGCATGATCGGCAAAGCCTGGTTGGCCGGCATGGGACGTCAGCGTTCTTCCCGGGCGCTGCTGAACCAGGTAGAGCTGTACCGGAATCTCCTGGCCGGGGACTCGGACAAGGCGCTCAAGATCTGGTTCGCCAGTGAAATGGTGGACATGAATACCATGCAGCGGGCCATAGA
>JALWRH010000093.1 GCA_026994195.1 Sedimenticola sp. | reverse complement strand
CGCAAAGGACCGATTTTCGCGGTGTTGGGAACGGCCAGTACTTTTCCACTACGCTGGTGGAGAAGATACGGCTTGGTCTCCCGGCGGAACAACGCTGCAGACTTGCGTGCGTCCAGCACCCTGTAGCGGAAATCCAGCATGTTTCCTGCTGCCGTACTGCGCAGGGGCAAGAGGCGGATTCCCCATTTTTGCGCCAGCAGATCCCCCGCGTTCTTATCCTGCAGACTGAAGCTGACCGTCCTGTTCTTACCCGTTTCCGGCAATCCCGCCTCAGCGGCAACCGTGGTCAGTATCCACATACCCAGGCAAGCCACCAGCACCACCTTACTAGCAGGCTGTTGAAGAATACGGTTTTTCGACAGCCTGCGCGTGGTACAAGAATGTGCCACCATTTTCGATGTAGGTATCGTCCTCATTTTACCTTTATCCATACATTCACCTCATTGGAGGTCAAGCCGGCTGGCGGATTGCTCAGATCATCGTCGGGGTTGTCCGTTACCCGATAGCGGAAATAATCGATTCCACTGAATCCTGGAGGAGGCGTATAGATCGCACCATTCACCATGGGTATTACGCTACCGCCTCTGAAGCTGGTACCGCCGGTGGTGATGCTGATCTGACTGGCCTGTACATTGCCGTTGTGATCCCGCAGGTTGTTTTCCGCATCAGAATCATTGTCAACCAGATTTACTACGGCTCCCAGGTTCATCGCCACAATCGCGTAGTCATCTACCGCCATCGGGGCTGTATTGGGTTGTGTCACTTTAATGAACACTTGTGCATGAGCCGTGCTGTTTCCATCCGTTACGCTATAGGTGAAGCTGTCGGTAACCGGCGTCTGGGTGGGGGTGTACTGGAAAGAACCATCGGCATTGAGCACCAAAGTTCCGTGCTGGGTCTGTACAACCGGAGTGGTATCCACTGTCAGCATGCTGTCCGCATCTGTATCATTGGCCAGCACACCGGGGGCAGGCGCATCCACCGGCGTGGCATCAGGTATGTCGTAGAACGCAAAGTTGTCATCCAGCGCAACCGGTGCCGCATTGGCCGGACGGACCAAGACGGTCACCACCGCCGTGTTCCCTCCAGGAGAGGCGCGGTATTCAAAACTGTCTATCCCATTGAAGCCCGCATCCGGTATGTAGTTGAAGGAACCATCCGGCATCAAACCGGCTGCATCAAGTTGTCCATTGAGCGGTCCTGTAACCAGAGTGGCGGACAACCCTGCACCAACATCATTGCCCAATACACCAGGCGCAGCAACGGTGACAGTTACTCCTTCATCCCCCACATAGGCATCGGCAATGGCCACTGGCACGTCCACGCCCAGTGATGCTGCTACTGGGCTGAGTTGCCGGTCATAGATAACATGCAGCCCGGCCGCATCAGGCTGCCACAAGGCATCCAGGGTCTTGCCAGCAGGCAGAAAGGCTGAATACTGGATCTTCGGGTAAGGATAGGGATTGCCATCTTCTGCCACAATACTGAAGTAGGCGCTGTTGAGGGTCGGCACGTGAAAATCCAGTCCGGCATTGAGCATCCTCACCAGAGTCGGCGTACCCACTCCCCCGGCCGGCAAAGCCGGTCGGCTGGCAGAACCATTCACCAGAAAGTATCTCGGCTTGTAACCCCGGGGAGTGGCGGGCGCAGGCGGATTGTGCAACAAGGGGTCGATTTCACTGTAAAGCAGTGTGGCCTCGGCACTGGCTCCCGGATAAGTGCCTGACACCATGGCCCCATACAGACCCATCTGTACCTGTTTGGCTGGATGACTGCCACTCTGATACAAATAGGTTCCAGGACGGATATTGGTCCAAGTATAGGTGGCCATCCCGCCATTGGGCGGCGCCTCATGAGTAAAGGAAGTCACACGTTGTCTGCCCTGGTCATCGGTTATGACTACAGGAGTAAAACTGGTGCGTTGTCCCGGAATAACCAGAGAAACACCTTCCTTGAGGCAGTTTCTGAGGTTCACCACCAGAGTACTTCCTGGCGCGGCATTCAGTTGCGGTCCAATATTCCAAAGAGGTGGTGCTGTGGCACAGTCCCCGGTATCCTCGGCAAACCCCCACATAACAATCGGCTGGCCACCATCGGGCGGACTCCACAATGATTCCGTAGCCATGAGATCCAGGCTGAAAGCGGTTGAAGGCAGTACACTGAGGGTCAGCAGCGCCACACTGAACTGATGTATTTTCCATGGCTTGGGATTCATGTCTTTTCTCCTGTGCTCAGTCGATTGGCACACCAGGCGCCTCTATTACCAGCATGGTCAGCATGCCGCCCGGGAAAATGTCGTAGTTGGTCAGTTCACGTTCAGTGTGGGAATGCCACATGTAGATGAACGCACCATTCGGATTCAGCCCTCCCTCACCCGGCGGCAGGGATCCCGGAAGACCTAGATAGGGGCTCCCCCCCCACCATCCGCCAAACCCCAGGTCCAGCTGTTCAGGGAGAACCACGGGAAAGGGTTTTCCATGATCTGCGCAGTATTCCCGGGTAACCGGATCGAACTCGGGCGCTCCGGGGTCCTGATCCACACCCACTGGCTTGCCGTTGCAGGTATGGGGAAGATTTACATCCGTACCACCGTAGATATCCCAGTTCAGGCCCTTGCCTGTCCATTCAAAGATGGCATCCACGGTTTCTCCGGGAACCATGGGAATCGTATAGACCTTTGTGGATATATCCGCTCCTGATACACCCGGCACGCTGGACAGCATTCTCCCGTCCCGGGCAATAATTCTGGAATGGTTTCCATGATGATGGAAGGGATGCGTGTCCCGTCCACCATTGACCACCCGCATCAGCAACCTGTCTCCCGGATGCATGCGTGGTACCAAGTTGTACGGCTGGGTAGGCAACCAGCTAATATAGGATTCATTGAAATTGTCCGGCGCAGTACGCCCGTTGAAAAACCAGTAGTTTGGCCGGTAGTTGTCGAAGAAGGCATCCAGCTCAGTAGCTGCAGGGCCACTGGCAGCCACCGCATAGTGGATACGTGGATCCATTTCAGTGACAAAAAACAAGTACTCATAATCATAGGCGGAGTCGGCATGTGAGTAGGCCTGTCCACTGACTGAAGGGCGTACGATCAATGCGCCAGTAAGTCCCATTTCCACCTGTAGAGCCTGATCTGTGCCACTGTAATAGGCATAGGTGCCTGGCTGTGAGGCCACAAAAGTGTAGCTGACCACATCTCCGTCATTTTCCGCTTCCATGGTCAGCAAACCGTCAGGGCAGCCATCCGTACCGGATGTTGTACAGGCCGCTGTAACCTGTTGACCGGGGAATATCATGGATACCGGGGGAACGGTACCAGCTGATACAGAAAGGCTGTTTTTCAGGTTTATCGTGACCGTATCCCCCTGGTTTACGATCAGCGTAGGTCCGGGGTACTGGGCCCGCGTACCGAATCCGGCTTTGTTGTCATCATCCGAGTATCCCCAGATCAGCAGACTGCCGCCATCAGCGGTGCTGATGCTGTCGACTTTTGCAGTAAGATTGAATACTGGCCCGGTAATTCCATCGACAGTCGCATGCGCTGATGGCAAACTGAACATCAGCGCCAATGCAAGGCCCATCAGTCCGGTATATCTAGTGCTGTTATCCATGATTCTCACTCCCTACTGCCTTTTCAGTTGATTCGGATTTCAGTCATCATCCCGCCAAATGCTTCAGTATCATTGGCCAGATAGTTCAGGTTGGATGTGTACAGGTAATAGATCTCCCCTGCCGCATCAGCTGGAATATCCAGCAACACGTCATAGGATTCTCCTCCCCCCAGATATACGGAATTCGTTTGGTAAGTAAGATCCAGCCCCGTGGGGCCGCGCAACAACTTGGCATCCTTGCCCACCACACGCATGGGCACACCCAGGGTCTGCAGCGTGTAAAACCGGGTGATATTCAGGTTGGATATGCGCAGCAGTACCGTTTCGCCGGCATTGGCTGTCACCAGAGAACTCACGGGCTGTGAGGTAGGCACTATGGGATTTCCCGGCCCACCGCCACTTCCCAGGGTCGGGGGGAAATCATCGGTTCTGGGATCAGCCGTGTCCGGATAACCTCTTCCATTGAGCATGGGATAGTTGTCCTGCATGTCAGCGAAAGGCAGGGGTTGCACGGTTTCATTGGCATTGTGAAAGTCACTGTCGAAAGAACCGATCTGTATGGGATATTCGACATCGTAGTACGTTGAGCCATCACCATCGTTATACACATACTGGTATCCTGTGTGGTGCGTGAATCCGGACAGGTCGGTAAGATCCGGCAGTTTGTTCTGCAGGGGTTTTACATAGAGGTTGCCCAGCATGCCCATCTGCATATGTTCAGTAGCCTCCACATGGCAGTGGTACATATATGTGCCTGGATCATTGAGCTTGTAGTAGTAGCTCAAGCTGCTCCCCATGTTGATGGCGATGGACGCATCCGGTACACCGTCAAAAACATAGGCCGCTTCCGGAAAACCGTGGAAATGCACTGTGTGCGGATCAAACAGATCCGGCCGGATCATCATGCCGATGTTGGTGAGGGTAAGATAGAATTCCTGACCCTCCTGCAATTCGATGGTGGGAGCCGGCCATTCCGACGCTACCATTCCTGCCTGCAGGGCATTTTCCTTCTCGGACTGGGTATTGGTAGGCAATCCGGTCAGATCCGAAAAACCGAAGATGTAGCTGGTTGTTCCATCCGCCATGGTGGCGTAACCATCTCCTGCTCCCAGGTGCATGCATTTCACATCAGAGCCGGCACTATCGACAATGGCATCGCCATCGGCATCTCCAGGACACTGCACCAGCACATCTGCATAGATCTTGCTAACGCCCTGGGTCACAAGCAGGGCTGCAATGGCCGCCAACCTTGGTATGCGTTTACTTCTCATGTCTGCGTCCTCGTATCTTTTCCTTTGCTATAGTTGCCGAGAAATCAATCTGGCATGCCCTTTCACTGTTCATGGCCATATCTCATCCGCCCCAATATCGGGCGCGGGTCCCTGGGGCCGCTGCTGGCTGTCAAAGTCATCATCCAGTCCGGCATTCTGTCCTGCATCCCTTGCCGGAGACGCTGGCTGAATGTGATAGTCTCCCCGAAGGGTGATGCCATCCAGCAGTGTTTGGGAAAGCGGACCATAGCGCAGGCGGATAAAGTTCCCGCCCTCATCCAGGGCTGGAGGCGCCTGAATGGCCGTTTTGGATTCCGGAAGGAATATGGTTGATTGCCGGTTACCGTTCACATACTCGGCCACGAACAGGGGATCTGGATCACCCGTTATCAGGCAGCCATTGCAGTAAAGACTTTCTGCTACACCCAGCACCGCCAGATCGTCATACACCGGCAGATTGCTGCCACAGTTCAAGCCAGTAATACTGCCGCCAATATCCGGACACAATCCAAAAACGGTCTGTGACACGCTTTTCCAGAAGAACTTCCGGTTCTGCCAGACGATGTTGTTTTCCATAATGGGATCTGAGTACAGCGGTTCATTGGGGGGCAGGAATGCCATCAGATCCTGGCTGTGAATTCTGGCCGCAACCCCTGCTCCCGGTTGGGCATCGGACATATCCGGAGAGTTGGGAGGAAAGGCCTCTCCCGCCACGGATGCATTGTCATTGTTGGCGATAGTGTTGTGCTTGAGCCGTGTTTTCAGCGTGTCCTGCAGAGACACCCCTGCGCCGGCAAGAGCTGCCACATTGTCGACAATAATGTTGTTTTCCAGATATACGCTGTGCCAGAACCTCGGCCGGGTGAACCCACCCCGCTTGAAATTCACCAGATCCTGGCCATTGGCCTGATAGACCCTTATGCCACCGCCGTCACCGGCTCCCGCAGCGTTTCCCTGGATCAGGTTTCTGACCACTGTCACCGATCCACTGCCTTCCGTAAGACGCAACCGGGCATTACCCTGGCACTTTGCTTTCTTGCATCCCAAGGCCGGCGCGCCGGATATCAGTACACCACCACCATTGACTGTATTGCCCTGGTTGAAGTTCTCATTGAACAGGATCCTGTTATCGGCAATAACGCCATCTTCACTGCGCCCCTGGTGGGCGATACCGGCTCCATCCGAATTGGTGAAGTTGCCACACACCAGGTTCCGGGCAATCTCGTAGTCGTCAGAACCCGTGTACATGGATATGCCACCACCAGCCCCTGTCAGCCCACCATTTTGAAGTATCTGGTTGTAGCGAATCTTGACCCACCCGTTGTGGGCATCGGTATGGCGTTCTCTGTTACGGCGTTTCTCAATGGCAAATGGATGACCGACACGCACACCCCCACCATAGAAACCGGTATTGTTGACAATACGATTGTTGGATATTTCCAGGTAATTGGCATAGCCATTCACTACGACACCACCCCCGGTATCCGCACCGGATATAGTGAACCCGTCGATTCTGGCACCCCGGTTGTTCCGGCGTCCAAAGGCATTTCGGCCCCGGCGAGTGGCCAGTACCAGTACACCGGCACCCTCTTCAGCAAACAGCAGTGCGGGTTCGATACCCCCGGTTCCAGTGCCCTGTCCCGGCACCAGGCTTACTGCACCACTGTCAACCAGATCCCTGGCCCGGGCTCTCCAGGCCAGAAGCTGGCTGCCCGTGCGTTTCAGAGCATCGATATGAGTCGAACCTTCTCCCCAGCCCTGCAACTGAACCGGCTTCCACATGATGACCATTTCCGGGTACACCCCGGGTCCTACCAGTATCAGGTCATTGCGGCGGGCCACGTCTATGGCATCCTGAATGGACTGCCCCTGCTGGACGGTGATGACGTTGGCTCTACGGCGCAACCCCACCTGCAAGGTGACACCGGTGGTCGAAGCATTACCGTTGTCGCCACGAGTCACTACGAGTTGTCCGGTTTGGGTGCCTGCCGGCAACCTGCCGGTAATGCTGCTGTTGCTCCAGATCACATCCACCAGGGGCACTCCACCCACGGTGACCGTACCCGGTACATTGCCGAAGCCATAATCCCTGGATATCGTTTTTGGTTCTGTTCCACCAATACCGTCATAAGCGGGATTGGGAACTAACACGTTTCCCATGGATTGAATAGAAACTATGGCAGTACCCGCAGCCGCCAGATCCTCGGGCACCCAGGGGCCACCACCAACACCATTCCCATCCACGCTAACGCTGTAAATTCTTGGACTGCCTTCAATCAGTTCACAATCCAATGGGGCTTGTTCCGGACCAGTAAAAGCGGCAACAGGAATGACAGGTGTATCCAGATAGGTCGTGGTTCCCGGCATGTACTGCAGCGTGTAACAGAACTGGCTGTACTGGGGATTGTGCAAAGGATCGACCGTACCATCCGCCTTGAGCTTGGCATTCATGCAGGCCACCAGCATATTGGGAGAGACGCCGCTGGGCTTGCCCAGGTTGGCCGTAAATGTAGAAGGTACCAGGGCATTGTAACGACCGAACTCGTCTGAATAGGTTCTGGCAATCTCTCTTCCCGTCCAGTCCCTTATGGAAACGGGCATGAAGGGAGGCGCATATTTCTCGCCAAACTGGGGAGAAGCCGGATCAAATTCGTTGGACAGATCATCCAGTATGAAACCAATGATATGAGACGCTACAGGAACCTCGGTGAACAGATAAAAGTCTGCAGCAGTATTGGCGCCGGGGCTTACGGACACCAGCTTCTTGTCACACAGGGGAAGAACCTGATTGGCCAGAGGCGCAGGAACCCCCGGGAACAGCGACAACTCAGAAGGCACCTTGTATTCATTACCTACACACAAGGGCGCGGGAAGATCTGGGCCATTGCTATAGTTTTCTCCGAAATCGACATTCTTGTCCTGGGAACGGATAATTTCATAACCTTCGGGAGCAACCACCTCCACCACATAGTTGCCGGGCTTCATGTAACCAACAGCAGGATCGGATGTTGGTATGACCCAGTCTGGGCAGCCAATGGCAATGGGGCAGTCCACCAGGGGACCAAAAGCATATCCCCCGTCGAATACCCCCGGACGCACCTGATTCCAGTTGCGCATATTGTCATAGCAGTCAATGGCGTTTCCCCGGAATACATAGGGAGCACCTACACTGCCATACTGACAGGTATTGGGAATATTCTCGTCCCAGCTGTCTGTAACCGTGGTATCCAGCAACACATCATCCGCCGTATTGGGCAGATTGTCCGGCCCCAGGCTGTAGAGGTTCACCGTTACACCGGGTATCCCCGGCTCCCAGGGCTCAGCAGCCGCCAGTTCCGGTCGGTCCTCCGCACGGGTCACGGCATACATGACTACCCCGGATATTCCACCGTTCTCATTCGGCCCATAGGCCTTTTTACCCCATTCGAAGACCGTGGTCTGGCCCAGGAATCCCAGGAATCCCTGAGTAAGCACCGATCCCACCTCCACACGGTAGTTGCCGGCAGGATACGGCACGCCGTTGGGATCCAGATCGCCTGCCAGAAAGCTGTCCAGGTCTACAGGATTACCTTGCACCTGGGGATTGAGCTGCCCTCCCCAGGACCAGGGATCAGCCGGATCGATGGCGCCACCATCATCCACGGTGACAGTGAGACCCGTAGCCTTGAAGCGCGCAAAATCCACTTCCGCCACCAGCCAGCTGAAGAACGGGAATACTTCATCGAAGGGCACAAAGCCTTCGGCATCCGTAGGGAACGACTGATAGATACTGCCATCACGCCAGCGGAGATTGATATTCTGCTCCAGCAACGGCCCTTCTCCTGCATCCCGGAAACCGTTTTCATTGGCATCATTGAAAACATGGTTCTCGATACGAGTGAACCACTGGAACACCGGAATCTCACCAAAGGCGCAATCCATGAGCTGGTTGCAGCTCATGTCCGGATTGACGGTTACTCCATGGCTGGCAAAGATAAGATCAAGGGCCTTGTCCCAAATGACCAGCTGATAATTTCCAGGCGGTACATTCGGAATCACAAAACTGCCATCTTCATTGGCCTGAGCCGCATAGACGGCTTTACCCTTACCCGCCACACCCTGGTTCAAACCCACCCAGGGAATCGTTTGGCTGAAGGGTGCGCCAGCATGGAACGGTGTTTCCGGGGGGCGTGAGAGGTGAAGGTTCAATACTTGTCCACTGATGGATGCGCCCCCCGTTAGCACCTGATTGTCAACCAAAGGTTTGTTCGGCCCTGCAGGGACAAAGCTAATGGTGACATGAGGCCCGGGAGGGCCAAACTCAGCAAAGAAAGGCGGCTCAGCATTCTTTACCCAGGCATCGATAACCTTTTTTCCTTCTATGGTCGTGGTCTGCACCCAGTCATCACTCTCATATTCACCAGGAATAGGATCACCGTTGCTGTCGAGTACCTGCCTGGCATTGGGGGGCACCACGATAATGCCGTATTTGCCGGGAGCAAGATTCTTAATAGTGAGCAACCCATCTTTGTCCGTATACAGGTTGCTGCTACCCAGACGGTCAATACAGGCAGCATCGTACTGGGTAGTGCCTGGAGGGCATGGATTCAGGTAAGTCGTGCCCAGAGGATTGTTAAAAGCATCCTTGGTCTGAACTCCGGCGGATATACCATAACGGCCGCCACCGTCTTCCAGAACTATCCTGAAACCTTCCAGGCCCCTCTCATTCTGGCTCCACGCAGCATTGATAGGCGCCGTATCCTCATGTACCAGCACAGTAATCTGCGCGGTGGGGAGCGGCATCTTGTTGACATACACAACGACATTGTTCTGGTTGGGCGCAATCTGCGCTCCGCCCATGGCATACCCATCCAGGGGCAGAACCGTTACGAAATAGTGCTTGTTGGTTTCCTGCAGGAAGGGAACATCATTGCAGACCGTATTCGCCGGCATATTGACGCAACCTTTGGCGACGACAGGAACGTAACTTTGGTGCATGCTCACCGACAGAGTGTCGCCTTGAGGCCAATTGGGATCGATTACAGGAATACCCCCTGCCCCCCGACTGACTTCTCCGGAAGGATCCAGTTGCACATGATAAGTCTGATCTTCTTCTACTACCCAGCGGTAGGCATCAACAACTGTTTCAGTTGGTGGGGAAACCGAGTTATCAACCCCTATGACGGTAATATTCAGAGCCCAGGCTGATTGCACCACAAACATTACCAGTGCTCCCAGCAACACAGCCACCTTGGGGGCCTTGCGTGTTCTACCTGTACCCCTTGTCAACGGAATCATATATTTCTTCATTTCTGCTCCCTCACCATCATGCAGCGTGTTCAGTACAAAAGCACTGCAACTGCAGGTTCAGTGTGACCGTTTCACACATACCATTGGCAGGTTCTGACACCTCAAGTGGCAGTGTTTTCAGCCAGACATATCTTCCTGTTCCAATAAAGGTAAATACCCCTTTCTGGTATAGATGCATCCTTTCCCTGGTCAACCATGTTCACGACTAGGTCGCTTCATCCTGTGTATAAGCGTAGGAAATCACGGGCTGAATACAGGTAGGTACAACCCCCATTTACAGGGGAAAAATCCTGTATAGGCAGAAAAGGGTGGTAAGAATGGCCATGGCGGTGCCGGACTACTACGACCAGCACTCAGAGGGAATCAGGAATGGTTTGATGAGCAGCTGTGGTTGTGTGGATTCATGCAGAAAGATTGAAAGAACCTGTTGGGGTTCTCAGCAAGCAGAGGAATGCTTAATCAAGAAAGGCAGGCTTGTTTGACACGGGACAGCACAGATTCAGTAAAAAAAGGGTCGCCCTTGCAAAGGAAACATTCCGCCCCGTTGATAATGGCTGCATGTCGATACTCCTCCAGATCATAGGTGGATAGTACGAGGATACGGGATTCCACACCGCGTTGTTTCAGATTTCGGGTAAGCGCAATACCATTGATACCGGGTAAACGGACGTCCATGAGTATGACATCCGGTTCACATACCGCGACTTTTTCTTCTGCGCGCTCTCCATCCAGCACGGATTCAATCTGTATTTTGGGAAAGTTTTCCTGCAACATGCTACTGAGAACTGCACTGAATTCCGCATTGTCTTCAACGATGAGCGCAGTAAAAACGCTGCCTGATGACTGACTGAGCATATTCCGGTACCTTGACAAAATTAGCAGTATTGTCCCCATCCTCTACAAGGAAACTCACAGGGCAATCCATGCGTCACTGCAGGCAGCACCCCGAAACCGCATGCTTCGTCCTGCGTGCCAATCTGCTGTTCTTCCTAAGAATACTAGCAATTCACGAGGAAGGCTGTAGGCAAAACACCCCATATTTAACCTGGCGTTAATGTAGTCCATTTCCCATAGTTACAACATGGGTGCAGATATGTTCTATACTGAAAATCAATAGCCACGGACAAAGCATAAAAACACCGAGGCGAAGGCTCTCTTGCCAGAATACTGATTGACGACACAGAGACATCTCATATGGGGGGAACCGATGACACCAATAAAAGTGTTTATTGCAGAAGACCATACCATCCTGCGTGAAGGCCTCAAGGCATTGCTTTCGGCAGACGATCATTTGGAAATCGTTGGAGAAGCAGAGGATGGCAAGGAAGCCGTACTGAAGATCCGGGAACTGCAACCCCAGGTGGTCCTGATGGATCTGTCCATGCCCCATATCAATGGCACAGAAGCGATCAGCCTGATCAAGAAACGTCACCCCGACATCAGGATTATCGCCCTGACCGTACACAAGTCAGACGAGTATGTCTGCGCCACCCTCAATGCCAAGGCAGATGGCTATGTACTCAAAGATGACAGCCATCAGGAACTGCTGAACGCTATCTACAGTGTGGTCAAAGGCAAGATTTTTCTCAGCCCGGGCATATGCAACCGGGTCGTTGCCGGTTTTCTCGGCAAGACATCTGTCGGGGATTCTGATTCTCACTACTCCTGGGATATACTCACCCATCGGGAGCGACAGGTCATCAAACTGATTGCTGAAGGCAACAAGAACCGGGACATTGCAGACAGTCTGTCACTGAGCGTGAAAACTATTGAGAAGCACCGTTCCAATCTCATGAAAAAACTGGATCTGCACAATGCTTCTGCGCTCACCACTTATGCCATAGAAAACGGATTGATGAGCTGACCCTGTCATGAGCTTCAGAGTTCATTCGTTTTTTTCCAGGCAACCCTGAGCCGGGTTCCCTTTCCAGGCATGGAATCT
This sequence comes from Sedimenticola sp., assembly GCA_026994195.1. Classification (GTDB taxonomy): domain Bacteria; phylum Pseudomonadota; class Gammaproteobacteria; order Chromatiales; family Chromatiaceae; genus Thiolapillus. The sequence continues at coordinate 33,823 of JALWRH010000093.1, read as the reverse complement.
ATGGTCATGCTGCCTCCCGTCAGCATGGCACGCTCACGCATGCTGCTCAGACCAAAACCTTCTCCAATTTTTTCACTTTTCAAGTCAAATCCCAGGCCATCATCCTCGATTTCAAGTGTGGTCTCCCCTGCTTTGGCAATCAGACGTACCATCAGCCTGTTGGCAAACGCATGTTTGGAAGCATTGTTCATGCCTTCCTGAACGATACGGAAGATCATGTTTATCTGATCCTTCGACAGCGTTGTTTCATCGATATCAAAATCTGTATCCAGTTTGATGTGAGCAAAACTCGCCTGGTATTCCCGGCACAACCAGCGAAGGGTGGGCAGCAGACCCAGGTCATCGAGCATGGAAGGACGCAAGCCCATGGACATACGCCGTAGATCTTCCACCGTATGATGGAGATGATCCACGGTATTCTGCAACTCCTCAATGGCGGGGGGCGCTTCTGTCTGACCCATACGCATCAACACCTGCTCCAGACGGAATTTGGCGGCACTGATGCTTTGCCCGATGCCGTCATGCAGTTCCGCGGCAATGCGCTTGCGCTCTTCTTCCTGCGCCGTCAGCAATCTGGCGGACAATGTTTTTCGCATTTCTTCAGATTTCTTCAGAATCTTCTTCATGCGCTTCTGGTGCAATCTCTCACCATTCAGATCACCGCTCATGGAGACCAGTTCCGAAGCCTGCATCTGCAGTTGGCGATAGAGTTCCTCACTGTAATCCGTGACCAGATGTTCCTCCCATTTCTGTTCACTGACATCTTCCGCGATCAACACGGAATAGTATTCGAATTCATCAGGGGAGCGTTTATCGCAATCGCTACGCCTGACAGACAAGCGCAGATCCCGCTGGCCATGGTGATCAAAGAACTCGCAGATTTCGAACCTGGACCTGTCTGAAGCCCGCCAGATCTCATTCCATTGATCCTGCAGGACACATCCAGGATCATTGCATCCTGGATGCAATACCTCGTGAATACTCTTTCCCCTCACGGTGAGGACACTTCCAAGCCCCCACCGCTCCAGGGTCCGGTTGGTGCGAACAACTCTGCCTTGCTCATCGAGCAGGCAGATCAGGTCAGGCAAATTGTCAACGGTAGCTTCCCACTGCTGTTTGATCTGAACAATATACTGCAGCCGTTCAAACTCTTCCGCACGGGGCTGCATCCGGGTCACCGCCATGCCAAGAATACTCACCAGCACCCGTAGCGAACGTTCCCAGAACGGCTTTTCCCCACTGCTCTCCCCGGGAAAGACCGCAAACAGGCCTATTCTTATCCCTTGTTCCCCTTCCGTATGAATGAATACCTTATCCAGTGCCCCAGGAAAGGAAAAGACATTGCCCGAGTTGCTGTTCATGAACGAAGATGTCTTTTCCAAAAGGTCTTTCAGTACGGGTTGTTCCAGGCCATGTCCCACCCAAAGACGGGAGTCGGGCTCAGAACCATTCGCTAGGACTATCATGACCTGACGAGCCAGATCATGTTTTTTTAGAATATCCAGCATATACTGCAACAGAACATCGATACCCATGCAGCGCGACGCACACTGTAAGAACTCTTCTACCGCAGAAAAGTGCGTGCTATCGGCTCCCATCTCCACCTGAATACCTCCTTGAGTGAGAATTACAGTCTCCGATGCAAGGATATCGTTGCAGAAAATCTCTCCCAGACTTGCCAACATTCCCTGATGCTCGCATTGCACCGGATATACAGCCAAGTATAGAAGATCCCTGAACAATGGCTGGAAAACCGGTTGCCTCGTACTCTGACAGCGCAGATCACAACAACCGTATGGGCTCTTCCTCTATAAGCTGTAGCAGACGACCACCCAGCTGGATGCCATACTCGGTAAACTGCTCAAGGTCACCGGGAAATTCGTCGGATCCCATGTCCCGTTCATCATCCCCATAGATCACCCGCACTCGGTAGCGTCCATGGTCGCGCTGATTGGGCGGATTCTCCTCTGAGGTGATGTACATGAGCGGTTGCGTTTCCGAGACATCCACAAAAGCCATGATGTATTTGTAGTTCACTGGGTCATTGCTCTGAATATCACCCAGCACTACCACAGAGAAGTTGTCGATCTCGTAACGGCGACGGGGAATAGCCGACTTGATATGAGGTGCTTTCACCTTTTCCTCCACATAAAAGCATTACAAAAACAGGTATTGAATTTCATCGCCCAAGCGCCCACTATAATAACATAGTAAATTACTCAACTATTATCAGGCGATGGAAAAAACATGAAAGCGCAACAGGATGAGGTCAATGACTTGGTGAAAGCCGGTTACGAGCATGGTTTCGTTTCCAACGTGGCGTCGGACACCCTGCCACCGGGCCTGGACGAGGATACCATACGCTTCATTTCCGCGAAGAAGAACGAACCGGAGTGGATGCTGGACTACCGTCTCAAAGCCTATCATCACTGGCTGGAGATGGAAGAACCTGATTGGGCACATTTACGCTATGATCCCATTGATTTCCAGGCCATTTCCTACTTTTCCGCCCCAAAAAAAGCCAGTGACGGCCCGCAGAGCCTGGATGAAGTGGATCCGGAACTACTGGCTACCTATGAAAAACTGGGCATTCCCCTGGAGGAACAGAAGGCTCTGGCCGGTGTGGCGGTGGACGCGGTCTTCGACAGTGTTTCCGTGGCCACCACCTTCCGCCAGCAACTGGCTGACGTAGGGGTGATATTCTGCTCCATATCGGAAGCCGTCCATGAGCACCCTGAACTCGTCAGGGAACATTTAGGTTCCGTGGTGCCTCACACGGACAACTACTTCGCGGCCCTCAATGCCGCCGTATTCAGTGACGGCACCTTCGTATATATTCCCGAAGGGGTAAGCTGCCCCATGGAACTATCGACCTATTTCCGTATCAATGAAGCCAAAACCGGCCAGTTCGAGCGTACCCTCATCGTTGCAGACAAGGGCAGTTTCGTCAGTTACCTGGAAGGCTGCACTGCGCCCATGCGGGATGAAAACCAGCTCCACGCGGCCGTGGTGGAACTCATCGCCATGGAAGATGCAAAGATCAAGTACTCCACGGTGCAGAACTGGTATCCCGGAGATGAAAACGGCGTCGGCGGCATTTACAACTTCGTCACCAAGCGCGGGGACTGCCGAGGTGATCGTTCGCACATTTCCTGGACCCAGGTGGAAACTGGTTCCGCCATCACCTGGAAGTACCCCAGCTGCATCCTGCGCGGGGATGATTCCGTAGGTGAATTCTATTCCGTAGCCGTGACCCGGGGCCACCAACAGGCAGACACCGGCACCAAGATGTACCACATGGGGAAGAACACCCACAGCACCATCGTTTCCAAAGGCATTTCAGCCGCTCATGGCCAGAATGCCTACCGGGGTCTGGTGCGCATGGGCATCAAAGCAGAGAATGCGCGCAACCACACCCAGTGTGACTCCCTGCTCATTGGCGACCAGTGCGGTGCCCATACCTTCCCCTACATCGAAGTGCGCAACCCCTCGGCTAAAGTAGAGCACGAGGCCACCACCTCCAAGATCAGCGAGGATCAACTTTTCTATTGCCGCCAGCGTGGCCTGAAAGAAGAAGACGCCGTTTCCATGATCGTCAACGGCTTCTGCAAGGAAGTCTTCAATGAATTGCCCATGGAGTTTGCCGTGGAAGCACGCAAGCTGCTAAACATCACCCTGGAGGGAGCCGTTGGATGATGTACAGAAACAGACGAGCAACGCCTGTAGGTCGGGCTTGGGCCCGACAGAGGCGGGATTGCTGCGAGAACCTGGCAGTCGCTGGACTCAAGTCCGGCCTACATTCTAAATTTCAGCATATTGGAGTGACAATATAATGCTCAGCATCAACAACCTGCATGTCAATGTGGATGGCAAGGAAATCCTCAAAGGCCTGAACCTTGAAATCGGTAGAGGAGAGGTTCACGCCATCATGGGACCCAACGGTTCGGGGAAAAGCACTCTGTCCTATGTACTGGCGGGACGCGAAGGCTATGAAGTCACGGCAGGCGAGATATTGTTTGAAGGCCGAAACCTGCTGGACATGAGTCCGGAAGAACGGGCCTGGGCCGGTATTTTTCTTGCCATGCAGTATCCCGTGGAGCTGCCGGGCGTGAACAACATGAATTTCCTGCGCGAGTCTCTCAATGCCATACGCAAGGCAAGGGGCGAAGAAGAGCTGGATGCTGTGGCCTTCATGAAGCTGGTGCGGGAAAAAGCCGCCACGGTCGAGCTGGACGACAAGCTGCTCAAGCGCAGTGTCAATGCCGGTTTTTCCGGGGGCGAAAAAAAGCGCAATGAGATTCTGCAGATGGCTATGCTGGAACCCAAGCTGGCCATTCTGGACGAAACAGATTCAGGCCTGGATATCGACGCCCTGCGCATTGTGGCCGAAGGCGTGAACCTGCTGCGCAGCCCGGAACGCTCTATCATCATGATCACCCATTACCAGCGCCTGCTGGACTACATCGAGCCGGATTTCGTCCATGTGCTGGCGGACGGCCGCATCATCCGCTCCGGAGGCAAGGAACTGGCCCTGGCACTGGAAGAAAAAGGCTACGCCTGGGTGCTGGAGGAGGACGCAGCATGAACGCATCAGGCAGCAACTGGGTGCTGGATCTCCTTTCCCGGGACAGCATGCCGGCTCCGGTAGACTGGGTGCAGGCTCTGCGCCGGCAGGCCAGCGATCAGGCCGCCACCCTACCCCAGCCCCGGCGCAAACTTGAGACCTGGCGCTACAGCCGCGTGGAAACCCTGCTCAAAGCTTCTTTCACCCCCGTGGTGCAGGCGCCGGATATAAGCGGGCAGGTTGTCCCGGCGGGCATCAGCCCTTACAAGCTGGTATTCGTCGACGGCTGGTACAGTGAAAGCCTGTCCCATACAGATGGCCTGCCCCCGGAAATCCGGATTGGCAGCCTGCGCGAACACTTGGATCAGGATTCGGTCAGGAAGCAGCTTGGCCAGCTGGCCAATGCCGGGGAAAATCTTTTTACCGCCCTGAATACGGCATTATTGAATGACGGCCTGTTCCTGGAAATACCGGATGGCCTGGTGCTGCAAGACCCGGTGGAAGTCTTTTACCTGAACAGCGCAGCAGACACCCCCCAGCTGGCCCAGCCGCGCAACCTGATTCTGGTGGGAAAACAGGCCAGCCTGACCCTGGTGGAACATTACCTTCCCGGCCAAGGCAGGGGCTATTTCCACAACGGCATCACCGAACTTCAACTGGACGCCGGATCCAGGCTTTCCCACTACCGTGTACAGGATGAAGCCAGTACGGCCTGGCATCTGAGTCAACTGTATCTGGAACAGGACAGCGGCAGCTATTATCACGGCATTACCCTGTCCTTTGGCGCCCATTGGGCGCGAACCGAATACAAAACAGGGTTCAGGGCAACCGATGCCCGCTGTGACCTGCGGGGGCTATACTTGGTCGGTGACGGACAACTCAGCGATTTCCACCTGGATGTGCATCATGACCGCCCCGCCTGCCAAAGCCGGGAACAGTTCAAAGGCCTGTTGCACGGCAAAGGACGCGCGGTATTCGACGGACGCATCCTGGTGGAACAGATTGCACAGGGTACGGATGCCCAGCTGACCAACGACAATCTGCTGCTGACCCGGGACGCCGAGGTGGACACCAAGCCTCAGCTGGAGATCTATGCCGATGACGTAAAGTGCAGCCATGGAACCACTGTGGGCCAGCTCGATCCCCAGCAGCTCTTTTACCTGCGCACCCGGGGTATTGAAAAGAAACAGGCCGTACATATGTTATGTGAAGGATATGCAGGGGAGATCATTGATCACCTGCACCTGCCTTCCCTTAGGGAGCAGGCCACTGACAGAATGCGCCAGGCCCTGGAACGGATATGAGCAACAAAGAGCAGCTGAAGTCAGCGATCATCGGTGCATTGAAAAACATCTATGACCCGGAAATCCCGGTCAACATCTATGACCTTGGACTGATCTACGACATCCATGTGGACAATGAAGGCAAGGCCGCCATCCGCATGACCCTCACGGCCCCCGCCTGCCCCGTGGCGGGCATCCTGCCCGGGAAAGTGGAGCAGGCAGCAAAGTCCGTAGAAGGCATTAGTGACGCCAGCGTTGAGCTGGTCTGGGATCCTCCCTGGAGCCAGGAGCGCATGACCGAGGAGGCGCAGTTGCAGCTGGGACTCCTTTGAAGAACCGGATCCTGGCCATGGTCACCCACACAGACAGGAGCAGTAGTATGAGTATAGAACTGACAGAAAAGGCCGCCACCCACGTGAAAAAGATGCTGGCGGAACAAACAGATGCCATCGGCCTGCGCCTGGGCACCAAACAGGCAGGCTGTACAGGATTTGCCTACGTGGTTGACTATGCTGACACCCTGGGCGACAACGACCAGGTATTCGAAAGCCACGGAGTGAAAATCGTGGTGGACAACGAAAGCCTGCCCCGCATCGATGGCCTGGTGGTGGATTTCGTGAAGAACAATCTGCTCAATGAAGGTTTCGAGTTCCACAACCCCAATGTGACCGACACCTGTGGCTGTGGGGAATCTTTTGCCGTATGAGCATGAGCCTGGATGAAATTGTCGATATCTTCGAAATTCTCGGAGACTGGGATCAGCGTTATCAGTATCTGGTGGAACTGGGGGAAAAGTTGCCTCCCATGCCCGAGGATCTGAAGACTGATGAAAACAAGGTCAAGGGCTGCATGAGCCAGGTATGGGTCAGTGCCTACCAGGATGAAACCGACCCCAGGCGCATTCACTTCCATGGCGATTGCGACACCAGCATCATCAAGGGGGTACTGGCCCTGCTCATCCAGCTGCTGGACGGCAAAACCGCGGAAGAGATCCAGAACCTGGACGTGGACGAATTCTTCCGCCGGCTGAAGCTGGATGAACACCTTTCCCCCAACCGCCACTTCGGCATCTATGCCCTGGTGGAGCTAATGAAACAGCAGGCGGCCAGGCTGGCCCAAACATTTCACCCGGCAACGCGATGATCGCGCCGGGATCGGCATTCAGGTGCGGATTTGCGATTGAATCAATAGCCCAAGCTATTGATGATTGAGCAAATACCGCAGATGGGCGGCGAGACCTGTGCGCGGGCGCGTTCAGCCATGCCTGGTAACATTTTGCACTTTGCTAAAATTCCAAAATTATCCATGAAATACAGTAAGCTGGAATATTTTTCCCGCGACCGGGGGAAATGTTCTGGCTAGGTCAGTAAATACCCATGTACAGGGCCGTGATGTAGTCCATCTGTCCCAGTATCTTGTCCAGTGAGCGGGTCACCAGAGACGGAATAAAACGGCCACCATTGAGGCGGAAGCTGATCTTGAAGGTGTTCCAGTCCTTTTCAACCTTTGCAAGGGCACCATCTATATCGGAAGTATTCTCCGGCGCTTTCTTCAGCGTATTCAGGGCATCGGTGAATTCCTGAACTGCCTTGTCATATTCCTGGCTGTATTCCTTGTTGTCCAGCCCCCAGGCCTTGAAGACATAATACTTTGCAATACGCTGTGACAACATGCGCTGGCGATCCGCTATGTTGATGAGCCGCCCCTTGCTGGTACCCGCACGCTGCTCCAATAAATGGGTGAGCTGATCGGAGAATCCCAGCATCTTGTCTGCAATGGCATTGACCTGAGGCGCCTGACGGGGATTTGGCTTAGTCTGAACCAACAGATTGTAGGCAAACCACAGTCGGTCGATCTTCCCCAAAACCTTTTTTTCCTCCTTGGTTTTCACAAAACCTTTCAGCTCCTGCAGGTTCTTGTCGAACTGCTTGATGGTCCCATCCATCTCTTTCACCGCACTGAGCATTTTCCCCTGCCCCACCAGGGCATAGTCCTTGACCATACGCTGACTGAGCATACGCTGCTGACCTGCTCTACTGATAGCATCGCTCATGGATAGTGCCATAGCGCTGAAGGGTAAAGCCAACAGCAGGCATGAAAGAATTAGCCTTGAAACAATAGTATGTTTTTGTCTTCTCAATTTTAGCGATCCGACCGTGAGAAAGGCCGGCATTCTAGCAACGGAAAATCCCCATTTCCATTGCTTACTCTTGAATTTCAGCTGCCCACTGCCATGAATTTTCAATACCTCTGATCTCCGTCAATTTTAGTGACAACAATGCCCTGTAAGCATTGGCATCCTTTGTTCCTGTCAACGCTTCTCCCCACAAACCGTTGTATCAGTACACCAGACAAAAACAGGAGATTCCTATGTTCAAGACTATGCAGAAAAAGCTTGCTGTTGCCAGCACCGTGCTACTCATGGGTTGCGCCAGCCTCAGCTCAGCTGAATACCAACCGGCCATGGAAAAGGCGCTGGATGCCCTGCTGGTGGCAGAACGCGCTCTGGAGAATGCCAGCCACGACAAGGGCGGTCACCGCGTAGCGGCTCTCAGGCATGTGCGCGCCGCTATCGAGGAAACCCGGCGGGGGATTCGCTACGACAATCGCCATTGATGCAGCTGCGTCCTTTCAGCGAGTGGCTTTACCCTTGTACAAAAACAACGGTCAGCTTCAACCCCCCGAGGGCTGATCTTCCGGCTTCCAGGGCGCCACCATAGAGCCTGATGATTTCCCGGGATACGGTAAGGCCAATACCCTGACCGGTATTGGCCTCATCCGCCCTTCGCCCCCTGCGTAATACCTGGGGCCAGATCTCAGGAGCAATGCCCGGTCCATCATCCTCGATGGTGAGGCGCAAACCATCACGGTCCTCCACAGTGACCCTCACCTGGCTGCTCCCGTACTTGAAGGCATTTTCCATAAGGTTGCCGAGCATTTCCATGAAGTCCGATTCGTCCCCGCGAAACGTCGCGCCGGGGGCCAGTTGCCGCTCCACCTGCATATGCTTCTCAGCGTAGATTTTTTCCAGGGTGGTCAGCAACCGGTCGATCACAGGGGCAACCGCAACAGGCGCCACCAGGGTGGACCGGGCGGAGACAGCCGCTCGGCGCAGTTGATGCTGAACGATGTGATCCAGGCGCTGCAGCTGCTCATCCGCGATACCACGCAACTGCTCACAGGAGACTGCCGGGTCCTGGATCACGGTCTTGAGATAGGCCATAGGCGTTTTCAGGCTATGAGCCAGGTCATCCAGGCTGGTGCGGTAGCGCTCCTGCACCGCGAGGGAATGCTCCATCAGGCTGTTGAGGCTGGAGACCAGGCCCTGGAGCTCCCGGGGATACCTGCCTTCCAGACGGGAACGCAGTCCTTCCCGTATGTCCTCCAGATCCCGCTCCACAGCACGCAGCGGGCGCAGCCCCCAGCGCAGTATCAATCCCTGAATCAACAGCAGCACCAGCGCCATTCCCACCAGCCAGGACCAGAGGCTTACACGAAATACCCGCATCTGCTCTTCAAATGCCGCGCCATCTTCGGCAACCTGATAGGTATAGCGCCGGGTGTTTCCCTTGTCATCCTCCCATCCAATGCCCTGGGTAAAAACAAACAGATCTCCAGAGCGGGAAAACGACACCTCTCCTGGCGCCATAACAACAGTGTCAGGAAGCGCCTTTCCCAAAGAAGAGGGTGAACGCCAGAAGAGCTTTCCCTGCTCCGTGAGCACCCAGGCATAGAGACCGGAATCAGGACTGGCAAAACGCGGTTCCGCCAGGGTATCCGGCAGCACCATACGTCCTTTCTCATCCACGTCCGCCGCTGCCAGCAGGCCATAGATCACCGACTGCAGTTTGTCCTTCAGGGCATCCTCCAGCCCGGCACGAAAGCCCTGCTCCAGAGCCACCCCCGCAGCAAGCAGGAAACCCGCCAACACCAGGGTAGCAGCAACCAGAAGGCGGGCATGGATGGAATTCATGAGGTTCCGGTTTTCTGCAAGTTGAAACGGTAACCCCGACCCCGTAGCGTCTCTATGGGCCTGATGCTGCCTTCAGGATCCAGTTTGCGGCGCAGCCTGCTGAGCAACACTTCCAGCACATTGCTGTCCCGGTCATAATCCTGATCATATATGTGCTCGGTCAGTTCGCTCTTGGAAATCACTTTTCCGGCATGCAGCGCCAGGTATTCAAGTACACGGTATTCATAGGCAGTCAGTTCCACGGGCTGGCCGTCCACCCGCACCTGCTGTGCCATGGTATCCAGCTCCAGGGGGTGAAACGACAACACTGGGCTGGCCCAGCCACCGCTGCGGCGTAACAGCGCATTCAGCCGCGCCAGCAGTTCTTCAAATTGGAAGGGTTTGACCAGATAGTCATCCGCGCCCGCTTCCAGACCCTCCACCTTCTCTTCCCAACGCCCCCGGGCCGTAAGAATGAGAATAGGAAAATCCAGCCCCTCTCTGCGCAGGTTACGGATAATCTCCATGCCGGAAATATCAGGCAGCCCCAAATCAATGATGGCAATGTCCACCGGCAGTTCTCTTCCCAGGTACAGGCCTTCAGTACCATCACCAGCCTTTGCCACCGCATAGCCCCTGGCTTCGAGCTGACGAGCAAGCTGCTCCAGGAGCGGGGTGTCGTCTTCGATTAAAAGCAAATGCATGATGCGACGACAGCTAGCGTAGGATTTCGCCGGTTACGGGATCGATACGCAAGCGTTTCACCACCCCGTCCGGCGTGAGCAGGCGCACCCGGTACTCCGAATCCAGCTCCTGAACCGACAGAACACGTCCACGGGTCGCCTCCCGCGCCCGATTCACGGCTTCATCCAGGCTGATGCCCCGGTGAAACGCCTTTTTTCTCATGGCGGATTCGGCCTTATAGTGATGGTGGTCTCTTCTTTCGTGATCCTTTCCTCCTGCAACGGCAGACAATGACCACAGGCACAATCCCGCCAGCAGCAAGATCAGACAAGGCTTGATGTGAATATTCATAAGAGCAACCTGCTATGGATTTCCTGAATCCATCCTGAACCTCCGGAACTACCTACATTATGCCAACAGACAGGATTCCTTGTAGAAGATACTGCTACAGCCCGCCTGAACCCATCCTGAACGATCGGTTGAGCTTTACATTAGCATATGCTAATGTTCTGATAGTTTTGCCTGAACCGCAGTTTGTGTCGGCAACGAAACCGGATCTTTCTCCTGTTGCGTCAGAAACTTCTGGCTGTTGTTCAAGGAGAGATCTGAAAAATGGAATTATCCTGCGGAGGACACTATTCAATGAAAATCCTGAACAAGGCAATCACCACCATCCTTTTTGCTTCCGGCCCCGCCGTATTCTCAACCCCGGTACTTGCGCAACAGGACTGCCAGCCAGGCAGCAGCGCGATGCACCATGCACCGACACCACCAGCCTGGGTAACAGAAAGACGCAATCGCCAGTATCGTCCCATGGGCCAGCCGCCCGCCTGGATGCACCCGCAAGCACAGGCATCTCACCCTGCGCAAAACCAGACCACTGCCCCCCGCATCCCCCAGGCACCCGCCATGAACAACCCACAGTACCCGGCACCTGTTCCCGGCTATGGTCCTTACCCCTACTATCCCGCTCCAACCTGGGGCGCCCCTTATGGCCGCAACTATATGCCCTGGAACAACAGCAGCAGCTGGGGTCCGATGGACGGTTTGATGGATGGCAACAGTGATATGAGCTTCGGCTTTAACGGCAACATGTCAGGCCGGGGTTATGGCAATGGCTATAACGGGTTGAACAATTCCTGGTGGGACACCCCGGTATTGCCCCTGTTTGCCGCTCCTCCCGCACAGAAACAAGAGACACCTAATAAAGCTGCAGTAGTCAGCAACGACAGTGACAAGGACGGCGTGGACAATCTTTCAGACCTGTGCGCTAACACCCCGGCCGGAGCAAAGGTCAATGCCTTTGGCTGCCAGGACAGTGATGCCATGATCCTGCGCGGCGTCAACTTCCACACGAATTCCGACAAGCTCACCGATGATTCCGTCGCCATCCTGGATCGCGTGGTCAATACCCTGAAAGCACATCCGGAAGTCAAACTGGAAGTTTCCGGCCATACGGACAGTCGTGGCGATGATGCCTACAACAAGAAGCTGAGCGAACGCCGCGCAGTATCCGTTATGAAGTACCTTGTGGAGCATGGCGTCAAAGCCGACAACCTCATCGCCCGGGGTTATGGCGAAGAGCGTCCCATCGCCAGCAATGATACACCGGAAGGCATGGCCAAAAACCGGCGGGTTGAACTGAACCGCTTGGACAACTAGCCCGAAAATGATAGTGAGGGGTCGGAGTCAAATCAAGGTGATGCATCACAGGATATGAATCCTTAGGATGATTTGACTCAGACCCCGTTATGTTAAGCCCTATCGGAAGCTGGATGCTTCATGTTCATGTAAACCCCACCTTTTTTTAATTCATCGATCATTTGCTGAAGACGTTTTTCTCTAGTTTGCTGTCTTTTGGCTCTTTCGATCCATCCGATGTAATCATTCTGCTGATAGGCAGGGCGTTTCGCATAGTCGGAAGCTACTCCATTTTGCTCTAGAGCCTGCCGTATGTATTCCGGCATAACATGCCTGTTTCTTTTCAGCCTGGTGAAATCCTGTGCCATGTGCCACCCCATGTCCATCTGATACAAATGTGTCTCATAGCCTCTCAAATGAAAAAGAGGGATGCAACCGTAGTGGCATCCCTCTCTCATTAGTGAACCTGTTTTGGCTTACAGTGACTGTATGGCCGCCTGACACAAGGTCAGCAAAGAAGCAGGGAAAATACCGTAGTAAAGCATGGCCAGCCCGTTAACAGATATGGCAATCCTGGCATCCGCACCTGCGAGGATGGGAGCCTGAGATATGGGCTTGTCGAAATACATGGCTTTGACTACCCGCAGGTAGTAGAAGGCGCCAATCACGGAAAATGCCACTGCCACCAGAGCCAGCCACAGCATCTGGGCATTGATCAGGGCATCCAGGACGAACAGCTTGGCGAAGAAACCCACCGTGGGGGGCACGCCAGCCATGGAGAACATCATCAGCATCATCATGGCCGCCAGCCAGGGACTGCGCTTGTTCAGCCCCTTGAGATCATGAATGTTTTCAGCCTCCACGCCTTTACGGCTGAGAATGGCCAGCAGACCGAAAGCACCCACAGCAGTCAGCGCATAGACGATGGTGTAAAACATGGCCGAGGTATAACCTTTGCCCGCCCCGGCGAGCAGACCCATAAAGATGAACCCCACATGAGAGATGGTGGAGTAAGCCAACATGCGCTTGATATTGTCCTGAACCAGGGCGACCACATTACCCAGGGCCACGGACAGCACCGCCAGAATCACCAGCATACCTTGCCAGCCCTGCCAGCCCATATCAGGACCCAGCCCTCCCAGGCCCTGGGACAGAATGCGCATAGCCATGGCAAAGGCCGCGATCTTGGGTACGCTGCCCAGAAAAGCAGTGACCACAACAGGGGCGCCCTGGTAGACATCCGGCGCCCACATGTGAAAAGGCACCGCACCGAACTTGAAGGAGATACCGATGAGAACGAACACCAGGCCGAAGGTGAGAACAGTCTTGTCCGTCTCACCGCTGGCAATGGCTTTTGCCACGCCGGCAAAATCCAGCATGCCGGTGCCACCGTAGATCATGGAGATGCCATAGAGCAACATGCCGGACGCCAGCGCCCCCAGGACAAAATATTTCATGGCAGCTTCAGAGCCTGCCTTGGACTTTCCATCGAAGGCCACTAGGGCATACAGGCTCAGAGCCAACAGCTCAAGTCCCAGGTACAGACTGAGAAAGCCTCCGGCAGATACCATGATCATCATACCCAGGATGGCAAGCATGCCCAGGGTATAGAACTCGCCCCGGAACAGGCCCCGCTCCATGAGGTAGGCACGTGAATAGATAAAAGCAAAGATACCGACACTGAGCAGGGATATCTTGAGTACATCGCTCATGGCATCGCGTACATAGGCGCCATACATGAGGGTCTGGCTATGCTCGCTGCCACTAGCCATGACCGCAGCAATGGTCATCACCAGAGCGGCGATGGAGAGACCGTATGTAAAGAAACGCTTGGCCTGATCCAGGAACAGGTCAACGATCAGGATCACGGCAATAGCCGACAGCAGCACGATTTCCGGCGCCAGGGGGAGCAATGTGGATGCGTTGTATTCCATCAGCTGGGGACCTTAGAGTTTGGATACGGCAATATGATTGACCAGGTTGGTGATAGAGGCGTCCATGACTTTCACCAGAGGCTCGGGCCACAGGCCCAGGGCGAGAACGGCCAGCGTCAGGGAGCCCAGCACCAGCACTTCCCGCTTGTTCACATCCTGTAGCGCCGCTACGCGGTCATTGGCCACATCGCCAAAAATGACCCGTTTCACCATCCACAGGGTATAGGCCGCCCCAATGATAAGGGTGGTGGCAGCCAGGAAAGCAAACCAGAAATCTGCCCGGAAGCTGGCCAGGATGACCATGAATTCCCCCACGAACCCGGAGGTGCCGGGCAAACCGGCATTGGCCATGGCGAAAAACACCATGAAGGCCGCGAACCAGGGCATGGTGTTCACCACGCCGCCATAGTCGGCAATCTCGCGGCTGTGCATGCGGTCGTAGAGCACACCCACGCACAGGAACATGGCAGCAGAGATAAAGCCATGGGACACCATCTGCACCATGCCGCCCTGTACGCCCAGGATACCGCCGCTTTGCACTTCAGGATTGGCGGCAATCATGAACACAATGAAGAAACCCAGAGTGACGAAGCCCATATGGGCAATGGACGAATAGGCAATGAGCTTCTTCATGTCCTTCTGCGCCAGGGCTACGAAGCCGATGTACACCACGGCAATGAGAGACATGGCGATGATCAGCCAGTCCAGGTGATGACTGGCATCCGGCGTAATGGGCAGGCTGAAACGCAGGAAGCCATAACCGCCGATCTTGAGCATGATGGCCGCCAAGATCACGGAACCGCCGGTGGGGGCTTCCACATGGGCATCCGGCAGCCAGGTGTGCACCGGCCACATGGGCACCTTCACGGCAAAGGCCGCGAGGAAGGCCAGGAAGATGAGGATCTGTTCCGTCAGGCCCAGCTTCAGGTTATGGAAGCCCAGGATCTCCATACTGCCCGACTGGAAGTACATGTACACCAGGGCCACCAGCATGAACACCGAACCGAGGAAAGTATAAAGAAAGAACTTGATGGTGGCGTACACCCGGTTCGGCCCGCCCCAGATGCCGATGATGAGGAACATGGGGATGAGCATGGCCTCCCAGAACACATAGAACAGCATAGCGTCCAGAGCCGAGAATACCCCCACCATGACCCCTTCCATGATAAGGAAAGCCGCCATGTACTGGGAGGGCTTGTACTGGATCACCTGCCAGCCGGCGATGACCACCAGGATGGTGATGAAAGTAGTGAGCAGGATCAACGGCATGGATATACCGTCCACGCCCAGGTGATAGTTCACGTTGAAAGACTCGATCCAGGGAAGGTTTTCCTGGTACTGCATGGCGGCAGTGGAAGCATCAAACCCTGTCCACAAAGGAATGCTGAGCAGGAAAGTCAGCACCGCCACCGCCAGGGCCAGCCAGCGGCTGGTATTGGGCGCCTTGTCTCCGCTGAACAGGACCAGCAGGCCACCCAGGACAGGCAACCAGATAATCACACTCAAAATTGGCCAATCTGCAGTCATTATCTTTTATCCAATCCTTATCAACGAATCACGAACCAGTACACCAGGCCCAACAGGCCCAGGATCATGGCAATGGCATAGTGATACAGGTAACCGCTCTGCAACCAGCGCAGGGTCTGGGCCAGCACACCCACGGAGCGCGCCGAACCGTTCACGGCAATACCATCGATGAGCGTGCGGTCTCCAACGACCCACAACCCCTTGCCCAGCAGCAGGCTGCCTTTGGCGAACACCGCCTGGAAGAACTCGTCGAAGCCGTACTTGCGCACCAGCAGGCCGTACAGCCAGTCGAAACGAATCGCTAGGTTGCGGGCTATTTCCGGCTTGAGCATGTACACATAGAAAGCCACTGCCAAGCCGCCCATGGCCAGCCAGAACGGTAGCGCCATCACTCCGTGGGAAATGAATCCCATCTGATTGTGATAGTGCTCGCCGAGCTCACCCAGCGTATCGTGAGCAGAGGCCACATGCAGCACACCCTTGAAATAATCACCGAACAGCATGGGTTCGATGGCCATCCAGCCGATGATGACCGAGGGAATCGCCAACAGCATCAGAGGTACGGTGACAACAGCAGGCGACTCCTTGATGTGTTCTTTTGCGTGTTCATCGCGAGGCCCCTTGCCATGAAAAACGATGAAATACAGGCGGAAGGAATACAGGGCTGTGACGAATACGCCCGCCACCAACAGCCAGTGGGCATAGCCGGAACCGGCGATCTGGGCTTCCCCCACCGCTTCGATGATGGCGTCTTTGGAGAAGAAGCCAGAAAAGCCCGGGAACCCGATGAGCGCCAGGGTGCCCAACAGGAAGGTGATCCAGGTGATCTTCATGTACTTGCGCACGCCGCCCATATTGCGGATATCCTGATCATGGTGCATGCCGATGATCACGGAACCCGCCGCCAGGAACAGCAGGGCCTTGAAGAAGGCGTGTGTCATGAGATGGAACAGGCCTGCTGCATAAGCGGAAGCCCCCAGGGCCGCCACCATGTAACCCAGCTGGGACAGGGTGGAATAGGCGATGACCCGCTTGATGTCATTTTGCACGATACCGATCACACCCATGAAGAAAGCCGTAGTGGCGCCAATGACCAGCACAAAACTCAAGGCTGTCTCGGACAGCTCATACAGAGGTGACATGCGCGCCACCATGAAGATACCCGCGGTGACCATGGTGGCGGCGTGGATCAGAGCGGAAATAGGCGTGGGGCCTTCCATGGAATCCGGCAGCCACACATGCAGAGGCATTTGCGCAGACTTGCCCATGGCGCCGATGAACAACAGGATGCAGATCACGGTCATCAGGGACCACTGGCTGCCTCCCAGGATGTTCACGGTTTCACCCGCCTTGCCCGGCGCGGCATCAAACACCTGGGCATAATCCAGGCTTCCGAAGTACATGGCCACGGCGGCGATGCCCAGGATGAAGCCGAAGTCCCCTACCCGGTTCACCAGGAAGGCCTTCATGTTGGCGAAGATGGCCGACTCCTTCTTGAAGTAGAAACCGATGAGCAGGTAAGACACCAGCCCCACCGCCTCCCAGCCGAAGAACAGCTGCAGGAAGTTGTTCGCCATGACCAGCATGAGCATGGAGAAAGTGAACAGAGCGATATAGCTGAAGAAACGCTGATAGCCTTCTTCATGGGCCATGTAGCCGATGGTGTAGATATGCACCATGAGGGAGACGAAAGTCACCACAACAATCATCATGGCAGTGAGATTGTCCACCAGGAAACCCACGTGCAGTTGCAGGCCATCCACCACCATCCAGGTATAGATGTTCTCGTTGAACTCCGGCGCGCCCTGGAAGGCATGCAGCCAGAACACATAAGCGGACAGAACGAAAGAGAGGCCTACACCCAGAATCGCCGCCCAGTGCGCCCCGGCTTTGCCGATCTGGTTGCGGAACAGGCCAGCCACGATGGAGCCTGCCAGGGGCGCCAGCACCAGGGCCAGATACAGGGTTTTCATATCGATATCAGGCATGGCGCTACCCCTTCAGGCTGTCGAGGTCTTCGACATCGATGGTTCTGCGATTACGGAACAGGACGATAAGAATGGCCAGGCCAATAGCCGCCTCCGCCGCCGCTACGGTGAGAATGAAGAACACGAACACCTGCCCCGTCACATCGCCCAGGAAATGGGAGAAGGCCACGAAGTTGATGTTCACCGCCAGCAGCATCAGTTCGATGCACATGAGCAGCACGATGAGATTCTTGCGGTTGATGAAAATCCCCGCCACGCTGATGACGAACAGCAGGGCGCCGAGAAGCAGATATTCAGACAGGGAAATCATCAGCGTTTATCCTCCGCCGCCATCTTGACGATCTTCAGGCGATCCTTCTTCTTCACCATGTGCTGCTCAGTGATGTTCTGGCGTTTGGTCTGGGGACGCTTGCGCAGGGTCAGGCTGATGGCGGCAATCATGGCCACCAGCAGAATCACCGCCGCAATCTCCAGGGCATACAAATGCTGGGTGAACAGGGACAGGCCCAGTTCAGCCGTATTGTTGTAATCCGCGGGCGCGGCTTCCGGCGCCGCATACCTGGCCAAGCCGAAATGCTTGGGGCCCAGCACCAGAGCCATTTCCAGGAACATCACAGCGCCCACCAGGACGCCAAGGGGAAGATGCCGCACGAAACCGGCGCGCACCGTGGCCAGATCGATATCCAGCATCATGATCACGAACAGGAACAGCACCATCACCGCGCCCACATACACCAGCACCAGGGCGATGGCCAGGAACTCCGCCTCGGCAAGAATCCAGATGCCCGCCATGTTGAAGAATACCAGCACCAGAAACAGAGCCGAATGCACCGGGTTGCGCCGGGTCACCACCATCACCGCCGCACCCAGCAGGATGATGGCAAACATGTAGAACAGGAATTTCTCGAAGCTCATGTCTCTGTCACCGGTATTTCGCCTGGGCCGCACGGTCTTCGGCCAGCTGCGCCTCGTACTTGTCGCCCATGGCCAGGAGTTTCTCCTTGGTCATGATGTAATTGCCCGCCGCCTTGTCCGTATCTTCGAAGTGGTACTCGTACAAACGCGTCTCCACGATGGCGTCCACGGGACAGGATTCCTCGCAGAAACCGCAGAAGATGCACTTGAACAAATCGATATCGTAGCGCGTGGTGCGCCGCGAACCGTCCTCCCGGGGCGCCGCCTCGATGGTGATGGCATTAGCCGGACATACGGCTTCACACAGTTTGCAGGCGATGCAGCGTTCTTCGCCATTGGGATAGCGGCGCTGGGCATGCAGGCCGCGGAAGCGCGGCGACACAGGCGCCTTCTCCTCGGGATAGTTCAGGGTGAACTTCTTGCGGAACAGATAACGTCCGGTGACGCTCATGCCCTTGAACAGTTCCAGCAGGAACAGGGAGCGGATGTAGTGAATCACGGTTTTCATGTTTCAGCTCCTCCTCACTGGTACCAGGGACCGATGTCATAGACCTGCATGGCGCCCGCCACGATGATCCAGACAATGGTGATAGGAATGAACACCTTCCAGCCCAGGCGCATGATCTGGTCATAGCGGTAGCGGGGGAAAGTGGCCCTGAACCACAGGAACAGGAACATGAAGACAAAGGTTTTGGCCACCAGCCAGACGATGCCCGGCACCCAGGCGAACCAGGACTCCATGAAGGTTCCCTGGAAGGGTGACAGCCAGCCCCCCAGGAACATCAGCGCCGTGAGAGCGGAGATGAGGATCATGTTGGCGTATTCCGCAAGGAAGAACACGGCGAAGGCCATGCCGGAATAATCCACGTGGAATCCCGCCACGATCTCGGACTCCCCTTCCGCCACATCGAAAGGCGAACGGTTGGTCTCGGCCACGCCGGAAATGAAATAGATCACGAACAAGGGCAATAGAGGCAGCCAATACCAATGCCAGAAGCCGCCGGACTGACCTTCCACGATCTGCCCCAGATTCAGGCTGCCCGCCGCCACCAGTACCCCCACCAGGGCAAAGCCCATGGCGATTTCGTAGGAGACGATCTGAGCCGCGGAACGTATGGCGCCCAGGAAGGCGTATTTGGAGTTGGAGGCCCAGCCGGCGATGATCACGCCATACACGCCGATGGAGGTCATGGCCAGCAGATAGAGCAAGCCCGCGTTGATATTGGACAGCACCAGGCCCGTGTCAAAGGGGAATACCGCCCAGGCCGCCAGAGCCGGACCGATGCTCAGCAGGGGCGCGATGAGGAACAGGGTCTTGTCCGCGTGAGTGGGCAGGACGATTTCCTTGAACATCAGTTTGAAAGCATCGGCAATGGGCTGCAGCCAGCCTTTCGGCCCTACCCGGTTAGGTCCCAGGCGTATTTGCATGTAACCGATGATCTTACGTTCGGCATACGTGTAGTAGGCCACCAGCACCATCAGGGGGGCCATGATGACCACGATCCTCAGAATGCTCTGGATCCAGACCGGCAGCCATTCATAGATTCCAATGAGAAAATCCATCACGCCTTCTCCAGTGAAACCGCGCCGAAGCCTTTGCCCAGCAGCTCGCTGCCAGGCACCCCGGTGGGCATCCACACGCAGTTGCCGGGCACCCGTTCATCCACTCCCAGGGGCAGGGTCAATTCCCCCGAATCCTGGCGGAGCACCACGGAGTCGCCGTCCTCCAGACCCAGTGCCTGGGCCAGCTCAGGATTCACCAACAGACAGGCCTTCCAGGCATCCGGCGTGTGCTGCAGCGCCTGAGCCCGCCGCACCAGCATGTCTGTGTGATAAAGAGGAGTGCCGCCGATGCGCTGCAGATCGCTGTCCGCCAACCGGGCTTCAGGTGCATCCGCCTGGGGCATCTGGTTGTCGGGATGCACGTCAGTAAGGACCTTCATCACCTCATCCAGCACATCCGTCACGCTCTCGTAATCGAAACCCTCGATATCCGCCAGGTTGCCCAGCACCCGCAATACTTTCCAGGCCGGACGCGCTTCGCCCACAGGACGGGCCGTACCATTGAAGGACTGGATATCCCCCTGGATATTGACCAGGCTGCCGGCGGTTTCCAGAAACGCAGCAATGGGCAGGACGATGTCTGCCTGTGCTTCCAGCCAGGGGCTGAGATGCGTGACCAGGGCAACGACTTTCGCCTTTCCCAACAGCGCATTCATGGCCTGGGGATGGGCGCTGTCATACTCGGGTTCCACATTGAGCAGAAGGCAGGCATCCAGGCCCTGTTCCAACATGCCTTCTACAGAAAGCCCGGTTTCCGCCCTTGCCGCCAGCATGGCGGCACCGGTGCTGTTGGCGCCATCGCCCACGAAACCAAGGCTCACGCCCGCCGCTTCGGCAATGTTGGCCGCCAGGCGGCGCAACAGGCAGAAATCAGGATGGGATTGGGCAACACTGCCCAAAAGTACCAGGCCCTGCTCCGCATTTTTCAGGTTGGCGGCCATGGCCTTCTGCTGGCTGACCGCCTCCGCCGGCAGGCCACAGGTGTCTGCACCCAGGGCGGCCGCCACGCCGGCAAGAGCTTGCGCCATGGCGGAAGGCGCGCATACCACCTTGCTGTCCAGGGTGAAATTGAAGTCATAGTCCAGGGGGTTGATGGCCATGACCTTGCCCCCCGCCAGGGCTGCCTTACGCACCCGGTGATTCAGGAGGGGTTGATCCTTGCGCAGCCAGGAACCAATCAGAAGCACCGCCTGATTGTTCTCCACCTCTGCGAATTTCTGACCCAGCCAGGGAACCGCAGGATCCGCGCTGCGGAAGTCACCCTGCCCCAAACGGGTATCCATGTTGTTCGAGCCCAGGCCTGCGAGAAGGCGGCGCAGCAGGTGCAGCTCTTCCAAAGTGGCGCTGGGAGATGCCAGGGCGCCCAGACGATCTGCATCGGCGCCCTTAAGAACCGTGGCTGCCTCCAGCAAGGCTTCCTGCCATTCAACAGGCGCCAGCCCGCCATTCTTGCGCATCAGGGGTTTTTCCAGACGGTCTTCGCTGTACAGGGCCTGGTAACTGAAACGATCCCGGTCGGACAACCAGGTTTCGTTCACCGCTTCATTGTCCTTCGGCACCACGCGCATCACCTGATGATTGCGCACGTGGACATGGATGTTGGAACCCACGCCGTCATGGGCGGCGATACTGTCATGGGTGGTCAGCTCCCAGGCGCGGGCCTGGTAGCGGAAAGGCTTGGAGGTCAGGGCTCCCACGGGACAGAGGTCGATGATATTGCCGGACAGTTCGGAAGCCACGGCATGTTCCACATAGACGCCGATCTTCATGTGTTCGCCCCGCCCCGTGGCGCCCATTTCCCGCACCCCGGCGATTTCATCACCAAAACGCACACATCGGGTGCAGTGAATGCAGCGGGTCATGTCCGTGGCAATAAGAGGACCGATGTCTTCACTCTTCACTGCCCGTTTGCCTTCCACGAAGCGGGACAGGCCGCCGCCAAAGCCCATGGCCACGTCCTGCAGCTCGCACTCCCCGCCCTGATCGCAGATGGGACAGTCCAGGGGATGGTTGATGAGCAGGAACTCCATGGTGCCCTTCTGGGCCTGGCGCGCCAGGGGCGAACAGGTCCAGGCTTTCATGCCGTCAGCCACGGGAGTGGCGCAGGCCGGCAGGGGCTTGGGCGCGTTCTCCACTTCCACCAGGCACATGCGGCAGTTGGCCGCCACGGAGAGCTTTTTGTGGTAACAGAAGCGCGGCACGGTGATGCCCGCGGCGTCCGTCACCTCGATGAGCATCTGCCCCGGGGTGGCTTCTAGCTTCTTGCCATCGACTTCGATGGTAATGGTCTGCTGATCGGACATGCTGCTAGCGCCCCCCTACCATGCACTTCTTGTGATCGATGTGGTACTGGAATTCTTCCCGGTAATGCTTGATGAAGGCCGCCACGGGCATGGCCGCCGCATCGCCCAGGGCGCAGATGGTGCGGCCCATGATACGCTGGGTGACATCGTCCAGCAGATCCATGTCCTCGGGCCGGCCCTGGCCGTTTTCAATGCGGTGTATGACGCGGTGCATCCAGCCCGTGCCCTCCCGGCAGGGGGTGCACTGGCCGCAGGATTCCTCATAGTAGAAATAGGAGATGCGATCCAGCAGCTTCACCATGCACTGCCGGTCATCGATGATGATCACCGCCCCGGAACCCAGCATGGAACCGGCTTTGGCGATGCTGTCATAATCCATGGTCAGTTCCATCATCTGCTCACCTGGAATCACCGGCGCGGAAGAACCGCCGGGAATCACTGCCTTGAGCTTATAGCCGTCCTTCATGCCGCCGGCCATTTCCAGCAGTTCGGAGAAAGGCGTGCCCATGGGAATCTCGAACACCCCGGGATTGTTGATATTACCGGAGATGGAAAACAGCTTGGAGCCGCCGGAGTTCTCCACCCCCAGGTCTCGGAACCACTCGCCGCCCTGGCGGATGATGTCCGGAATGGAGGCCAGGGATTCGGTATTATTGATGATGGTGGGCCGTCCGTAGAGGCCGAACATGGCCGGAAACGGCGGCTTGAAGCGCGGCTGACCCTTCTTGCCCTCGATGGATTCCAGCAAAGCGGTTTCCTCGCCACAGACGTAGGCGCCCCCGCCCAGGTGCGCGTGAATGTCGAAACTGAAGCCGGAGCCGAGGATATTCTCTCCCAGCAGCCCCGCGTCCCGGGCCTCCTGCAGGGCGGCCTCGAAGCGCTCGTATGGCTCCCAGAACTCGCCGCGGATGTAGTTGTAGCCCGCCGTGCCGCCGATGGCGTAACCGGCGATAATCATGCCTTCGATGAGGGCGTGAGGGTTGTAGCGCAGGATGTCACGGTCCTTGAAGGTGCCCGGCTCGCCCTCGTCCGAGTTGCACACGATGTATTTCTCGCCGGGGGCGCTGCGGTTGATGAAGCTCCACTTCAGGCCCGTGGGAAAACCGGCCCCGCCCCGGCCGCGCAGCCCCGAGGTCTTCACCGTCTCGATGATGGTTTCCTGGGAAATCTTTTCCGTGAGAATCTTGCGCAGGGCTTCATAGCCGCCCTCGGATTCATAGCTGGAGAGCAGCCAGGGACGGTCCAGGTGCAATGTGCGCAGGCAGACTTCATTCGCCATTGTCTTGCTCCAGGCTGTCGAGAATGGAATCCACCAGTTCCGGGGTCAGGTTTTCGTAGTACTGCTTGCCGATCTGGAACATGGGCGCACCGCCACAGGCCCCCAGGCATTCCACTTCTTTCAAGGTGAATTTCCCGTCTTCGGTGGTTTCCCCCAGCTTGATACCCAGGCGTTTCTCCAGGTGTTCAACGATGTTCTCGGAACCACAGATCATGCAGGACACGTTGGTGCACACACAGATCTTGTGCTGGCCCACCTCACTGAGCTCATACATGGAATAGAAGGTGGCCACTTCATAGACGGCGATGCGCGGCATATCCAGGTAATCTGCCACCCTGTCCATGAGTTCCTCGGTCAGGTAGCCGCCGTTATCGTCCTGCACGATGCGCAGGGCAGCCATGACAGCGGACTGTTTCCACTCATCAGGATACTTGGCGACCCACTGGTCGATCTCGGCGCGTATCTCGGGAGAAAACAGGTTTTCCTTGTCTTCCCGCTTGTCGGTACGGGCCCATGGCTCACAACGAAGACTCATCAGCGGTCGATCTCCCCAAAAACAACGTCCATGGTGCCGATCACGGCCACCACGTCTGCCAGCATATGGCCCCGGGTCATTTCGTCCATGGCCGCCATGTGGGCGAAACCGGGGGCGCGGATTTTCAGTCGGTACGGCTTGTTGGCCCCATCGGAAATGATGTAGCAGCCAAACTCGCCCTTGGGCGCTTCCACGGCGAAGTAGGCTTCGCCCTCGGGCACCGTATAGCCTTCAGTGAACAGCTTGAAATGATGGATCAGGGCTTCCATGTCATCCTTCATTTTCTCCCGCGGCGGCGGCGCCACCTTGGGGTCTCCCACCATCACCGGGCCGGAATTGTTCTTCAGCCAGTCCACGCACTGTTTGATGATGCGGTTGGACTGGCGCATTTCCTCCACGCGCACCAGATAGCGGTCGTAGGAATCGCCGTTGCTGCCCACGGGAATATCGAAATCCACCTTGTCGTAGGCGGCATAGGGCTGTTTCTTGCGCAGGTCCCAGGCAATGCCGGAACCGCGGATCATGGGGCCGGTGAAGCCCAGCTGGCGCGCCCGCTCGGGGGTGACCACGCCAATGCCCACCAGGCGCTGTTTCCAGATGCGATTGTCCGTGAGTAGAGTTTCATACTCGTCGATGTAACCGGGGAAACGCTCGGTGAAGTCCTCGATGAAATCCAGCAATGAACCTTCCCGGGCACGGTTGCGGTACTTGACGTCTTTCTCGCGGCGCAGGTGATCTTTGGTATAGCGCGGCATCTGATCCGGCAGATCGCGATAGACACCCCCCACCCGGTAGTACGCCGCATGCATGCGCGCGCCGGATACGGCCTCATAGCAGTCCATGAGATCCTCCCTTTCACGGAAGGCGTACAGGAACACGGTCATGGCGCCGACGTCCAGGGCGTGGGCTCCCAGCCACATGAGATGGTTGAGGATGCGAGTGATCTCATCGAACATGACCCGGATATACTGGGCGCGCTCGGGCACTTCGATACCCAGCAGTTTCTCTATAGCGCCCACGTAACCATGCTCGTTGCACATCATGGACACGTAATCGAGACGGTCCATGTAGGGAATGGAGTGATTGAAAGGCTTGTGCTCGGCCAGCTTTTCCGTACCCCGGTGCAACAGCCCCACGTGGGGATCAGCACGCTCTATAACCTCGCCATCCATTTCCAGCACCAGACGCAGCACGCCATGGGCGGCGGGATGCTGGGGGCCGAAGTTCAGGGTATAGTTACGGATCTCAGCCATCGGCCTGCTCCTGCTCTTCCTCTTTCACCACGGCGCAGCCTTCTTCGTAGCGGTAGTCGTGGCGCACCACCCGCGGCACCAGGGCGCGCTGTTCTATGGTGACAGGTTCGTACACCACCCTGCCCTTGTCCTCGTCATAGCGCATCTCCACCTGCCCCACCAGGGGAAAATCCTTGCGGAAGGGATGGCCGATGAAACCGTAATCCGTGAGAATGCGGCGCAGATCCGGATGCCCGGTGAACAGGATGCCGAACAGGTCGAAGGCTTCGCGCTCAAACCAGTTGGCGCTGGTCCAGATGCCGGTAACCGAGTCCACCACGGGATAGTCCGCATCCAGGAACACCTTCACCCGCAAGCGGACATTGTGCGACAGGGACAAGAGGTGATAGACCACGGCAAAGCGGCTCTCGGCCTCGAACTCCGTGACCAGCTCCCGCTCTGCGCCCCGACTGAAGCCGGTGTTGGGGGCATTTTCGGCATTCCATTCCGAGTGGCCGTAGGCGGCGTAGTCCACGCCGCATACGTCAATACACTGTTCGAAACTCAGGTTGCTGTTGCTGCGCAGGATCTCCATGACTGGCAGTAGCTGCTCCCGGGGCACGGTGAGCGTCATCTCGCCCAGGGCGCGGGTCCACTTGCAATCGGGATAATCTTCCTCCAGGTAATCCTCGAAGGCTTCTTCCAGATCGTCCAGGCGATCTTCCAGGCTCATGCGTTTTCCTCGACAGGCTTGGTGCGCGCAATGGTGCTGGTGCGCTTGATCTTGTTCTGCAGCTGTACGATACCGTAAAGCAGGGCTTCCGCTGTGGGCGGACAGCCGGGCACATAGACGTCAACAGGCACCACCCGGTCACAGCCCCGCACCACAGAATAAGAATAGTGATAGTACCCACCACCGTTGGCGCAGGAGCCCATGGAGATTACCCACTTGGGGTCAGGCATCTGGTCATACACCTTGCGCAGGGCCGGCGCCATCTTGTTCACCAGGGTGCCGGCCACAATCATCACGTCAGATTGCCGGGGACTGGGACGGAAGATGATGCCAAAACGATCCAGGTCATAGCGCGAGGCACCGGCCTGCATCATTTCCACGGCGCAGCAGGCCAAGCCAAAGGTCATAGGCCACATGGAGCCGGTGCGCGCCCAGTTGATGACGGTATCCAGCGAGGTGGTGACGAAACCTTCCTCGAATACGCCTTCTATTCCCATTCCAGCGCTCCTTTCTTCCACTCGTAGATGAAACCAACCACCAGGATGCCCAGGAAGATCATCATGGCCCAGAACCCCGTGGGGCCGATCTGGTCCAGCACCACCGCCCAGGGAAAGAAGAAGGCGATCTCCAGGTCGAACAGGATGAACAGGATAGCCACCAGGTAAAAACGCACGTCGAACTTCATGCGCGCGTCTTCAAAGGCTTCGAACCCACATTCATAGCGGGAGCCTTTCTCTTCATCCGGATTGCGGGGGGAAAGAATGAAACCAGCGCCCATGGCGGCAATGCCGACAAACAGGCCGATGACGATGAATATCAGAATTGGCAGATAGTTTTCCAACACTTGGAAGCAGCCCCCTGGAATTATTCTACTTGTCGTACACCAGCCGCTAGTTTATTTCAGGGAGCCTTTCAGGTCAAATTTGTTGTTTTTCTTAAGTTATTGATAAACATCAATAAATAATAACTCTATTGCATGCATAAAAAAACAGTATCCGGACAACCGGATACTGTTCAAAGATGGTGCCGAAGGCCGGACTTGAACCGGCACGGCTTGCGCCACTACCCCCTCAAGATAGCGTGTCTACCAATTCCACCACTTCGGCATAACTTGTTGTCGCCAGCCTCACTCGGGCTTGGCGGGCTCCTTTGCTGCATCGCCTTGCGCAGGAGCTGCAGGGGTTTCCACTGCCGGAACATCGGATGCAGGGGCATTGCTCTGGGGCACCACCGGCACATCGCTGGTTGCACCAGGCACCACCGGCAGATCGCTCTGGGTCGGCGGGATTTCTTCTGTCTGTTCAGCTGGCGCATCGACCATCAGGCCCGAATCACGGGCGGTGTTCAGCGCCATCCAGGCGAGTGTCAGGCTGGTCAAGAAAAACAGCAGGGCCAGTATGCCTGTGGTGCGGCTCAGGAAATTGGCCGAACCCTTTGCGCCAAAAACCGTTGCGGAAGCACCGCTGCCGAAGGCAGCGCCGGCATCTGCACCCTTGCCATGCTGAATCAGTATCAGACCGATGAGCCCGATGGACAGAAACAGATGAACCATTACCAGAATTGTATGCATTTACTTGCTTCCTAAACTTCAGTCGTTGGCTGCGGTACAGATACCCAGAAAATCTTCTGCTTTCAGAGAAGCACCGCCAATCAGGCCACCATCGATATCCGGCTTGGCGAGGAGCTCTGCCGCATTGTCCGGCTTCATGCTGCCACCGTAGAGAATCCGCAGCTTGTCCGCCACCCCGGCGCTGCTCTGGGCCACGCGTCCACGAATGAAGGCATGAACATCCTGAGCCTGCTCGGGGCTGGCAGTCAGGCCGGTGCCTATGGCCCAGACGGGTTCATAGGCAATCACACCCTCGCCCAGCATATCCACGCCACAGTGATCGATCACCGCATCGATCTGGCGTGCAACCACTTCCTCGGTGACGCCGCTCTCGCGCTCTTCCTGGGTCTCGCCGATGCAGAACAGGGGCACCAGGCCAGCTTTGCGCGCAGCCGTAAATTTCTCCGCCACCAATGCGTCGGTTTCGCCATGATAGGTGCGGCGCTCGGAATGACCGATGATGACGTACTTGCAACCAAAATCCGTGAGCATGGAACCTGCTATCTCACCGGTGTAGGCGCCGGCTTCATGCACGGAAAGATCCTGTCCACCCCAAGCGATAGGCGTTCCATGGAGCTGGGCCTGGGCTTCAGGGAT
Organism: Sedimenticola sp.; assembly: GCA_026994195.1. Lineage (GTDB taxonomy): Bacteria > Pseudomonadota > Gammaproteobacteria > Chromatiales > Chromatiaceae > Thiolapillus. Next base: position 5,484 of record JALWRH010000093.1, on the reverse strand, counting down.
AAAAACAGCAGGAGGACATACGGCAACCTCAGCCACCTTGACATCCCCGATGCCCGCCTTCAGACCGGCCAACAGTTCCCTGACGCTTGCCAGCGAGCCATTCATCTTCCAGTTTCCAGCCACCAGTGGTTGACGCATATGCTTACTCCTTCTTGAAACATCCTGACGTATCAGGGTTCCGGAAAAATCAAGCCGCGTAGTTTACCAACTAAAGGGAATTTTTCAATCATTAATACCGCATTTCCATGAACCAGTTGCACGAACGTCCAAAAAAGCGCAGGATTGAGAAACATCCTAAATATAACTATCAAAGCAGTAAGGCAGTATGACTCCCAAGGATCTCGACCCCGTTCGCCATCATGTAAGCTCCAAAGTAATCGGCCAGAAAAACCTCATTGATGGCATGCTCATCTGCCTGCTGGCGGATGGCCATCTCCTGGTGGAAGGCATGCCGGGCCTGGCCAAAACCACAGCGGTCAATGCCCTGTCCGAGGCCCTGGAAGGCGATTTTCACCGGGTTCAGTTCACCCCCGATCTGCTGCCCTCCGATTTGGTGGGTACAGACATCTACCGTCACGAAAAGGCGGAATTCGAGTTCCGCCCCGGCCCTCTGTTCCACAATATTCTGTTGGCCGATGAGGTGAACCGCGCCCCGGCGAAGGTACAGGCGGCTCTCCTGGAAGCCATGGGCGAACGGCAGATCACCGTGGGTCAAAAGACCTATCCCCTGCCCGAACTGTTCATGGTACTGGCCACCCAGAACCCCGTGGAGCAGGAAGGCACCTACCAGTTGCCCGAAGCCCAGCTGGATCGTTTCCTCATGCAGGTGGTGGTGGACTACCCCACTCATGCCGAAGAACTGGAGATCCTGGAGCTGGATCACAACCGCCAACAGGCCAAAGAGACCACACCTCCGACACCACTGCCCCAGGAGACACTGTTCGCCATGCGCCGCGCTGCTGCGGACACCTTCATGGACCCCAAGCTCAACCAGTACATCGTGGATCTGGTGCAGGCCACGCGCAATCCCGCTGCCTATGACGAAGAACTGGCGCGCTGGTGCCGCTTTGGCGCCTCACCCCGGGCCACCCTGGCCCTGGCCCGCTGCGCCCGGGTGCGCGCCTGGCTGGATGGCGAAGCGTTCGTTGCACCCGGCCACATACAGAGGATCGCGCCGGACATTCTGCGCCACCGGGTGCTGCTTAGCTTTGAAGCTGAAGCCGAAGGCATCACCGCGGATGACCTGATTCAGCGCCTGCTCTCACTGGTCGCCATTCCCTGAGACAGCTCATGAGCCTGAAGCCCGTTCTGGATGACCTGCTGGAACTGCGTCACCAGGCGCACGCCCTGGGCATGGCTTCCCACCACCTGGTCAACTCGTCATTTGCCGGTCTGTACGCCTCGGTGTTCCGCGGACAGGGCCTGAATTTCGAGGAAGTACGCGAGTACCAGGAAGGCGACGACATCCGCAACATGGACTGGAAGGTCACTGCCCGCACGGGAGATCCGCACCTCAAGGTGTTCCGGGAAGAACGCGAGCGCAGCGTCATGCTCTGCGTGGACAAGGGCTCGCATATGAATTTCGGCACCCGGGGCACCTTCAAGTCCATACAGGCTGCCCGGGCGGCCGCCCTGTTGGGCTGGGCGGCCAATCACCAGCATGACCGCGTGGGGGGACTGCTGTTCGCCGATGCCCACCAGGAAAATCAATGGTTCAGGGCCACCAAAGACCGGCGTGCGCTCTGGCGCCTGTTGCAGGCGCTTACCCTGGAACCCGTGGAATCCACCTCCCCTACCGGGGAACAATTGCCGGATATTCTGCGCAAAGCCAGCCGGGGCATAGGCACTGGGGGCCTGGTTTTTGTCATCGCCGACTTCAACCGCCCCTGGGAGGGTCTGAAAAAAGCCCTGTCCCAGCTCTGCCAGCATCATTCCGTAGTCCTGGTGCCGGTAGATGATCCTGCCGACCGGGAGCTGCCCGACATGGGCCAGGTGCTGTTTCGCGATACCCGGGGAGAACTCCTGAGCATCGACACTGCCAGCAGCAAGGGCCGGGCAGCCTACACCCGGGCCTGGGAAATGCGCCGTCAGCAGCTGCAACAGATGGCAGCCGGCCTGGGTATCGCAGTGATTCCCGTGGCCACCAACAAGGATGTGCACAAGGCCCTGATGCATGGCCTGGAACGCCGCCTGCGCATGAGGGCCTGGCTGTGAACCCGGATCTGCTGGCGCATATGCGCGATATTCACGCTCTGAACATGGATCAGGCCTCCTGGTGGCCCCCCGCCCCCGGTTGGTGGCTGGTGGGTCTGGGAATCATCCTCCTCCTGCTCCTGACATGGTGGGGTCTGCGCAACCTGATTGCCTATCCACCCGGCACCTGGCACCGGGACGCGCGCAACCAGTTGCTGGCCCTGCGCAAGCTGTCCCGCCAGCTGGCGCCAGAACAAAGCCTCAGAGAGCTGTCCGAGCTGCTGCGGCGCATTGCCGTAACCCGTATCGGACGGGAGCAGGCGGCAGGACTGGCCGATGAAAAATGGCTGCAATGGCTGCAGGAACACGATCCGGCAAACTTTCCCTGGACAGAAAAAGGCCGCGTACTGACCCAGGTCCCCTACGCCCCTCCCGGACAGTTCCCTGTCAGCCGGCCTCAGGTCATCGAACTGATCAATGCCGCCCTGGTCTGGGCCAGATACGACCGGAAACTTCAATCATGATGCAGTTTCACTGGCCATGGATGATTTTTCTGCTGCTGCTTCCGGCAGTCCAGTGGCTGTGGCGCCGCACCACGGTTGAGATCAATCAGGATCAGCGCCAGCGCCACACCACCCTGTTGCATCCTCAGCTTGCCCTGTTGCAACAGGCTTTCGAGGGCAGCCGGCCGCGAGACAGCGCCGGTTCCCTGCTGCACAGGTTGCTCATCACACTGCTGTGGCTGGGCCTGACCTTCGCCCTGATGCGCCCCCAGTGGCTGCAACCCTATACCCAGGAACATATCGAAGGCTATGACCTGCTGCTGGCCGTGGACGCATCCCACTCCATGGAAGCCCTGGATTTCAGCGTCAATGGCAAGCAAGTGAGCCGTATACAGGTCGTCAAGGGCGTCATGGGACGCTTTCTCCAACAACGTGAAAACGACCGGGTGGGACTGATCATATTCGGTAACCAGGCTTTCGTGCTGTCCCCCCTCACCCTGGACCGCCAGGCCGTACGCGAATTGCTGGACAATCTGGTGCCGCGCATCGCCGGGGACGGCACCGCCATGGGAGATGCCATCGGTCTGGGTGTTCGAAAACTGCGGGAACGCCCCCCCGGTTCCCGGGTACTGATCCTGGTCGCCGACGGGGAAAACACCGCCGGCACCATTCCGCCCCTGGAAGCGGCCAAACTGGCGGCTGCGGAAGGTGTGCGTATCTACGCCATCGGCGTAGGCAGCCATCGCAAAGAGGTACCCATCATCGAGGATGGCAGGCTGGTGACGCGCACGGACCTGGGCTTTGATGAAAGCCTGATGCGGGAACTTGCAGAAACCACCGGTGGCGCCTATTTCCGCGCCAGTGATGCGGATGCCATGGAAAAGATCTCTCAACGCATCAATGAACTGGAGAAGACCCGCGCCGAATCCCGCACTGTTTATGTACCCCGACCCTTGTACCGTTGGCCCCTGGGCCTGGCCCTGCTCTGCCTGCTGATCCTTGGCCTGTTCCCCGGTGCGCGTCTGCGTAAGCTGACAGGAGGAGGACATGCCTGAATCCGGCTTTCATTTTGCCCAGGCTTCCTGGCTGTGGGCTCTGTTGGCCATTCCCCTGGTATGGCTGTGGCTGCGCTATTCGAAAACCCTGCGCTGCCGGGGAAAAGAGTCCCTGTATGCCGATGAGTCATTGCTGCCCTGGCTCCTGGGTGAAGCCAGGGGGCAGGTGCAGCGCTACCATGGCGTCCTCGCTGCCTGGAGCCTGGCCTGGTTGTTCATGGTTGTGGCCATGGCCGGACCACGCTGGGATTACGAACGCATCTCCGCCTTCCGTCCCGCCGCCGAGCTCGTCGTGTTGCTGGACATATCCGCATCCATGAACATCACCGATGTACGGCCATCCCGCCTGGCCAGAGCGCGGCAGGAAGTACAGGATCTGCTGCGTCTCAATCCCGGCATACGCATCGGCCTGGTAGCTTTTGCAACTGTAGCCCATGTGGTTTCTCCGGTTACCGAAGATATGGAAACCCTGCAGCGCACTCTGCCCAGCCTTTCCACGGACCTGGTGGCGCTTCCCGGCAGCCGCCTGGGCAACGCCCTGGACAAGGCAGCCCTGCTGCTGCATGAAGATGACAACGCCATGGCACGGCACATTCTGCTCATTACGGATGGCGACTTCGACGAGCCCAAACTGCTGGAAAAAGTCGATGAACTGCGCAGCCGCAACATACACCTGCATATTCTGGGCGTGGGTACTGACGGTGGAGGGCTGGTGCCGGACCGCTATCTTCCCCGTGGCGCCCGCACACCTGTTTCCCGCCTGAATGAAGAAGAACTCAGGAACCTGGCGCAACATGGCGATGGCCTTTACCAGCTGGCAGGTTACCAGGAGAACGACACGCGCAAGCTATTGGACAACATCCTTGCCGATGCGGAACAACAGCAGTTCAAGGAAATGCCCACCCGGGTATGGAACGAACGTTTCTACCTGTTCCTGATCCCGGTGATTTTTCTGGTGCTCTACTTGTTCGGGCGCAGCAACCGTTTCTCCCGGAGGTTGTCATGAAAATACGCACCAGCCTTCTGCTTTCCTGTTTGCTGGCTTCAACCCCGGGCCATTCCGACTGGTTCAAGAACCGCAACCTGCAGGCCGTGGAACTGTATCAGGAAGGCCACTACGATGACGCGGCCGCAAAATACAAAGATCCTTTCCGCCAGGGAGTGGCCCTGTACCGGGCTGGCCGCTACGAGGAAGCAGCAACCCGTTTCGCAGCAGTCAAGGACAGGGAACTGCGTAACGAAGCCCTGTACAATCTGGGCAACTGCCTGTTTCAGCTTAATCGCCTGCAGGAAGCCGCCGACACCTATCGCCAGGTCCTGAAGAACCAGCCTGACCATGAAGACGCCCGTTACAACCTTTCCCTGGTAACGGCTCTCGCAGCGGAGGCTGAACTTCAGCAGAAAGAAAAAGAAGCGGAAGAGAAGAAAAAACAGCAACAGGAACAATCCGAACAACAGAAAAAGAAAGATCAGGAAAAAGAAGAAGAAAAACAGTCTTCACAGGAACAGGAATCGGAGAAGCAGGAATCAGCAGGCGACCAGGAATCCGAAGAACAACAATCTTCGGGCGATCAGGAGTCCGAACAGCAACAGTCTTCCGGCGACCAGGAATCCGAGCAGCAACAGTCTTCGGGCGATCAGGAATCCGAACAACAACAGTCTTCGGGTGATCAGGAATCTGAGGAGCAGCAGTCTTCCGGCGACCAGGAATCCGACCAGCAGCAGTCTTCCGG
>JALWRH010000092.1 GCA_026994195.1 Sedimenticola sp. | reverse complement strand
AGTATGGGCAGCATCTGCTCTACGGTCTGGTGCTTCAGGGAGATGATCTCCATGGGCCAGTCCGCATGAGCGGTTCCGACCCAGAGCCCTGTCAGCAACAGTATGATTCTCATGGCCGGTAGCTTTTTCATGATGGGGAACAGTTTACACAATTCCTTGCCCTGCCTTGGCGGAAGGCCGTGATGTTCTGTGCGATTTCGTCCAGCAGCCGCTGGCGGGCTTCACGGCTGGCCCAGGCCGTATGGGGCGTAAGAATGAGATTGGGGATGTCCGGGGCCAGCAGGGGATTGTCATCTGCTGGTGGTTCCTGTGCCAGGACATCGATGCCGGCGCCTCCGAGATGTCCCTGGCGCAGGGCATGGGCCAGGGCGGCTTCATCCAAGATGCCGCCCCGGGCGGTGTTGATGAGCAGGGCGTCGGGTTTCATCAGGGCCAGTTCCGCCGCACCCAGGAGACCCCGGGTGTTTTCCGCCAGGGGCACGTGCAGGCTGAGAACATCCACCTGGGGCAGAAGCTCCTGAAGGGGGATTCTTCCAGGTTGCGGCCCGCGACTGCCGGGGCGCCGGGCGAACAGCACCTGCATGCCGAAGCATTCCGCCACCCGGGCCACGCCCTGTCCCAGCTCCCCCGCGCCAACGATGCCCAGGGTCTTGCCGGCGATTTCACGAATGGGATGATTGAGGAGGCAGAAGTTACCCTGAGCCTGCCACTCCCCTGCCTTGACTTCCTCGTGATAGGGAATGAGCTTGGTGCTCAGGGCCAGGATCAGGGAAAAGACATGCTGCACCACGGCAGGGGTGGCATAGCGCACCACGTTGGAAACCTGTATGCCCCGTTCCCGGGCGGCGTCCAGGTCGATCTTGTCCGTACCCGTGGCGGCGATGCAGATGAGCTTGAGATCCGGTGCTCCGGCCAGCACTGTCCGGTCCAGGGCCACCTTGTTGGAGACCACGATGTCGGCTCCGTGGATGCGACCGGCCACCTGGCCGGGATCACTGGCATCATGCCAGTCCCAGCTTTCCAGGGAGGCGGCCAGGAGGCTGCGGTCCAGGTCCCCGCTGTCGATGGAGGCATAGTCGAGAAACACCCCTTTCATGAACAGGCCCCGCTTTCCTTTGCAGACAGGGAAATCGCACCCCTGGTAAGAGCACAGCTCACGGCTTATTCGCGGAAGGCCTTGTGACAGCTCTTGCAGGCCTTGCCCACCTTGCCGTACTGGGTCTTGATGGCTGCGAAATCACCCCCGGCGGCAGTGGTCGCCAGGGCGCTGGTCTCCTTGCGCAGGCTGTCCAGTTTGGCAGTGAAGTTGTCCCAGTCCAGCCAGATCTCGCCTTTGGCGTCCGTATCGTCGCCCTCATCCGAGTCTTCCGGAAATCCGGGCAGAATGTCCAGGTGGGAGGCGGCGTTGAGATCCCGGGCCTGGCGGGTAAAGGCGGCCTGGTCGTACTTGGCTTTGCCCTTGACGACGGCGCCCATGTGTTTGAGATTCCAGAGCATGACGTTCATGACACCGGTGCGGTATTCGATGGCGGCCTCGAACTCGCCGTCGCCATTGTCATGGGCCTGAGCCAGGTTGACGCACAAGGCCAGGATGGCCAGGGATGCAGGGATTCTGCGCATGTTTCTCTCCTCGGTATATTGGTTTTGTAAGATGGAGTATACGTGATTAACCCGGCAACCCAATATGTCGCCCTCAGCCGCCCTCTGCGGGCGAAAAAATCATCGATATTTTCAGTTACGGGATGGGAGCGCATGAATAGCTCGGGGCTTCCTCAACACCCGGTGTATAATGCGCTTTTGAGCCTATCGATTACGGCCATGAGCCAGCGCATTCGCGAAATCCCCTACAACTACACCTCCTATTCCGACCGGGAAATCATCATCCGTTTTCTGGGAGAGGAGAACTGGCAGCTCATCGAGGAACTGCGTGGCACCCGCCGCACGGGGCGTTCGGCGCGCATGCTGTTCGAGGTGCTGGGGGACATGTGGGTGGTGGCGCGCAATCCCTATCTGCAGGATGACCTGCAGCAAAGCGCCGAGCGCCGCAACCAGCTGATTCACGCCCTCAATCACCGCCTGGACCAGTTCGAGGCCCGCCTCAACGACAACGAAAAGGCCGCCCAGCTCCTGGAGGCGGCGCGGGAGGCTGTGGACCGTTTCGCCAACTGTTTTGCCGCCAACATCCGCCTGCGCCATAAGGTGCGCAAGGCCCTGGAAGGCATCACCCGGGCGGACAACGTGGATTTTTCCGGCCTGGCCCGGGTTTCCCACGCCACGGATGCCACGGACTGGCGGGTGGAGCTGCCCTTTGTGGTCATCTCCCCGGATGAGGAAGAGGAAGTGGCGCCCATCGTGCGCGCCTGTATCGAAGCGGGCCTGAGCCTGATCCCCCGGGGAGGCGGCACGGGTTACACAGGTTCCGCCGTGCCCCTGGATGCTCATTGCGCTGTGATCAACACGGAAAAGCTGGAGCGGCTTTCGGGGGTGGAGGAAATCAGCCTGCCGGAGGTGGCGGACAAGGTGCCTACCATCGTCACCGGCGCCGGGGTGGTCACCCGCCGGGTCTCCGAGGCGGCGGAAGCGGCGGGGCTGGCCTTTGCGGTGGATCCCACCTCCCAGGATGCTTCCACCATCGGTGGCAATATCGCCATGAACGCCGGGGGCAAGAAAGCCCTGCTCTGGGGCACCACCCTGGACAACCTGGCGTCCTGGCGCATGGTCACCCCGGAAGGCAACTGGCTGGAAGTGGAGCGCCTGGGACACAATCTGGGCAAGATCCACGAGCAGGAAACCGTGCGTTTCCGCATCCGCCACTATCATCCTGACGGCCAGACGGAACTCAAACCTGAAGAGCTGCTGGAGATACCCGGTCACAGATTCCGCAAGACGGGCCTGGGCAAGGACGTTACGGACAAGTTTCTGGCGGGCCTGCCCGGGGTGCAGAAGGAAGGCTGCGATGGTCTGATCACCTCGGCGCGGTTTATCCTGCACCGCATGCCCGCCCATGTACGTACCGTCTGCCTGGAGTTTTTTAGTCAGGATGTCAGCCGCGCCGTACCGGCCATTGTGGAGCTGCGTGATTACATCCGGGGCCAGGCCGGGGTGCGCCTGCTGGGCCTGGAGCATCTGGATGAACGCTATGTGAAGGCCGTGAAGTACACGACCAAGGCTTCCCGGCGGGAACGGCCCAAGATGGTGCTCATTGCCGACCTGATCGGCGACGATGAGCAATTATTGGAGCAAGCGGCCCGGCAGGTGGTGAGCCTGGCCCAGGCCCGGGACGGGGAAGGTTTCATTGCCACCAGTCCCGAGGCGCAGCGCCAGTTCTGGCTGGACCGGGCGCGCACCGCGGCGATCTCCGCCCATACCAACGCCTTCAAGATCAACGAGGACGTGGTCATTCCTCTGGAGCGCCTGGGTGAGTACAGCCGGGGCATAGAAGCCATCAATATCGAGCAATCCATTGGCAACAAGCTGGCCATCATGGATGGCGTGCTGGAGTTTCTCGATTCAGACCTGACCCAGTTGTGCCGCTGTGTGGTGGATTTTGCCGATTCGGAAGAGAACCGCCGCATCATGGCGGACAAGCAGGCGGCCGCACGGTCACTTGTGGAGCAGACCCGCCAGCGCTGGCGGCAGGTGCTGGAG
>JALWRH010000091.1 GCA_026994195.1 Sedimenticola sp. | reverse complement strand
GCTCATGCGGCCCTTGCCATCTCGGCGCCCCCAGCCCAGAGCAGCAGCCCGCATCCCGGCAAACATGCCCATGCGCTGGCGCACTTCCAGAGCAGGCTTGGCATAAAGGGTCCAGGCATACAAGGCCCGGGGCATATCCAGCCACAGAAAGGGACCGGCACCGGTGCTGTCGATGCGCTTTTCCAGGGTGAGCATGGGGTGCTCCGGCTGCAGAGTCAGTCCGGCCACACGGTCCTGCAGCTCCTCCTGGGTTACATTTTCACCCGCCAGCAGGTAAAACACCCGGCTGGCCGGATCGAGCACCAGAAACAGATCCACCCGGTCATCCCAGCGTAGGGCGGCGATATGCTGACCGTCAAATCCGCTAACCAGCTGCAGGCCATGGACTGCCCCGCTGAATCGGGCCAGGGCCTGATTCAAGGCTTCCTCGCTGGCCAGGCGGCTGCGCCCCCGCGCCAGAATTCTCGCCTGAGCCGGCGTAGCCCCCGTCGGCCAGAGCACCGTCAATTCAGCCGGCGCCTCAAGGAGTTGAAGCAGCTCCAGCCAGGGATGTTGCTGAACCAGCTCCGGGCGTTGTTCAAGGTCTGCAGCCAGCGCGGCGCGCAGATTCATGCCCTTCCCCAGACGCTGCAGCACTTCCCGCAACCGATCCCGGGATTCTTTTCCTGCCGCCCCATCCTGCCCCATCAACCGCAGGTAGGCAATGCCATCTTCAGGCAGGCTCAGGCGCAAGGGCGCCTGCACCTGGGCCTGGGAAAGTCCGCTTAGAACTGTTGTCAGCAAGAGTAGCAGTATCTGTTTCATGGTTTGTCTCCTTCCGTGGCTGCCGTTTCTTTTTCATCCAGGCGCTCGATATTCAACAGGCGTACTTTGCGGCTATCGGCGCGCACCACGGTGAATCGAAAGCCGCCAATGGACACGCTCTCGCCCCGGGAGGGCATATGCCCCAGGGCATTCACCACCATGCCGCCAATGGTATCGTAGTCATCGTCATCAAAAGCCGTGTGGAAGAACTCGTTGAAATCTTCGATGGTGGTGTGCGCCTTGGCCGTGTACAGATCCTTGCCACGCTTGAGGATGTAAGCGCCTTCATCGAAGTCGTACTCATCCTCGATCTCCCCCACGATCTGCTCCAGCACATCCTCGATGGTGATCAGTCCCGCAGCGCCCCCGTACTCGTCGATGACGATGGCCATGTGATTGCGGCTCAGACGGAACTCCTTGAGCAACACGTTCAGACGTTTGCTCTCAGGCACGAACACCGCCGAGCGCAACACGTCGCGCATGTTGAAGGAAGGCGCTGAAGGGCCACAGTACTGCAGAAGATCCTTGGCCAGGAGAATACCCACCACTTCACTGCGATCATCGCCGATAACGGGAAAACGCGAGTGCGCGGACTCCACGATCACGGGCAGTATGTCTTCCATGGCCTTGTCTCTTTCCACCACCACCATGCGCGCCCGGGGGATCATGATGTCGCGTACGCGCAGCTCTGATACTTCCAGCACGGCCTCCATCATGGAAAGGGCTTCGCCGTCCATGAGATGCCGGGCGCGGGCCTGTTTGAGCACCGCCACCAGCTCCCCGCGGTTTTCAGGTTCAGGTTTTACCAGAGGCGCAAGGAGCCGTTTGAGTCCCTTGCGCAGTTTCGAGTCGTCGTTACCGCTGTCGTTCATGAGTCCTCTCGATAGGGATCGGGTATGGCCAGGCTAGCGAGCAGATCCCGCTCCCGCGCCTCCATGACACTGGCCTCGCTGTCTTGCATATGGTCGTAACCGCGCAGGTGCAGTACACCATGAATCACCAGATGCGCCCAGTGATGGGCCGCGGGCTTGCCCTGCTCCCGCGCCTCACGGGTCACGACAGGCGCGCAGATCACCAGATCGCCCAGGTGCCCGTCAGGCACCTGCGGCGGTGCCTCGAAGGGGAAGGACAAGACATTGGTGGGCTTGTCCCTGCCCCGGTAATCCCGGTTGAGCTGACGGCTCTCGGCCTCATCCACGATACGGATCACCAGCCCCCGGCGGTGTTCATCCTCCAAGGCGGTTTCGGCCCAGGCCTCGAAGTCGGATTTGGCGGGCAGGTCACCGGCCCCGCTGGCCAGTTGCAGCTCCAGGCTCACCGCCTGCCTCCCGTAGGCTGGGCTTCAGCCCGACAGGCCAACATCCGGCGAAATAGTCGGGCTAAAGCCCGACCTACGGGGAGGGAGACGGGTAAAACCGGGACCAGGAACTCAGCCATTTTTCTCCCCATGACCCTCGTACGCCTGTACCACCCGCTGCACCAGGGGATGGCGCACCACATCCCGGGCATTGAAGAAGGTAAAGCTGATGCCTTCCACCCTGGCAAGAATTTCCGTGGCCTGGCGCAGGCCGGAACTCTGATGGCGCGGCAGATCCACCTGGGTCACGTCCCCGGTGATCACCGCGGTGGAACCAAAGCCGATGCGTGTGAGGAACATCTTCATCTGTTCCGGCGTGGTGTTCTGAGCCTCGTCCAGAATAATGAAGGACTCGTTCAGGGTGCGGCCGCGCATGTAGGCCAGGGGCGCAATCTCGATGACATTGCGCTCCACCAGCTTATGCACCTTCTCGAAGCCCAGCATCTCGTACAGGGCATCGTACAGGGGGCGCAGATAGGGATCGATCTTCTGCGCCAGGTCACCGGGCAGGAAACCCAGGCGCTCCCCGGCCTCCACCGCCGGGCGCACCAGCATGATGCGCCGCACCCGGTCGCGTTCCAGAGCCTCAACAGCGCAGGCCACGGCCAGATAGGTCTTGCCCGTGCCCGCCGGTCCCACGCCAAAGTTGATGTCATGGGTCATGACCTTGTGCAGGTATGCCTTCTGGTGGGGACCGCGTCCACGGATCAGGCCACGCTTGGTCTTGATAACCACTTCCGGCAGATCGGGCTCCGCTGCGCGCAGCAGCTGCTCCACCCCGGATTCCTGCAGGGCCAGATGCACAGCAGCCGGGGTGAGGGTTTCGTCTTGAGTCTCCTCATACAGGGCTTGCAGCACCTGGCTGCCGGCGTTGATGGCTGGCGCATTGCCAATAAGACGGAAGGTATTGCCGCGATTGTTGATCTCCAGTCCCAGACGCCGCTCCAGGAGACGAAGATGCTCATCGAGCTGGCCGCAAAGATTGCGCAGGCGCTCATTGTCATCGGGAGTCAGGATCAGGTCCAGGGAATCAGGATGGTCGGAAGCCAGGGCTCGGGTCATACAGGTTCAGGCGGTGGCCGCGGCAGCGGCGAGTTCCGGCAGTTCTCCACGCAGTGAGTTGGGCAAAGCTTCGGTGATGCGCACCTCTGCAAATTGTCCGATGAGGGAAGCCGGGCCGGCAAAATTCACCACCCGGTTGTTTTCCGTGCGCCCGGCCAGCTCAGCGCCATCCTTGCGCGCATGGCGCTCCACCAGCACCCGCTGCACCGTGCCTACCATCTGGCGGCTGATGCGCTGGGCGTTACTGTTGATGGCCTGCTGCAGTTGCGCCAGGCGGGCCTGCTTGGTTGCATGAGGCACGTCGTCTTCATAGTCCGCAGCCGGGGTGCCGGGGCGGCGGCTGTAAATGAAACTGAAGGACTGATCGAAGCCGATCTCCCCGATGAGCTTCATGGTCAGGCGGTGATCCTCTTCTGTCTCGCCGGGAAAACCGACGATAAAATCCGAGGAGATGCTGATGTCCGGGCGCCGCTCGCGCAGGCGCTTGATCTTCTGTTTGTACTCGAAAGCGCTGTGGCCGCGTTTCATAGCCATGAGTACCCGGTCGGAACCGGACTGTACAGGCAGGTGCAGAAAGCTTACCAGTTCAGGCACATCGCCATAGACTTCGATGAGGCTGTCGGAAAACTCCACAGGATGCGAGGTGGTAAAACGGATACGCTCTATGCCGTCGATGGCCGCCACATAGCGGATGAGCAACGCCAGGTCGGCGATCTCTCCATCGTGCATTTCGCCCCGGTAGGCATTGACGTTCTGTCCCAGCAGGTTCACTTCACGCACACCCTGGGCAGCCAGCTGTACCACTTCGTCGATCACATCGTCGAAGGGACGGCTGATCTCCTCACCACGGGTGTACGGCACCACGCAATAGGTACAGTACTTGGAACAGCCTTCCATGATGGAAACAAAGGCCGTGGGACCATCCGCCCGGGGCTCGGGCAGGCGGTCGAACTTCTCGATCTCGGGGAAGCTCACATCCACCACCGGCTTCCCCGTGGCGCGGGCCTGCTCCAGCATGGCAGGCAGGTGATGCAGGGTCTGAGGACCGAAAACCAGATCGACAAAGGGCGCCCGGCGGCGGATAGCTTCACCTTCCTGGCTGGCCACGCAACCGCCGACGCCAATCACCAGGCCCGGCTTGTCTTCTTTCCAATCCTTCCAGCGGCCCAACAGGGAGAAGACCTTCTCCTGGGCTTTTTCCCGGATGGAGCAGGTGTTCAGCAGCAACACATCAGCATCTTCGGGGGCGCTCACCAACTCCAGCCCATGGGCCGCCCGCAGCACATCCTCCATCTTGCTGGAGTCGTACTCGTTCATCTGGCATCCAAAGGTCTTTATATAGAGCTTGCCGGGCATTCTTGCGCAATCAGTAAGAAACGGCAGGAAATTGTATAACTTTCAGCCCGCTCCCGCCATCCATCATCGATTTTTGCCCTGGACTTACAAACCCACCAATTCGGCATGCAAGCCGCGGTTCTGCACAGGATTCAGCAGACTCAGGGTTTCCACCGCCTCCGGATCATAGTCCACCACCAACAGGTGACGGGCCTTTTCATGTACGCAAGCGCTGTAAACGCCGTCGATCATGCCGACATCTCGCTCGATATCATGGATATTGGCATCATCCAGCTCTTCATCAATATGAATGACTACATCTGTACACCAGTCTGACATGTTCTCTCTCCTCTTGATCACCGGTACCTATAAGCAATAGCCCAAGGGCCGGAAAATACAAGTACAATCCCCCCATGTCACACAGAGCCCGCAAGCGTTTCGGCCAGAATTTCCTCCATGACCCCGGGGTCATTGGCCGGATCGTGCACGCCATCGATCCCTCGCCGGAAGACCACTTGGTGGAAATCGGACCTGGCCAGGGCGCTATCACCGGGCTGCTGCTTCCCCAGGTGAAACGTCTTGATGCCGTGGAACTCGATCGGGACCTGGTGCGCCAGCTCGAAAACCAATATGTGGGACACGAAAATTTCCACCTGCATTCGGCAGACGCCCTGAAGTTCGATTTCTGCGCTCTGGCGCAGAAAGACCGGGAACTGCGCGTAGTGGGCAACCTGCCCTACAACATCTCCACCCCTCTGCTGTTCCACCTGCTGGAAAACAGCCGATGCATCCGGGACATGCACTTCATGCTGCAGAAGGAGGTGGTGGAACGCATGGCTGCCGGACCGGGCAGCAAGACCTACGGCCGCCTGAGTGTCATGCTGCAGATCCGCTGCCATGTGCAGATGTTGTTTCCCATTGGCCCTGGCGCCTTCCAGCCGCCCCCCAAAGTGGAGTCCGCGTTCGTCCGCCTCACCCCTTACGAGGACCGCCCCTACCCTGTGGAAGACATGGCGCTGTTTGGCCAACTGGTCACCCAGGCATTCTCCCAGCGGCGCAAGACCCTGCGCAATACTCTCAAGGGCCTGGTCTCCGTTTCCCAGATGGAACAATGCGGCATCGACCCGGGCCAGCGGGCGGAACAGTTGGATCTGGCAGCTTTTGCCTGCCTGAGCCACAGGGCCATCAACTCCTGATCCGGCCCTGTCCGGAAAACCTCCTCACCTACCAGCTTTTCCTGCAAAAAAACACATCTCCGTTGACATTTCTCAACCTAAGGTCATTTGTCCTCTTATATCTGTTGAACCTTTGGGTTCTACTGGATGCAGAAGGGTTTTCAGCCTGAAAAATCCAGCGAAAAGTACATCATGGATTGCGAGGTAATCACAATGCAAGTACGACGAAACAACATAAGAAAAATATGGATTCCCCTGGCTTTGATCTGCTCCGGGGTCGCGAGTGTTGCACAAGCAGAACAGGCCGTTCCACCCGGCTACGCCGCTTTTGTCGAAGCGGCAGCCTATGTCTGCACGGGCAGTTTGTTTGACGACGTACCCGCCAGCCACTGGGCCTGCGGTTATATCGAGGAATTCGCCAATCTGGGTATTACTTCCGGATGCAACGCCAACAACTACTGCCCCGAAGACAATGTCACCCGGTCGCAGATGGCCGTATTTTTCGTCAAAGGCCTGGAAGAAACCCTGTACAACCAGCTCGACGGTTCCGGTTCGGGCCTGGATGCCGACTTGCTGGACGGGCATGAAGGCAGCTATTACCTGGACTGGAACAATTTCATGAGCGTGCCCGCCGATCTCCTCGATGGCGATGCCGACACGCTGGCGGGCTTGAGCTGCGCCAGTGGCCAGGTGGCCAAGTGGAATGGCAGTGCTTGGGCCTGCGCCGTAGACGATACGGGCGCTGGGGGCGACATCACCGCCGTCAGCGCCGGTACAGGCCTCAGCGGCGGCGGCACCTCCGGCGATATCAGCCTGGCGGCTGATGTCACTTATCTGCAGCGCCGGGTGAGCGGTACCTGCGTGGCGGGAAGCAGTATTCGCACCATTGCGGAAGATGGAAGTGTTACCTGTGAAACTGATAATGATTCCGGTGGTGATATCACCGCTGTCAACGCCGGTACAGGCCTCAGCGGCGGCGGCACCTCTGGCGATGTCAGCCTCGCGGCAGATCTTACCTATGTACAGCGCCGGGTAAGTAGCACTTGCGCGGCGGGAAGCAGTATTCGCGCCATTGCTGCAGATGGCAGCGTAACTTGTGAAACCGATGACAATTCCGGTGGCGATATCACGGCTGTCAGCGCTGGCACAGGCCTCAGCGGCGGAGGCACCTCCGGCGATATCAGCCTGGCGGCAGATCTTACCTATGTGCAACGCCGGGTAAGCAGTGCCTGCGCGGCAGGAAGCAGCATTCGCGCCATTGCTGCAGATGGCAGCGTAACTTGTGAAACCGATGACAATTCCGGTGGGGACATTACCGCTGTCGTAGCCGGCACCGGACTCACTGGGGGTGCGACCACCGGTGACGCCACCTTGAATATAGATATCCCCTTGATTCTCAATGGCAGCGTAGGTGAGTTTCTCTCAGTTGATGGCATCATCCAGCTCAATAACAGCAATGTCTGGGGCGCAGGCATTGAAGCCTTTGGGAACTATGCCGGTGGCTATTTCAAGGATGCCGACAACAGCGGCTATGCCTGGGTGGGGTACATCGACAGCGGCGTGTATGCCGAAGGGAACGATTATGGCGGTTACTTCAAGGATGCCGACAACAGCGGCTATGCCAATGTCGGCATCGGAGAACGGGGGATCGAGGCCTATGGAAACGGCTCTGGAGGCTACTTCCAAGACCTCGACAGCAGCGGCTATGCCTATATCGCTTCCGGAGACTACGGCATAAACGCCTATGGCAATACAGCAGGCGGCTATTTCAAGGACGCCGACAACAGCGGCTATGCTTATGTGGGTCACGGCAACCGGGGTATTGAGGCTTATGGATCAGAGATGGGGGGACATTTCAAGGACTCCAACGACACCGGCGAAACCTGGTTGGGCTGGGGTGATACCGGTATCGAAGCCTTCGGCACCCTTGGTGGAAAGTTCACCAATCAAAACGCCGGTGTGAAGGTTGAGTTGGCCACGGGAAGCAGGGGCATTTCTGCCTTCAGCACCAATGGAGGCGTGGCTGGAACCTTCACCTATCTTACGGGTGACCCTAACACTAAGACTTACGCTTGGTTGGCCACAAGCTCATATGGAATCACAGCAACTGGAACTACCGCCGGTGGACACTTCGATCTGCAAAATGGCGCCTATGCTAATGTGGCGTATTCTTCCTACAAGATCCAGGGAAGCGGTAGTGTGGCCTTCATACAGAATCATCCGGAGCACGACGATGAAGTCATCGTCTACAATTCTCCCGAAGGCGACGAGGTGGCCACTTACACCCGAGGCAGCGCCCAGCTGGTCAACGGCGAAGCGCGCATTCCCCTGGGGGAGACCTTCAAATGGGTGACCAATCCCGACATCGGCCTTACTGCTCACTTGACGCCCCGGGGCGCCTGGGCCGCCCTCTACGTGGCAGAACTGGACACCCATGAAATACTGGTCAAAGCAGCCCCCGGTAGCCCTCAGGACGCCCGTTTCGACTATATCGTGTATGGCCTGCGCATCGGCTTCGAGGACACCACCATCGTGCAGAAGAAAACCCGGGAATCCAGGATTCCTTCCATGGAAGCACACCGCCAGTCCATCGAAACGCATCCGGAACTGGCCCGCTACACAGCGCTGAGCCGTTACGCCCGCATGCAGGGCAGCGACCGGAATACCGTCAAGGCCAACATGCAGGAAGCAGCCAAGCTGCTGGATCGAATCGGGGAATTCGATTCTACCGCAGTCAAGACAGACCTGTCTCAAGTGGAAAACTAGCCGTCTGACCCCTCTCTGTTTTCCGGGTATTGCAGCAGATGGCAGCTGTAGCCACCCCCCCGCATGCGGGGGGTTGGGGAGG
This sequence comes from Sedimenticola sp., assembly GCA_026994195.1. Classification (GTDB taxonomy): domain Bacteria; phylum Pseudomonadota; class Gammaproteobacteria; order Chromatiales; family Chromatiaceae; genus Thiolapillus. The sequence continues at coordinate 5,666 of JALWRH010000091.1, read as the reverse complement.
GAAGGAGAGGGAAACTTTCCACGAGTTGGCAGTCATGGGTTCCGGGCAAGGGGTATTGCATTTCCTTCATTCGCCCCCATGTTGGAGAGTCCGGAAACCCAGCAAGAAGAAGAATGCCCATGAACCAGGAAAGCCAGTTGCTCGCGCGGGCAGACGAAGTATTGCCCAACATCATTCATATCCTGCCCATTGCCGCCCGCCCTTTCTTTCCCGGGCAGGGCGTGCCTCTGCTCATGGATGCCGACTTCTGGATGCCCACCATCGAAGCCATACAGGCATCCGATTCCGACCTGATCGGACTGGTGCTGACCCGGGACGATACAGCCGAGAAGACCTCCCCGGACGCCATGTACCAGGTTGGCACAGTAGGCCGCATTCACAAGGTGCATACAGTGGACGGTCGCCTGCAGGTGCTGGTGGAATGCCTGCAGCGCTTCCGCATCAAAAAATACATCAGCGACATGCCTCCCTATATCGCCCGGGTGGAGTACCTGCGTGAAGATCTGAGCAAACCCTCAGAAGAGGTCAAGGCCTATGCCCTGGCCATCATCAACACGATCAAGGAGCTGTTGCCCCTGAATCCCCTGCTGCAGGAAGAACTGCGCTTCTTCCTGGATCGCTTTGGACCTGACAACCCCTCCCTGCTGGCGGATTTCGCCACCGGGTTGACCTCTGCCGGCAAGATGGAACAACAGGAAGTGCTGGAAACCGTTGAGCTGCTGCCCCGCATGGAAAAGGTGCTGGCTCTCATCAGCAAGGAACTGGAACTGGCGCGCTCCCAGCAAAAGATCCGTGAGACCGTGGAAGAGCGCATGGACAGCCAGCAGCGCGAGTTCTTCCTGCGCGAGCAGCTCAAGGTCATCCAGCAGGAGCTGGGCATTTCCAAGGATGACCGTAGCGCTGACATCGAGAAATTTCGTCAGCGCCTGGAGAAACTGACGCTTACTGAAGAAGCCCGTACGCGGGTGGAGGAAGAGCTGGACAAGCTGGCCATGCTCGATCCCAGTTCTGCCGAATACAACGTCACGCGCAATTACCTGGACTGGATAACGGTGCTGCCCTGGGGCCTGGAGTCCGAGGACAATCTGGAACTGCCCCATGCGCGAAAGATCCTGGACCGGGATCATTTCGGCCTGGAAGACGTCAAGGAACGCATCCTGGAATTTCTCGCCCTGGGCATACAGCGCGGCGAGATCAAAGGCTCCATCATCCTGCTGGTGGGTCCCCCGGGCGTGGGCAAGACGTCCATCGGCAAGTCCGTAGCCGAAGCCATGGGACGCCGCTTCTACCGATTCTCCGTGGGCGGTATCCGCGACGAGGCAGAAATCAAAGGGCACCGACGCACCTACATCGGCGCCATGCCCGGCAAGTTCATCCAGGCCATGAAACAGGCGGGTGTGCAGAACCCCGTCGTCATGCTGGACGAAATCGACAAGATCGGCGCCAGCTACCAGGGCGACCCTGCGTCCGCCCTCCTGGAAGTACTGGACCCGGAGCAGAACAGCGAATTCCTGGACCACTATCTGGACCTGCGTTTCGACCTGTCCGAGACCCTGTTCATCTGTACCGCCAACCAGCTGGACACCATCCCCGCGCCGCTCCTAGACCGCATGGAGATCATTCAGCTTTCCGGCTACATCCCGGAAGAAAAACTGCAGATCGCTCGCCGCTATCTGCTGCCCAAACAGCTCCGGGAAGCCGGCCTGAAGCGCCAGGATGTAAAAATCAATGCGCCGGTACTGCGCAAGATCATTGAAGACTATGCCAGGGATGCGGGGGTTCGCCGCCTGGACAAACAACTGGCGCGCATCGTGCGCAAGGCCGTAGTGAAAATGATGGAAGGGGAAAAACCACCTGTCTCAATCACCAAAGACGACCTGAAAACCTATCTCGGCCCCGCCGTATTCCGCGATGAACGCAAACTCTCCGGCCCCGGCGTCATCACCGGGCTGGCCTGGACAGCCATGGGTGGCGCCACCCTCAGTATCGAGGCCGTTCACACCCACAGTTACAGCCGGGGTTTCAAACTCACCGGACAACTGGGCGACGTGATGAAGGAATCCGCGGAGATCGCCTACGGTTATGTGGTCAGCCATGCCCGGGAATTCGGCATCCCGGAGAACTTTTTCGAGAAAGCTTTCATCCATCTGCACGTCCCAGCCGGCGCCACCCCCAAGGATGGCCCGTCAGCAGGGGTCACCATGGCCTCGGCCCTGGTCTCCCTGGCACTGGGGAAAACCGCACGCACCATCGCCATGACGGGTGAACTGACCCTGACAGGCGAGGTCTTTCCCGTGGGCGGTATCCGCGAAAAGGTCATTGCCGCACGCCGCGCCGGCATCCGGGAGTTGATACTGCCCATGGACAACCAGGGTGACTGGGACGAGATCCCGGATCACATACGCAAGGGCATCCGGGTGCATTTCGCCACGACGTACGAGGACATACTGCCACTGCTGTTCAGCATCCGGCGAAAAGGCTGAAACTGGTCCATAATGGAGTCATGACTATTCCGTTTCGAGGAAAGAAAGATGGACAGACGCATAAGCCCGAGAGTGGAGTGGCATGGCCCCGTGCATTTCCGCACAGGTGCAGACGAAGAATTCCACATAGGCTTTCTCAGCGACATCAGCACCACGGGGGCCATGCTCTGGCTACCCGTTGATCTGCCTGTCGATGCTGCGCTGGAAGTGGTGATGAAATCAGAATACGATCCCGCCCCAGTGCATATGCACATGACCGTAAATCGCCGCACGGAAGAGGAGCGCCATGGTTACCGGGGCTACGGTTGTACCCTGGAGACCCATGAGCCCTGGGAAGCATAGCCACAGCCTTATATTCTGAAGCCCGCCGCAAGCCATTTCAGGGGAGCCGACCTCCCCGGTCAATGACCTTCAGGCATACACCGCCATGGCCGCATCCAGGGCCAAGCCTTTTTCAATGGGGGCTTTCATCTGACTCAGCACCGCTTCCAGGGCAGACAGGCAGAGCAGCACATTCTTCTGATTGCTGGCATGACCCATGAGGCCAATGCGCCATACCTTGCCCGCCAGAGCGCCCAAACCCGCGCCTATCTCCAGGTTGAAATCCTCCAGCAGGGCTCGGCGCACCGCTGCCTCGTCCACCCCTTCAGGTACTGTCACCGCATTGAGCTGCGGCAGCCGGTCGCCTTCCTTCACCACGAAATGCATGCCCATGGCTTCCAGGCCCGCCTTCAGGGCCTGGTGATTCTTTTCATGCCGCGCCCAGGCATGCTCCAGGCCTTCCTCCTGCAGGATGCACAAGGCCTCGTGCAGGGCGTACAGGGAATTCACCGGCGCCGTGTGATGATAGCTGCGCTGGGCGCCACTGCCCCAGTAACCCATGACCAGGTTGAGATCCAGGAACCAGCTCTGCACCGGCGTCTTGCGGTTGCGTATCACCTCCAGGGCCGCCTCACTGAAGCTCACGGGTGACAGGCCAGGGACGCAGGACAGGCATTTCTGGGTGCCGGAATAGATGGCGTCGGCGCCCCATTCATCCACTTTCACCGGCGTGCCGCCAAGTGAAGTGACGGCATCCACGATGCTCAGACAGCCATGCTCCCTGGCCAACCGGCAAAGACTGGCGGCATCGGACTGGGCGCCCGTGGAAGTTTCAGCATGCACGAAGGCCAGCACCTTGGCGTCGGGATGCGCCTTCAGGGCATCTTCCACCTTCTGTATATCCACCACCTTGCCCCACTCATCTTCCACCATGACAGCCTCGCCGCCGCAGCGAATGACGTTTTCCTTCATGCGCCCGCCAAACACGCCATTCTGGCAGACAATAACCTTGTAACCCGGCTCCAGGAGATTGGCGAAGCAGGTCTCCATGCCCGCAGAACCCGGCGCCGAAACCGGCATGGTCATGGCGTTGTCCGTCATGAACGCATACTGCAGCATGCTCTTGAGCTCTTCCATCATGTCCACGAAACGCGGATCCAGATGACCGATGGTAGGCCGGGACAAGGCCTCCAGTACCCGGGGGGACACATCAGAGGGACCCGGCCCCATGAGGGTGCGTACCGGGGGATTGAAGGTGGAAATGCCGGACATGTTCTGTTCCTCTTGTTCCGTCCCACGGCAGACCATCGCGGGATCCTCCCAATAAGGGAATGGTATTTTGACTGTGCTTTGATATATGCTGGAATCGAATATAACAACATAAACCCGTTCAATTCCATGCCCTTGACCGCGGAATTACGTAGCGCCCTTGAAAGCACTCTGCCCAAGGATGGCCTCATCCTGGAACCGGACATGCTGCGCGCCTACGAATGCGATGGTCTCACCGCCAAACGCGCGCTGCCCCTGGCGGTTGCCCTGCCACAAACCGGGGAACAGGTTCAGGCTGTCATCCGCCTGTGCCATGAATATCGCCTGCCTGTAGTGCCACGGGGTGCAGGCACCGGACTGTCCGGCGGCGCCCAACCCCTGTCCAACGGGCTGGTACTCAGTCTTGCGCGCATGAAACGCATCCTGGAAATCAATCCTGACAATCTGAGCGCACGCATGGAACCGGGCGTACGCAACCTGGCCATCAGCGAGGCTGCGCAGCCCTATGGACTCTACTACGCGCCCGATCCCTCATCACAGATCGCCTGCACCATTGGCGGCAACGTGGCAGAGAACTCCGGTGGCGTACACTGCCTCAAGTACGGCCTCACGGTGAACAACATCCTTGGCCTGAAGCTTGTTACCGCAGAAGGGGAACTGCTCAATATCGGTGGCAGCACCCTGGACAGTCCGGGCTATGACCTGCTGGCACTGCTCACCGGTTCCGAAGGGCTGCTGGGCATCATCACCGAAGTCACGGTCAAGCTTCTGCCCCTGCCTCCCACAGCCAAAGTCATACTGGCCGCCTTCGACTCCGTGGAGCAGGCAGGCAGAGCGGTGGGCGCCATCATCAGCGGAGGCATCATTCCCGCGGGGCTGGAAATGATGGACAACCGCTCCTTGCGCGCGGCGGAGGATTTCGTTCATGCGGGCTACCCGGTGGACGCCGCAGCCATACTGCTGTGCGAGGTTGACGGCACACCGGAAGAAATCGATGAACAGCTGAACAAGGTGAAACGGATTCTGCGCCAGAACGGCTGCAGCAGCATCCGGGTATCGGATTCGGAGCAGGAACGCACCCGTATTTGGGCCGGGCGTAAGGCGGCTTTCCCTGCTGTGGGGCGCATCTCTCCAGACTACTATTGCATGGACGGCACCATCCCCCGCCACCGGCTGCCGGAAGTCCTGTCACGCATAGAAGCCATGTCGGAACAATACGGTCTGACTGTGGCCAACGTCTTCCACGCCGGCGACGGCAACCTGCATCCCCTGATTCTCTACGATGCCGCCAAACCGGGGGAACTCGCCCAGGCAGAAAAGTTTGGGGGGGACATTCTCACCCTGTGCGTGGAAGTCGGCGGCACCATTACCGGGGAACACGGCGTAGGCAGTGAGAAGATCGACCAGATGTGCGTACAGTTTCAGGCCATGGAACTGCAGCAGTTTCACGCTGTCAAAGACGCCTTCGATGAGACCGGCCTGCTCAACCCCGGCAAGGCCGTTCCCAGCCTGCACCGCTGCGCGGAGCTGGGTGCCATGCATGTGCATAACGGAGAGCTGCCTTTTCCCGAGCTGGAGCGTTTCTGATGGATC
>JALWRH010000090.1 GCA_026994195.1 Sedimenticola sp. | reverse complement strand
GCTGTCAGGGCGTTGGCAGTGCAGCTGCATCCCGGGTGTAGATGGCCACGATCTGCTCCGGCAATAAAAACAACACTGAAGCAGTAAGCATCATGCAGGACGCGGCGAAGCCAATCCCCACCAACCCGCGAAAACGAACCAGATCCCCCCGCCCTTCACCGATGGCATGTCCCACTCTTACCGTAGTGGCGGAACTGATGCCCAGAGGAATCATGAAAGCCATGGCCGCCACGTTGAGCGCCACCTGATGCGCCGCCACCTCTGTCACCCCCAGGGTTCCCATAAGCAGGGCCACGGCGGCAAACATACCCACCTCAGCTACCAGGGTCACGGCAATGGGCGTGCCAACGCGCAGCAGCTCCCGGGTTCGCCCCCAGTCACGTCTTTCCAAAGGAGTGATCCAGATGAAACGGTAGCGCTTGTGTTGGAAGATATACCCCAGCAACAGCGCCAGCTGCAGCCACATGACCAGAGCCGTGGCCCAGCCCGCCCCTTCCGCACCCATGGCCGGGAAACCCAGCTTGCCGAACATGAACACCCAGTTGCCCAGGACATTGGCAGCCAGTGCAATGAGCTGAATCATCATCATGGGCTTGGTGTAACCAATGCCTTCACTGAGAAAACGCAGGGCGAGATAACCAATCACCGCCGGCAGCCCAAATGCCACCGCATGTACATAGGCGGCAGTGGCCTGCTGGATACCACCTTCAAGATTCAGCAGCCCCAGTCCCCGGATCATCAACATGATGGTTCCCAGAGACAGGACACCCAGGATCAGCACCAGCCAACCCACCTGGCGCATAAGATCACGAATGGCAGAAAACCGCGCCGCTCCAAAATAATGGGAGGTCATACTGGATACTGCCATGAGCAGCCCCAGGCAAAACAGGTACGGCAGTATCCACAGATTCACCCCTACGGCAATGGCGCCCAGATCCAGGGAGCTGATGCGGCCAGCCATCACGGTGTCCGTAAACCCCATAGCCACCTGAGCCACCTGGGCGAGCACGATGGGCCCTGCCAGTGAAGCATTGCGTTTCAGCTCCCGGGTGATCTGCCTCCGCATGAATCGTTTTCCCAGCCATCAGGCCATGAAAAAAGGCGGGAAACCCGCCTTTTGTTGATAGTACAAATATGCCGGGCTCAGCCTTTGGAGGACTCTTCCTCAGGCCATTTCTTGGCGGCTTCCTGGACCATTTTCTGCAAGTCACCATTGGCGTGCATTTCCAGGGTGATGTCGCAGCCACCGATCAGTTCCCCGTCAATATACACTTGGGGAAAGGTCGGCCAGTCGGCAAACTTGGGCAGGTTCTCGAAAATTTCGGGGTCCGCCAGCACGTTCACGTAAGCGAATTTTTCACCACAGTCCTGCAAAGCCGCCGCCGCGCGGGACGAAAAACCGCACTGGGGAAACTGGGGCGTGCCCTTCATGTAAATGATGATGGGATTGCTCTCCACCTGTTCTTTGATTCTTTCTAATGGATCCATGATTCTGTTCTCACTCGGTTCGGATTCTCGGAACATGAGACATGGGCGCTCTGTTCCTGGATTTCAAGGAGTCATTCTACTCCCCTGCTTTCGCCCTACCAACCCACATTCAATCAGGAATCCCTGCCTGCGCTCCATCCACATGCCGCTGGAGCCAGAACTCCAGCAGGGCCAGCTGCCACAGCTTGCTGCCCTGGATGCGGGTATGATGCATCTCCGGTGCAGACAGCAAGCGGTCCAGATACTTGCGCTGGTACAACCCCCGCTCCCGGCAGGCCTGGGAATTCACGATATCGCGCATGAAATCCAGAAACTTGCCCCGCACATATTTCAGGGCGGGCATGGGAAAATATCCTTTGGGGCGGTCGATGACCGCATCCGGCACAATGCCCCGCGCCACCCGTTTGAGCAGGTGCTTGCCCCCGGAGCGGAACTTGATATCCGGGGGACAGCGGGCGGCCAGCTCCACCAGTTCATGGTCTAGAAAAGGCACCCGCGCTTCCAGCCCCCAGGCCATGGTCATGTTATCCACCCTTTTTACCGGGTCATCTACAATCAGAGTCGTGGCATCCAGGCGCAGGACAGCATCAATACATTCCTCAGCTCCGGATTGGTTCAGGCGTTCGCGGATGTAGTCCCCGGTAACATCCGGCACCTGGTAAGAAGCCTGCACCATATTCAGGTACTCCTCATGCTCCCGGTCGAAGTAGTAGCGGCGCAGCCTGTCCGCGCAATCTCCCTGATCGTCTTCCATGATCTTCTGAAACCAGAAATAGCCGCCAAAGACTTCATCTGCCCCCTGGCCGGATTGCACGACCTTGATGCTCTGGGATACCTGTTCAGAGAGCAGGTAGAAAGCCACGGCATCCTGGCCGAACATGGGCTCGGCCATGGCGTCCACGGCTTCCGGCAGGCGGGCCAGCACCTGATCATTGGGCACCAGCATCTTGTGATGGTGGGGGCGGTAACGCTCTACCACCTGATCCGAGTATTCGAACTCGTTGCCGGATTCCTCTGGCTGATCCTCGAAACCAATGCTGTAGGTATGCAGATCGCTGCGTCCCAGTTCCGCCAGCAGAGCCACCAGCAGGCTGGAATCCAGGCCGCCAGAAAGCAGCACGCCCACGGGTACATCGGCAATATCATTCCTCTTGGCTACTGCCGCTCGCAGGCGTTCGTGGGTCGCTTCCACCCATTCCTCCTCGCTCAGCGGCCTGTCCGGGCGGGTGGCATCCAGGGTCCAGTAGCGCCCCTGGGCCTCCCGCCCGTCCGCCCCCAGCTTCATCCAGGTAGCCGGTTTCAGTTTGCGCACACCGTTGAGAACCGTACGCGGGGCGGGCACCACACCGTGCAGGGTGAACTGGAAATGCAGGGCTGTTGCATCCAGGGACGTATCCACGTCCCCTCCGGCCAGGAGAGCCGGCAGACTGGAAGCAAAACGGAAACGCCGCTCATCACGGCTCCAGTAACAGGGTTTGATACCGAAGCGGTCACGGGCCAGGAACAAAGACCTGTCGCGCATATCCCAGACAGCAAAAGCGAACATGCCGTGCAGGTGCCGGGGGCAGTCCTGGCCCCATTCCCGATACGCTTTGAGAATGACCTCCGAATCACCGTCAGAAAAGAAATGATAACCACGCTGCTGAAGTTCCCGGCGCAACTCCCGGTAGTTGTAGATGGTTCCGTTGAACACCAGGACCAGGCCCAGCTCCTGGTCTACCAGGGGTTGGTTGGATTTTTCCGAAAGATCGATGATGGACAGGCGCCGGTGGCCAAAGCCCAGTGCCCCGTCCGAATAGCTGCCCCCGTGATCCGGGCCCCGTGACTGCAGGCGCCCGGTCATGCGATCAACGGCCGCCAGGTCCGCTCCTTTACCATCGAAACGCAGCTCTCCACAGATACCGCACATCAATATTTCCTCCCGGTCCTTCCCCAGCCGCCACCACCCGGGGTTTCTATACACAACCGATCGCCTTTGCGCACCCGGCGGTGACATTTACCGGGCAGAATCTCGCTATTGAGCCTGTTCACTCCGGCAGCTCCTGCTTCGCCGCCATCCAAACCCCAGGGACGATGGCGGCGCCGTTCCGTGAGCAAAGAGATTTCTGCGTCCTGGAGAAATTCGAATTCCCGCACCAGCCCATGGCCGCCGCACATCTGCCCTTTGCCACCGGAATTCCGGCGTATGGCGTAACGGCGCACCCGCAGAGGGTACTGCTGTTCCAGAACTTCCACGGGGGTGTTCAGGGTATTGGTCATGTGGGTCTGCACAGCGCTCAGGCCGCCGCCCTGAGGACCGGCGCCCATGCCACCGCCCATGGTTTCATAATAGTCCCAGCCTTCCCCGCGCCTGGCGGAACCCATAGCCAGGT
>JALWRH010000089.1 GCA_026994195.1 Sedimenticola sp. | reverse complement strand
GAATCCCCTGCACTTTGGGTATCCGCCCAGCGTTCGTCCTGGGGACTGAGCGCAACCATGATCGTATCGATTGCTGTATGAGAAAGCAGGGTTTCCAGGGTCCAGTCGATAACGGCCTTGCCATGAATCTGCAGATATTGTTTGGGAACCTCCGAGCCCATGCGCTTTCCAGCCCCGGCAGCCGGTACCACGGCAAGACAGCTCATTGAGCGGGCCGGGCGGTGGCTGCCGCGTCATCCGGTTCAATGACCTGATAGAACGTCTCCCCTTCCTTGATCATCCCCAGGTCCAGCCGCGCTCTGGCTTCAACGGCGTCCAGACCGTCTTTCAGGCTCTGCACCTCGGCACGCAACTTCTCGTTGCGGTCCCGCATATCTGCCAGGCGCGCCTGCTGGCGCTCTATCTGCCGTTGCAGCCGGTACACTTCCGCCTGGCTGCCCTGCCCAACCCACAATCGGTACTGGAGCACGAGGAACATGGCCAGCAAAACAACGAACAGCAGGCGGAAATACCAGGGCATCAGCTGAGAGGGAAAGCGCCCTTTCCGGGGTACACCGCCGCTTCGCCAAGCTGGTCTTCAATGCGCATGAGCTGGTTGTACTTGGCCACCCGGTCAGAACGGGACAAGGAGCCGGTCTTGATCTGTCCGGTGCCGGTAGCCACAGCCAGATCGGCAATGGTGGTGTCTTCGGTCTCACCCGAGCGATGGGAGATCACCGCCGTGTAGCCCGCCTTCTTCGCCATGTCGATGGCCTGCAGGGTTTCGCTGAGGGTGCCGATCTGGTTGAATTTGATGAGGATGGAATTTGCCACGCCTTTGTCGATACCTTCCTGCAAAATCCGGGTGTTGGTCACGAACAGGTCGTCACCCACCAGCTGTACTTTGCCGCCCAGCATTTCCGTATGCAGTTTCCAGCCTTCCCAGTCGCTTTCATCCATGCCGTCCTCGACGGAGATGATGGGATACTGGCGCACCCAGTTGGCCAGGTACTCGGAGAAGCCGGCAGAATCGAAGCTGCGGTTCTCTGAATCCAGATAGTAGCGGCCATCCCTGTAGAACTCGGATGCTGCGGCATCCAGGCCCAGGCAGATATCTTCGCCGGCTTTATAACCCGCCTTTTCGATGGCTTCCAAGATCACCTCGATGGCTTCTTCATTGGAACTGAGGTTGGGGGCAAAACCGCCCTCGTCGCCTACCGTGGTGGCCAGACCCCGCTTGCCGAGCACGGATTTCAAAGTATGAAAGACTTCAGCGCCATAGCGCACGGCTTCACGGATGGAAGGCGCGCCTACCGGCAAGATCATGAACTCCTGCAGATCCACGCTGTTGTCCGCATGTGCACCGCCATTGATGATATTCATCATGGGCACCGGCAAACGCATGTCGCTGCCACCGAGGTATTCGTACAAGGGCTGCTCGTTCTCCTGGGCAGCGGCATGGGCTGCCGCCAGGGATACCGATAGAATCGCATTGGCACCCAGTCTGGACTTGTTATCCGTGCCATCCAGCTCGATCATGCGCGTATCCAGAGCGGACTGATCAGTAACATCCATGCCCTCCACCGCATCGCGAATCAGGGTATTGACGTTTTCCACGGCCTTGAGCACGCCTTTGCCGCCATACCGCTTGGCGTCACCATCACGCAGTTCCAGGGCTTCCCGTGAACCGGTTGAAGCACCAGAAGGCGCTACCGCCCGGCCCATGGCGCCATCCGCTGTGTACACATCGGCTTCAATGGTGGGATTGCCCCGGGAATCGAGGATCTCCCGGGCTCTTACGCTGATAATTTCCGACATCTTGTCGTCTCCAGATAAATTTTTGTTAAATTCTTTCCAGTATGCCCCATGTCCGTGTCAGTTTGATGACAAGAGCACGTATTATGAATGCAGTGCATCTTCGACAAAGCCGCGGTTCTTGACTAGGGCATCAATCTCCATCAGGGTTTCCAGGAGTTCCTGCATCCGTCCCAGAGGCCATGAATTCGGACCATCGCTCAAAGCTTTTTCTGGGTTTTCATGGGTTTCCATGAACAATCCAGAAACACCTGCAGCTACTGCGGCCCTGGCCAGCACAGGCACAAATTCCCGCTGCCCCCCCGAGGTTTTACCCAAACCACCGGGCTGCTGCACCGAGTGGGTGGCATCGAACACCACCGGACAGCCGGTCGTGCGCATGACGGCCAGACCGCGCATGTCTGAAATAAGGGTGTTGTAGCCAAAGGATGCGCCACGCTCACAGACCATTATCTGGTCATTGCCCGCGGCCCGCGCCTTGTCCACCACATTGGCCATATCCCATGGCGCCAGAAACTGGCCCTTCTTGATGTTTACAGGCAAGCCCTGGGCCGCCACGCGTTGGATGAAATTAGTCTGCCTGCACAAGAAAGCCGGGGTTTGCAAAACATCCACAACAGCCGCCACTTCATTCAGGGGCGTATCTTCATGGACATCCGTAAGCAGAGGAAGGTTCAGTTCTTTCTTTACCTGCTCCAGCACCTTCAGACCTTCTTCCAGGCCGGGGCCACGGAAACTGTCATGAGACGAACGGTTGGCCTTGTCGAATGACGATTTGTAGATCAGCGGTATGCCCAAAGCGCCGGTGATTTCCTTCAGCGCACCTGCGGTATCCAGGGCGGACTGCAGGCTTTCCACCACGCAGGTACCGGCAATAAGAAACAAGGGCCGGTCCAGGCCAACCTCAAAACCACATAGTTTCATCAGCTGGCTGACTTCCTTTCCTGGTGGGCAAGTGCGGCCTGGACAAAGCCCGTAAACAGGGGGTGCCCATAACGCGGGGTGGAGGTAAACTCGGGATGAAACTGGCAGGCCAGGAACCAGGGATGATCCGGCAGTTCAACAATCTCGGCCAGAGTGCCATCAGCTGAAGTACCGGTAATGCGCAACCCTTTCTCCTGCAGAAGCTCGCCATACTGATTGTTGAACTCATAGCGATGACGATGACGTTCTACAATGCGTTCCTTGCCATACAATTTACGGGCCAGAGAGTCTTCCGCCAGAATGCATTCCTGCCCTCCCAGGCGCATGGTGCCGCCAAGATCGGAACGTTCATCCCGCTGTACCACAGAACCGTCTTTTTCCAGCCATTCCGTGATCAAGCCAATAACCGGCGCTGAAGTGTCCTTGTCAAACTCGGTGCTGTGCGCATCCTTCAAACCAGCCACATCCCTGGCGTATTCTATAACCGCCACCTGCATACCCAGGCAGATCCCCAGATAAGGAACCCCCTTTTCCCGGGCATAGCGTACGGCAGCAATCTTTCCTTCCACACCGCGGTTACCGAAACCGCCAGGCACCAGGATGGCATCCATGTCGTCCAGGGGAGTCAGATCTCCGCTTTCGAAATCTTCTGAATCAAAATAGTGGATGTTGACCTTGGAACCCGTCTGTATGCCCGCATGGATCAAGGCTTCATTGAGGGATTTATAGGATTCGGTGAGATCCACATACTTGCCCACCATGGCGATATCCACTTCCCGGCGGGTGTTGAACAAACCATCGACTACCCTCTGCCATTCTGTGAGATCGGCCGGCTTTACATCCAGTTTCAGCTGATCCACGACGATCTGATCCAGGTTCTGTTCGTGCAACAAGAGAGGAATGCGATAAATGGTGTCTGCATCCACAGCGGAAATGACTGCTTGCTCCTGCACATTGGTGAACAGGGCAATCTTGCTGCGCTCCGCGTCCGGCAAGGGACGGTCTGCACGGCACAGCAGTACGTCAGGCTGAATGCCGATGGAACGCAGCTCCTTGACGGAGTGCTGGGTGGGTTTGGTTTTGATCTCCCCGGAGGTGGGAATGTAAGGCACCAGGGTCAGGTGCATGAACAGAACATTTTCCCGTCCCA
>JALWRH010000088.1 GCA_026994195.1 Sedimenticola sp. | reverse complement strand
TAAACCTTTCCCTGGGGGCTTGACGGTGGCTTCCATGCCACCGACATGCCTGATCCAGACCACCGCCCGCCCTGAAGTTCATGGCACTGGGGTTGGTACAGCGTTTTTCCACGCGCCTGCCCCGTCGGTGGGCGGTGAATCCGCCGCTCTCCAGAGTCAACCCGTCACCTGGTGTGACACGCCCCGCGGTCCTTTTGCCTGAGCGATTCCGGGCGGAATTGCGCCTTCGGCGCCGTGTCCGCAAAGGCGGCACGGTCTCTCCCGCGGCAGCTGGGGTTGGAAAAGCTCAATGGTACAGATTCGGCTAGGGATTGCCAAGTTCGCCATGTTCGGGAGAAAACCTCCGGGCATGGCTGAGAGCCATGCAAGGACGGGTATTCAGTTCGGGCTCGCCGAGTTTGCTATGATGACAAATCAATCAGAACTAAAAGAAGACTGGGACAAGGATGTTCGCGGAAAGGGGGAGTACGTTATCACCAGCGACAGAACTGACATCAACGCCATGGATCGCTTGGTTCTGGCGGATAAGCTGCAGTTGCTCTACCAGCAGTCATTTCCTGCTATCTTCGCCAGCCTGTTCACCGGCATTCTTGTGTGCGCTGCCCTGTGGCAGGTGCAGGATCACCATCTTCTGCTGACATGGTATGGCATTCTTGCGTTCTCCGCTGTAATCCGGGGGCTGCTGTTCATCCGCTACTGGTATGCCAATCCCGACCGGGAGGATGTACTGCGCTGGGAAAAGCCCTATTTCATTTCCCTGCTGGCGTCGTCGCTCACCTGGGGAATTGGGGCGGTGCTCATCGTGCCTGCCCATTCTCTGCTGCATCAGGTGGTGGTCTTTCTCTTTCTGGTGGGCATGGCCGGGGGCGCAATTGCAGTGTATTCCGCACACCGGCTCATGACGCTGGCCACCATTTGCTGTGTGCTGCTGCCCATGAGCATCTGGTTCCTGTTTCAATGGCAACTGATTTCCCTGCTGCTGGCGTTGGGGACCATGCTTTTTCTGGTGACTGTGGTCAAGGCCGGTGCGGTATTGTCTTTGGCGATGGATCAGAGTTTTCGCCTGGGTCATGAGCTGGAGGCAGCGCGTGCTGCCGCTGAACATCGGGCCCACAGAGATGCTCTGACCGGGCTGTACAACCGGCGCGCCTTCTACGAACTGGGCCACGACATGTTGTTGAGTGTGGGGGATGGTGTGATGGCCATGATCGTGGCCGACCTGGATTACTTCAAACGCGTGAATGATACCTGGGGGCATCCAGCCGGGGATCGAGTGCTGGCGGGTGTTGGTGAAATCTACCTGGGAAGCCTGCGCAATGATGATCTGTGCGCCCGGCTGGGAGGCGAGGAGTTCGGTGTGCTGTTGAGAGTTGACAACCTGAAGCAGGCTTGTGGTATTGCCGAGGAGCTCAGACTTTGCCTTGAGAATACGGGCATCGATTGTGGTAAGGAAAAACTGTTTGTTACCGCGAGCTTTGGCGTGGCGGCTGGCGGGGACAGCCTGGATGAACTATTTCATGAAGCAGATGCCGCTTTGTATCTGGCCAAGGAAAATGGCCGCAACCGGGTGGAGCAAATGCCGGGTTGAATTTATGCTACAGGGACGGGTTTTTACTGCAGGGTGGAAAGTGGCGGCGATAAGCCGTCTTTGACGGTGCAGATGAAGAACCACGGACCGCTGAAATATGCGGATTGATTTCTCGCCGACCAGTGGCCATTTTGACCACTGGCTGGCGAGAGAACGGGTCGCTCAGTCGGCCCAGTGCAGCCCCAGGGCTCTGGCCAGGAATACAGCCATCTGTCCCCGGGTCAGGGGATTGTCCGGGCAGTAGTTGCCGCCTCCACAACCGCTGGTAATGCCGGAAGCTGCGAGTGCTTCGATCTCCTGGAAAAAGGCGTGGCTGGTGGGAACATCGCCAAAGCTGGCAGCAAGTGGCGCGGGAGAAACCTGCCGGTACCATGTGATGGCGACCTGGTTGATGCAGACATCTCCCCCGCTTCCCAGTTGCACGGCGATTGAATAGGAAAGCACGTCCGGGTTTCCGTCGCTGTTGATATCCTGGGTTCTGTCCAGGGTAAATGGTGTGTTGGAGTTCACCACAGTGTCTCCGGGCGCACTACTGGTTGAAACCTGGGGCGTCAGAGATATGCCGGTGAATCCCGCACCTGTAGCTTTGTTCGCGAAAAAGGCGCCAACTACGCCGACGCCATCCTGGGTGTTGTTCATATCCCGGAAATAGTAGTCGATGGAAGTGATGCGTGCGCCGTCAGGAATATCGTCGGGAAAAGGCGCGTACATAAAACCCCCATCAGTTAGACAGCGGTTTCCCGGTGTCCCGTTGTTGCTGAAACTCTGGGAAGAGGTGAGAGGGGTGAACGATCTGCCGGAGACAACGCTAACGCTGGCATCGGCGATACCATAGTTACCGGAAGGTTCCGGAGTGAGATCCGTGGTCGTCATGGCCATGTTCAGAGGAAACGGTTGGGATGCCAGTGCGCTCGCGGAAAACAGCAGCAGGCCACTAAAAGTAGTATATCGGGTATTCATGATGTGATTCTCCTTTGGTTGTTTGTTCCTGAACGCCATTGACGGATCGCTGCAGCAGGCGCCGTGGACGGGCATTCATGGGGCGGGATGCCCTGTCCGCCGCCACACCCTGATCCGAATGTATTCAGAAGCCGGGTGACCTCCGTGCCACGCCGGTGAGCCGGCAAGTGGCGCGGTGTCCTGGCCAAGACTGGGCTGGTGGGAGAAAAGTAGCTTGATGGGAATGTGAAGGAAATGTGAAAGCTTGTTTTATCAACAGCTTATGTGGTTCACCCAGGGTGGGTTTCGGGGACGCAGGCATCTCCGGTGCCATACCGATTTGGCAAAGAATGGCGTAGCTTCCTGGGACAGCTGCATTGCTTAGGTATTGCTATTACACAACTACTGTTCTAACAGTAACGCCAATTGTGTAAGCGTATAGACAACCAATCCAGCCCACCCAAATACGATTGCATACTCTTTAGGCGCTGGCTCGTAAGAATATCTTCTAGCCACTCCATAAAGGCAAGCCTTTGCTGGATGCCAAATAGCGAATAGCATCGGACCAACAATAAGCAAGTCAAATAGACCACCCCAACCCTCTCGAGCAACTGCCGCAATGATACTTACGGTAGCAAAAACAATTGTCACCATTTTGCTCGTTTTCAATTCCAATTATTCCGTTAATTCACCTGACGCAACAATAAGGTGTGATGTATATATGATACTCGCTTCCTGAGTGAATAAAGTATTGACCCATTCCGCGGCGCTAGATGCCTAACATCTGCTTGGTGGTCTGCACAATTAGTCCTTGAGATGCTGCCCGCTTGCATTGCTCCTGGCAAGCATGGGCGTTTCTCCGGCGGTGCCCAGGGCGTTGCGGATTAGCAGATTGCGTACAGGTGTCAGGCGGTTGGCCAGGCCCAGACCGAGGTTGCGGATCACCTTGAGGGGCGGCAGGTCATTGCTGAATGTTTTTTTGAAAATATCCATGGCACCCTGCATGGCAATGTTCTCACCCTTGCGCGCCCGTTCGTAGCGCCGCAGGACAGGCAGGGAGCCCAGGGGGTAGCGGCGCTCCCGGGCGCGCAGCAGCTGATCCACCAGTTCGGCCATGTCCAGCAGGCCCAGGTTCACGCCTTGGCCGGCCAGGGGATGAATGACATGGGCGGCGTCGCCCACCAGAGCCAGGCCGGGTTTGATGTACTGCCTGGCGTGTTGGAGGCGCAGGGGAAAGGCACCGCGCTCTCCCAGCAGGGAAAGCTGGCCCAGGCGCTGCTCGCTGGCCCGGGTCAGGGTGGCGTCGAAGTCCTGGGCATCCATGTCCAGCAGTTCGCCCGCCTGTTCCGGGGTGGTGGACCAGACGATGGAGAACAGCTCGTCCTCCATGGGCAGCAGGGCCAGGGGGCCTGTGTTCATGAAGCGTTGCCAGCAGCTGGCCTGATTGCCTTTTTCAGCATGTACGGTGCAGACCACGGCCGTCTGGTCATAGCCCCAGCCGCCGGTGGAGATGCCCGCCATGTCCCGCAGGGCGGAGCGGGCGCCGTCGGCGGCCACTACCAGGGCGGCGGAGAGGCGCTGGCCATCGTTCAGTACCACTTGGGGACAGTGTTCATCCAGAGTCAGGCCGCTGATACTGGCCGGGCAGAACACTTTTACAGCATCCAGTGTTTCCAGGCGTTGCCACAGGGCCAGTTGAACGATGCGGTTCTCGATGATGTGCCCCAGGTCGGGTTCGCCGATATCCGCGGCATGGAAATGGATCTCGGCGCCACCGGATTCCCAGACGACCATTTGTTCGTAGGGTGTTGCCCCCAGTTCCTGCATAGCGGACCAGGCATCCAGGTTGGCAAAGATGTTCTGAGAGGCGCGGCTGATGGCGGAGACGCGGATGTCATGGCTGTCTGCCGGCCAGTCCCGGGCAGGGGGGCGGCGTTCGATGACGGCCACCTGGAAATTGTTTTCTCCCAGGGCGCAGGCCAGGGCGGCGCCCACCATGCCGCCGCCGGCGATGATGATATCGAAATGCTGTTCGCTCACAGGGGCAGTCCTCGTGACAGGCGGGGCAGATGGCCTTGCAGTCCCATGGCGGCGCGGGCAATGGCATGGCGGGCCGGG
Source organism: Sedimenticola sp. (assembly GCA_026994195.1). Lineage (GTDB taxonomy): Bacteria > Pseudomonadota > Gammaproteobacteria > Chromatiales > Chromatiaceae > Thiolapillus. The sequence goes on along the minus strand of JALWRH010000088.1, from coordinate 131,834 downwards.
GGCAGGGCCTCCAGCCCCAGTACGCCCAGGTTGCGCGCCAGTTTCACCGGCAGGAAATCGTTGCTGAAGCTGCGCACCAGCAGGTTGGTGGTTTCCACCACGCCGCGCTGGTCGCGTCTGCGCCATTGCTGATAACGGGTCAGGGTGTCCAGACTGCCCGGGTCTTGCTGGTTGCGCCAGGCGTCCAGAACCACCTCGGCGAGGACAGCCACGTCACGCAGGCCCAGGTTGAAGCCCTGGCCCGCCACCGGATGCAGGGTGTGGGCTGCATTGCCGATGACCATGGCACGGTGCTGCACGGCATCTGGCACCCAGAGCTGGGAAAGGGGGTAGGCCGTGCGTTTTCCTGCCTGTTGCAGGCGTCCCAGACGCCAGCCGAAACCTTTCTGCACGCGATGCAGAAACTGCTCGTCATTCAGGGACAAGACTTCGCCTACGTCTTTGTCGGCGACGGTCCATACCAGGGCGCAACGGGATTCTGTCATGGGCAGCAGGGCCATGGGGCCGTGGGTGGTGAAGCGCTCCCAGGCGGTATTGCCGTGAGGGTTGCCGGGGGTGATGTTGGCGGTGATGGCGTTCTGGTGGTATTCCCGGCAACGCACGGCAAAGCCCAATTGCTGGCGCACCAGAGAGTTGCCTCCATCGGCAGCGACCAGCAGGCGGGCATGCAGTTCCCCATTTTCCAGACCGATGTGCGCCTGGGCGTCGTCCACTCTGGCCCAGCGTACCCGGGCGGGAGCGATCAGATCCACGTCATCCAGGTTTTCCAGGGTGGGGAGCAGGCCCGCGCCCAGATCCCGGGCGGTGATGACATAGCCCAGAGCCGGTACTTGTTCTTCTGTGGCGTGGAGATGTGTGAAGCCAAAGCCGCCCTGCTCCGAGACATGAATATGCTCGATGGGCTGAGCCTGGTTCTGCATTCCTTCCCAAACCTCCAGAGCGGAAAAGATGCGCCGGGAGCCATAGGATAAGGCAATGCCCCGGTCGTCGTAATTGGGCACCTTTTCCACCTTCAGAGGCGCGGCTTCCACCAGGCCCAGGCGCAGACCATGGCCGGAAAGGGCGATGGCCAGGCTGGCGCCGGCCATGCCGCCGCCAATGATCAGAATGTCGTACGGCTGGCTCATTGTTCCATGATAGCCTCGATTTCCTGGATGGTCTTGGGCGCGTCCGCAGACAGGATATCGCAGCCATCCTTGGTGACCAGGATGTCGTCCTCGATGCGGATGCCGATTCCCTGCCATTTCTTCGCCACGCCCTTGCTGCCCAGGGGGATATACAGGCCGGGCTCGATAGTGAGCACCATGCCGGGTTCCAGCTGGCGCCAATGGCCGTCTATCTTGTAGTCTCCCACGTCATGCACGTCCATGCCCAGCCAGTGGCCGGTGCCGTGCATAAAAAATTTCTTGTACTTCTCATTTTTAATCAGTGTGTTTATGTTGCCTTTGAGCAGGCCCAGCTTTACCAGTCCCCGGGTCAGGGTACGTACAGCGGCCTTGTGGGGCGCATTGTAAGCATTGCCGGGTTTCACCTGTTTGATGGCGGCGAGCTGGGCATCCAGCACCAGCTGGTACAGCAGGGCCTGGGGTTCGCTGAAGCGGCCGCTGACGGGGAAGGTGCGGGTAATGTCCGAGGCATACAGCTCCAGTTCGCAACCGGCATCCACCAGCACCAGGTCGTCGGCCTGGAGCTTGCAATCATTGTCCACGTAATGCAGCACCGTGGCGTTGTTGCCGCCGCCGACGATGGGAGAATAGGCCTGCTGCCGTGCCCCTCTGCGCGTACACTCATGCAGGAAGTCTGCTTCCATCTGGTATTCCATCATGCCGGCCCTGCAGTCGCGCATGATGCGCTTGTGCCCGGCGGCGGAGATCCTGGCCGCCTTGCGCATCAGGGCAATCTCCGAGCGGGATTTGTACAGGCGCATGTCGTGCAGGTAATGATCCAGGGCGATGAATTCCTGGGGGGGATGCACGCCGCTGCGGGCCTTGCGGCGCAGTTGGCTCACCCAGTTGGACATCTGCTGATCCAGTTCCGGGTTGCAGCCCATGGCGTAGAAAACCCGTTCACACTGCTCCAGCATGCGCGGCAGGATGTCATCGAGATCGGCTATGGGAAAGGAGTCGTCAGCACCGTACTCGCTTACGGCTCCTTCTTGGCCGGCTATAGGGCCATCCCAGCGTTCTTTCTCTTCATCCCTCTCCCGGCAGAAAAGGATGTATTCACCCTGTTTGCGTCCGGGAATGAGTACAGCGACGGCCTCGGGTTCGGAAAATCCTGTCAGGTAATAGAAGTCGCTGTCAGGACGGTAACTGTAATGCACGTCATTGTTGCGCTGTTTCACCGCGGCGGCGGGCAGAATGGCAATGCTGTCCTTGCCCATCATGCGCATGAGCTGGCGCCGGCGGCGTTTGAATTCAGTCTTTGTCATCTTGTCCCGCCTCGTGCCAGATGAGTGAAGTGGCAACCCAAAGGTATTCTTCCAGTTGCATCAGGGCATCCTCTGCTTCGTCGTGATCCCCGAACTCCTCTACGTCCATCCGGGCAATCTCGGTGAAGTCCCGCAGGGCTTCACCTGCATCGCTGTTCATCAGAGCAGGCTGTTGTTTGCCCCCCAGACCAAAGCCATAGAGAAATCCCTGGGCCCAGTCGCGCAAGGCCATGGCGCGCTCATTTACAGGTGCATTGTCGCCGGGCAGCATCAACGTCAAAGGCATCTGCCCGTCCCGCAGTTCCGTGGCTGTGTGCATCCAGAGCTTGTCAAGCTCCTCCCGGCACTGTTGTACATCGGAGTTCTCCTCGTCCAACTGGTCGCAAAGCACCTGCTGCCAGTTTTTTGCCTTGGCGCACAACATGCCCGTGAGAATGCCGTGCGTTTCAGCAGGTGAATAGGACAGCCCGGCGGCGCCAAGCCGGTCCCACAAGGTCTGATAGTCGGGGGTATATTCGTTCATGGGCGAATGTTAGCAGATTGACGCCCTATGTTGCGTTTCTCCCCGTTTTCCCGGCTCAGGCATTGACCCCAGGCCTTATGCCATCTATATTTCCAAAGATTATGGACAAGCAGACAGACAAGTCAGGTTCCCACCAGGCCTTCGATATTCTTGAGGAGCAGGTCGTTTCGCTTATTGAAACCTGTGCCTATCTCAAGGAAGAAAACCGCCTGTTGCGCGCCCAGCAGGAACGCCTGCAGGAAGAACGTGCGGCACTCATGGAGAAGAACCAGACGGCCCGCAGCCGTGTGGGGGCTATCATTAGCCGCCTCAAATCCCTGGAAGCCAACACGTGAGCAAGGCAGCCAAGACCCTCTCGGTCAACATTCTGGATAAGGAATACCGCGTTGCCTGCCAGCCCGGCGAGGAAGAAGCACTGCTGGCTTCCGCCATGGAGCTGGATGAGCGTATGCGCGCCATACGCCAGTCAGGAAAGATTATTGGCACTGAACGCATCGCTGTTATGGTTGCTCTGAATATGGCTCACGAACTGCTGAACGTGGGCCGTGAAGACAGCGAAGGTGACGCGAGCCTGGAACGCCGCATGCGCGGCCTGCAGGATAAAATAGAGGTTGCCCTGCATCAATTCAATCAACTGGAACTTTAGGGGAAAACGGAGTAGCCTTTTAGTTGAAGGCATCCTCTGCGGTGTCCGTGAGCTGACTTCGTAATCCCTTGAGCCTTAGTACATTAGACAGGGGATCTGAATCTCACCGTGGTGTGCATGTCCGCCCTGAGCGGAAAGCCTGAACGGCGAGCGGGATTCCCACTTGAACCTGCCGGTTCAAGGTCTCAAGTCAGTAGCGGCGCAGGCGGAGGATGTCTTTTCTTCATGATCCCTTCCCACCCTATCAGACAGCATATACGTGCCAGGCGGCGTGAGCTGGATCCTGCCTGTCGCAGGGCTGCGGCCAAGGCAGCCTGCAAACAGTTGTGCTCCATGAATCGCTTCCAAAACGCTCAACGTGTGGCGCTCTATCTCGCTGCAGACGGTGAACTCGATCCACTGCCTGTTCTGGAACGGGCCTGTGCTATGGGCAAACAATGCTATCTGCCGGTGCTGCATCCGGTGCGTGAGAAAAGCCTGTGGTTCGTGCGCTGGCAACCGGGAGATGTGCTCTATCCCAACCGTTATGGTATTGCTGAACCTCGATGGAAGCCACAGGCTTTGGTGAAGTCCTGGGCACTGGATTTTGTGCTCGTGCCTTTGGTGGCGTTCGATGCAGAAGGAAATCGTATGGGCATGGGAGGTGGTTACTATGACCGCAGCTTTGCGTGGCGCTTCCGTCGGCACTGCTGGAAAGGCCCCAGCCTCGTGGGTTATGCCTATGAGTTGCAAAAGCAAGAGCGCATAAAGCCATCTGTATGGGATGTTCCCCTGGATGCAGTTGTTACTGAAAACACGGTATACATGGGCTGAAATCAGATTCATGTTTAGGTGACTCATGTCGTTCTTCTATGTTTTGTTCTTACAAGAACATTGACGGAGTCGTTGCTTCTGATCTGATAGTGCGGCTTAACTCACGGTAAATGCTGGCATTTATTGATGAGTTGTTTATACTCGATATGATGGATGCGTAACTGGACTGCATCTGATGTTATGTAACTGCAATTGGGGGAACTCATGGCAAAGAAGACATCCAAAAAGAAGACTGCAAAGAAGAAGGCTGCCGTCTCCAAGAAAGTGGCTAAGAAGAAGATTGTAAAGAAGGCAGCCAAGAAAAAGGTCGCCAAGAAAAAGGTAGCTAAAAAGAAAGTTGCTAAGAAAAAAATAGCGAAGAAAGTGGCCAAGAAAAAGGTCGTGAAGAAGGCAGCCAAGAAAAAGGTTGCTAAGAAAAAGCCGGCAAAGAAAGTCGCCAAGAAGAAGGCGGCCAAAAAGAAGGTCGTGAAGAAAGCAGCCAAGAAAAAAGTTGCCAAGAAAAAGCCGGCAAAGAAAGTTGCCAAGAAGAAGGCTGCGAAAAAGAAAGCCGTAAAGAAAAAGGCTCGCAAGAAGTAAACTGCGGCAGTCCACCAGCGCCACACGTCAAGGTGTGGCGCGGTTTTTCTTGCTGTTTTTTATTTGCTTGGCATTGTTGGTTTCCGGGTTGATAACTGGGAAATATTTAACCAGCGCCAGCAAAAAGTTGATAGGCGGGGTTTTCGGTCTCTTCGTGGTATCGGTATCCCAGTTCCTTGAGGTAGTGGCGGAATTCGCCTGTCTCTCCGGCGTTGAGTTGCACGCCTACCAGAACCCTGCCATAGGCTGCGCCGTGATTGCGGTAGTGGAACAGACTGATATTCCAGCCCCGGCTCAGGCCGGAAAGAAAATCCAGCAGGGCGCCCGGGCGCTCTGGGAAGACAAAACGATATAAGCGTTCGTTTTTCACCTGGGGCGCATGACCGCCCACCATGTAGCGGATATGCAGCTTGGCTGTTTCATTCTCACTCAGGTCTGTGACGCCAAAACCTTTTCCCTTAAGGCGTTCGATGATGTTGGTGCGCTCATCATTCCCGCCAGACAGTTCGATACCACAAAATACATGGGCGCGGGTGTCATCGAAGTAGCGGTAGTTGAACTCGGTGATGTTGCGCCTGCCCAGGAGACGGCAGAAACTCAGGAAGCTGCCTGGGCGTTCCGGAATCTCCACGGCAAATAAAGCTTCACGCTGTTCCCCCAGTTCCGCCCGCTCGGAGACATGGCGCAGGCGGTCGAAATTGATATTGGCGCCGCTGAGTATGGAGATGAGGCTGCCGGATTTGTTGCGGTTCTTCTTTTTCTGCAGGTATTTCTTGATGCCGGCAATGCCAAGGGCGCCGGCAGGTTCGGCAACACTGCGGGTATCGTCGTATATATCCTTGATCGCCGCGCAGATCTCATCGGTGGTGACCAGTACCACTTCATCCACGAGATCCCTGGCCAGCTTGAAGGTCTCTTTTCCGATCTGGCGCACGGCCACGCCATCGGCGAACAGGCCGATTTGTTTCAGGTTGACCCGGCGTCCCGCCTGCAGAGCATGGTGCAGTGTGGGAGTATCTTCAGGCTCCACACCGATGATCCTGATCTCCGGACGAACGCGCTTGATATAGGCCGCCATGCCGGCAATAAGGCCGCCGCCGCCCACAGGAATGAACACTGCCTGGATAGGGTCTTCATGCTGGCGCAGGACTTCCATGGCAACCGTACCCTGACCGGCAATGACGTCTGGATCATCGAAAGGGTGGACAAAGGTCAGTCCCTTTTCTTTGACCAGAGTGCGGGCGTGGGCGTAAGCATCATCGTAGGAATCACCATGCAGGATGATGCGCGCGCCCAGGTTGCGCACCGTCTGCACTTTGATGGGAGGGGTGGTGGTGGGCATGACGATGAGGGCGGGTACGCCCAGCCGCTTTCCCGCCAGGGCCACCCCCTGGGCATGGTTGCCTGCCGAAGCGGCGATCACGCCTTGGCGCTTTTTCTTTTCTGGCAGGTTATATATTTTGTTGTAGGCGCCACGCAGCTTGAAGGAGAAAACACTTTGCATGTCTTCACGCTTGAGCCAGATGGAAGCGCCCAGGCGATCAGAAAGGCGGGCGGCGAAGTCTAGAGGGGTTTCCCGGGCCACGTCATAAACTCGGGCGCGGAGAATTTTCTCCAGGTAAGTGCGGGGCATGGATGATTACCTGTTCAATAGCGTTTTTTTCATGGTAATGGTAATTTATCAGAGTTTGCTGATAAGGAGAAAAGAAACCATGAATCAAGACGAATTGAAACGCCAGGCGGCGGAAGCTGCCCTGGAATATCTTCCCGACAGTGGTGTGCTGGGGATTGGCACCGGGTCCACGGTCAACCACTTCATTGATCTGCTGGCGGATGTGAAAAACCGTTTCGAAGGCGCAGTCTCCAGCTCTGAAGCGTCCACGGAAAGACTCAAGGCCATTGGTATGCAGGTGTTTGATCTCAATGCTGTGGGAGAGCTGGAAATCTATGTGGACGGTGCGGATGAGTCGAATCATTCTCTGCATCTTATAAAAGGGGGGGGCGGCGCCCTGACACGGGAAAAGATCATTGCGGCGGCAAGCAAGAAATTTGTCTGTATTGCCGATGAAAGCAAGCTGGTGCATGTCATGGGCAAGTTTCCCCTGCCCGTGGAGGTGATCCCCATGGCGCGCAGCTATGTTGCACGGGAGCTGGTAAAGCTGGGGGGAACCCCCGTGTGGCGGGAGAATTTCATCACTGACAACGGTAACATCATACTCGATGTGCAGAACCTGGAGATCATGGAGCCGGTAAAGCTGGAGACCGAAATCAACCAGATTGCAGGGGTGGTGACCGTGGGCATCTTTGGTCATCGTCCAGCCGACGTGCTCATCCTGGGATCTGAATCCGGGCCAAGAACTCTACTTCCGGAATAGTCGTTTTCCCCGGAAATTGCGGCCGCAATCAGCTTTCGGGCGGGTTGCGGCTTTCTTTTACCCGGTTCTCGTCGGCCAGCGCGGCTTCCGTGTTGCCAAGTTCACGATACAGGCGGGCGCGCAGTCGGTAGTGCGCCGGGTTCTGCGGTTGCCGCAAAATGGCTTCATTGATGTGTTCCAGAGCCCGTTCGGGCTCGTCCAGCGCCAGCCGGATATGCGCCAGGTGGGTGTGAGAATGAGGGTTCTGCGGAAAACGTTGCAGCGCCTCCTCAGCGGCTGCTGCGGCCCTGGGCCATTCACCCGCTTGCATCAGGAACCAGGTCAACCTGACATGCAGGCGTCCGTTTCCGGGAAATATGTCTATGGCCTTTGTCAGGCAGGCAGCGGCCGTGGTGAAATCCGACTGATCGGCAAGAATACTGGCCAGGGCAATGAGGGCAGGGCGGAACAAAGGGGTATGGGAAAGAATCTCCTCAAGCCGGGATTTCGCTTCATTGGCGCGGCCGGTGTCCTCAAGCAGCTGAGCCTGAAGAAGCAGTAACTCAGGATTGTCCGGGTCCAGAGCCAGAGCCATCCCCAGGATCTCCTCACCTTTACCGGGTTCTTTCAGCTGGCGCAGAAGGCTGGCATAGCCGCCCAGGAAATCCGGATTATTCCGGCAGTGTTCCAGGCTTTCTGCCAAGGCTATCTTGGCAGCCGCCAGGTCGCCTTGTGCCTGAAAAGCCAGCGCGCTAACGGCTTTTCCCAAAGGTGATTCGAAAGCGGGATCGTCCAAGGTCTCCTTGGGGTGGAGAAGAAAAGACAGGAACTTCTTTTCCATTGCGGACAGACGGACTTGTTGCGCAAAATCGTCGAGAGCGTCGGGAATCGGCGTCAGCTGCCTGGCCAGTCCCTGTAGCCAGACCGCCCGGCTCCAGGGGTCCGGTTCTGTTTTCATTCCCAAATACGCAAGGCTGTTGCTTGTGACGAGAAAAGATGTGTGTTCAGGTCTAAGCAAAGGACTGGGGCAGCCCTTCTGGAAAAGAATCCGGGTTTTGCTGCTCCGGTATCGATCCAGCTGTGCCTGGGTAATGGCGTCTATCCGGCGTTGCGGGGTGGCAAGCAACCAGGTCTCCTGGGGTGCTCTGGCAAAGAGTACATGATGCAAGCCGCTGCCTTCCAGGCCCGCCAAATGAGTGCTTTGATAAAACAGGGCCAGCTGCTCCTGGGGGGAGTGGAGCTGAGGATGAAATACCCGGTATCCCAGCCGCCGGAAATGCTGCTCCAGCAGGTATTCATTGCGGGCATGGCGCATATCGGGTGGCAGCAGCCGCCGGGAAATATAGATTTTCGACTGGCCGCCTGGCCGGCCCTGGCGCTCCCAGGCGGTCTTTCCCAAATGTTGGTACAAATGCAACATTTTGGGGCTTATAGTGCGGGAAAGCACAGCTTGTTGCGTGGGGATGTATAAGTTTTCCACCTGCATATCCCGGGTAATGAAATGAAGTTTATCCCGGGGGATATCCAGAAGATCCAGAAACTCGAACAACTGTGCCGATGGCCGTGGGCTGCGGGCGTGGAAATGGTACAGATAGCCATCAAACTGCTGTTTTTCCAACAGGGGCCAGCAACGGCTCAGGCTCTCCATCATGAAATGCCCATAGTGATTGAAAAACCAGCCCAGGTAGAGATAACGCCCCGAGAGTATGGGAAGCTTGCCTGCCACATCTATGTGGCAGGGATTGGCGCGGGTAAAGTCTTTTTTTCGCCGAAGATGCCGGGAGCAGTGGAGGTATTGCCCTTTGTGGTCATAAATGCCCCCCAGGCCTTTTTCGGAAGAAAGAAACTGCGAAGCCGTCAGCAAGGCCATGGGGCAGTCAATCACCTCCGCCTTGGGAAGTTGAAATGCCTGGATTTCCTGGTGCAGGGGATCCTTTTCCCAAACAGGGAGAAAATCCGCGGGTTCGATATGAAGGGGGGTATCCATGCGGGGAAGCATAACCCAGACAAGAAAAAAGGGAAGTGCTTGCGCACTCCCCTTTTCAGGTTTCCTGCCTGGGCCTCAAGAGACCATCAGGCAAGGCACTGGGTCACATTGATCAGAACTTGTGAACCATGCCGAAGGAAACACCAGTCTGGTCCAGACCTTTATAGTTGGTGCTCTGCAGACCAGACTCGGAATCAGCATACTGGACGTACATTTTGGTACGCTTGCTGAAGTTGTGATCCAGGCCGATAGCCCATGCGTTAGTGGTGTCTGCACCTTTTGCATCCGGATCGATCTGTCCCCATTCGGCCTTAAGTTTATTGTTACCAAACTTCCAGGAACCATTAATAAGTACGTTGGAGGTGTTGGTACCGGTGAGGGCTTCCAAGTTCTGTTCGGCATATACCACGCCGATGTGGAAGGCACCCATGTCATAGCCGGCGCCAATACGCCAGTGGTCACTGTCCAAGTTTCCGGGGTTGACACCGTCAATGATATCGTCCAGTTGTTCCCATGCAGCCGCCAGGAACAGGCCGCCATTGCTGTACATGGCTGCAATGGAGTATGCGCCACCGAAGTCGCCATTACCATCGTAATCGGCATCAGGAACAATGGCACCAACCAGGGTCAGGCCGCTGAAGTTGGGGGAAACATAGGCAATAGCGTCGTTGGCGCGGATGTCAACAAAACCGGCGGTTGCGTTGTAGTCGCCCATTTCATCGACGAAGATATCCAGTTTGCCGGTGGACATCTTCATAGGCGTGTCATGACGGCCATACAGGAAGGTACCCCAGCCGCCAGCCAGTCCGATGTAGGTGTTACGGCCGGAGCCGAAACCGCCTTCAGCGGTGTTATAGGTGGTTTCCATCTTCCAGATCAGCTTCAGGCCGTCGCCCAGATCTTCGGAACCTTTGAAACCGAGACGGGAAGCACGGCTGGTGACATCATAGATGCTATCAAGACCGGAACCATTGGGGTTGACATAATCAATGGAGGTGTGAACTTTACCGTAAATGGTCACATCGGCAGTAGCTGCCTGAGAAACCATGGGCAGGGCTGCAGCGACTGCCAGAGCTAGAAGCTTCTTTTTCATTTGGAATACTCCGCTAAATTAATTAGGTTAAAAACATGTCTAAGCAGGAGCAATAATAGTTGCTTTTTTACAATAAAGCAACTGGTTTTTGTAAAAAAATCACAAAATGCGGGTGTGTTGCAGAAAAGTCACACTCCTGGCGGAGTGTGGGGTTGTCCTCCCCAGGAACAGGGGAGGACGAGAAGCGAAAAGCCCTGATGGATCAGCGCTTGGAGTACTGGGGACGCTTGCGCGCTTTGTGCAGGCCGACCTTCTTGCGCTCGACCATGCGGGCATCACGGGTAAGGTAACCGGCTTGGCGCAGGGTGGAACGCTGCTCTTCGTCGTATTCAAGCAACGCACGCGCAATGCCATGGCGAATGGCGCCCGCCTGGCCGGTGGTGCCGCCGCCACTGACGGTGACGTGGCAGCTGATCTTGTCCTTCAGCTCAGTGGCTTCGAGGGGTTGACGCACGATCATACGTGCGGTTTCGCGGCCGAAAAACTTGTCCAGAGGGCGGCCGTTTACTGTGATGCTGCCGTCACCGGGAGTCAGGTATACGCGGGCGGTGGAGGTCTTGCGTCGGCCAGTGCCGTAATTTTGTTGCTGTGCCATTGGGTCAGATCCGTATATCAGATGTCGAGAGGTTTGGGTTGCTGCGCGGTATGAGGATGTTCGGAACCGGCATAGACCTTGAGCTTGCTGAACATGGCGCGGCCCAAAGGGTTGCGTGGAAGCATGCCCTTGACAGCGGTTTCCAGCACGCGCTCTGGCGCTTTTTCAAGCAGCTTGGCCAGGTTGATGGACTTCAGGTTGCCGATGTAACCCGTATGATGGTGGTACATCTTGTCCTGCATCTTGTTGCCCGTCACGCGCAGTTTTTCTGCATTGATGACGACCACATAGTCACCTGTGTCCACATGCGGCGTATAAATAGGCTTGTGCTTTCCTTTCAGGCGCCGGGCGATTTCACTGGCCATGCGGCCCAGTGTCTTGCCTTCTGCGTCCACTACATACCATTCACGGCGGACTTCCGCCGGTTTCGCGCTTACCGTTGTCATTTGTCTCGTTCCCAAAAAAGCGAGGTTATCGCCATACTCCACGAAAGGGCGCGAATAATACCTGACTTGAAAAACAGATTCAAGCCCTTTGTTGGCCCGGCGTTTTCTGGCGAGAAAGCTGGCCTGAGCGGAAGGCAAAAAAAAGCGCGGCAGGGGATGCCGCGCCAAGTCAATAACCACCAAAGGAGGATGGTGCATACTGATTTTCCATATAGGGGGAGGAGGAGAGGAAAATCAGTATGTGAGCATTCTCTAATATTAGAGTATTCTTGTCAAGAATATTTTACAGACAGTTCAGATCTTCAGTCTTTCCACAATCCGTCCCTGCTGCAGGTGGCATGTTATGATTTCATCCAAGTCTTCTCTATCTATATAGGTGTACCAGGTTCCCTCGGGATAAATGACCACTACCGGCCCTTGATCGCAGCGATCCAGGCAGCCGGCATTGTTGATGCGAACCTGGCCTTTTCTATGGATGCCCAGTTCTTTGCAGCGTTTCTTCAGATAGCTGCGGGCGTTTTCCGCGCCCAGGTCAGCGCAGCAGCTGCCCTCTTCGCGCTTGTTGGTGCAAACGAATACATGGTATTTAAAACAGGACATTTCCCTGTACCCGGGCCAAGGATGGAAGGGGACATTATACGCCAGGGGAGCGGTGATGCTTCCTGATGCGGCGCAATGCGTGAAATGCGGGCTGTGCCTAGCGGAGTGTCCGACCTATGGACTCTCGGGCAGCGAAGCTCAGTCTCCCCGTGGGCGTATTGCTCTGATCCAGGCCTTGGAGAAGAGGGAGGTGCAAGTTGGCCGGCACGCGGCAGATCTTTTGGACAGTTGCCTGCTGTGCCGCCGCTGCGAAAAGATTTGCCCCTCTGAAGTGTCTTTTGCTGCCCTCATGGATCGTGGGCGATCCATGGTCCGCCCTTCTTTGCCTGTGGCGGAAAAACTGTTGTCAGCGGTGCTGTCCCGTCCCTGGCTTGGGCGCATGCTCGTGGCGCCTGGCAAGCTGTTGCCAAAAAGGTCGAGGCTGGGATATTTTGCGGCACAGGCATCTCTCCGTCCCATGAGTCTGAAACCGCTGTACCTGCCGGAAGGGAAGGCAGGTCTCGGCAGAGTCGGCCTGTTCACAGGGTGTACGGCTTCCCTGCTGGATACGGAGGTTCTTTCATCAGCGCTGACCCTCCTGCTGCATGCCGGATATGAAGTGGCCGTGCCTGGTGGGCAGCAATGCTGCGGCGCTCTGGATGCCCATGCCGGTAACTCCCCCAGGGCGCAGCGTCTGATGCAGACCAATGTGGATGCCTTCCGGAATGCCGGATCACTGAACGCCATCCTGAGCATTGCCACGGGGTGTGGCGCGCAGTTGCAGGACTATGATTCCCTGCCCGCTCCCCACGAGGATATCTGCAGCTTTCTGGCCAGGGAAGAGGTGCTGCAGCGGTTGAGTTTCCGGTCTCTGGCGGCCAGCGTAGCCGTGCATCTGCCATGCAGCCTGGTGAATGTGCTGGGACAGGAGCTGGCAGTGTTCCGCCTGCTGAATAAAATCCGGGGTCTGCAGGTTCATGAGATAGGACGCCGGGGGGGCTGCTGTGGCGCTGCTGGAACCGCCATGCTGCTGCGCCCCCGGATGGCCGGAAGCCTGCGCGACCCCCTGGCTGAGGAGATCGCCGGGTTGTCTCCGGATGCCGTGCTGAGTGGCAATGCCTCCTGCCGTCTGCACCTGGCGGCGGCGGATGAGTCTGCCGGACGGGCTTACCTGCATCCGCTGGTCCTGCTGGCGCAACAGCTTGTCAGGGAATAAAATGAATGTTTATGCTGGTCCTCGCCCGGCAAAGGGATATATAGATTATGAGTAGTGAATCTGAAAATCAGCGCCACCTGACCCAGGCAGATCGCCTGGTTGTGAATCTGGACCAGGCCCTGCGCACCCTGTTTGGCCGCCCCCTGGTGACCGAGCGCCCCAATCCCGCAGAAACCTGCGAAGAATCCGAGCTTCCCGAGAGCCAGCGGGATCACGTGGCCCGTCTCATGCGCATCAATCACACGGGAGAAGTCTGCGCCCAGGCCCTGTACCAGGGGCAGGCTCTTACCGCCCGCCGGGAGGAAGTGAAACGCAGCATGGAACGTTCCGCCGCTGAAGAAAATGACCACCTCGATTGGTGCGAGCAGCGGGTGGAGGAGCTGGACGGACGCCTGAGCCTGCTCAATCCTTTGTGGTATGCCGGTTCATTCGCCCTGGGAGCCGCAGCGGGGCTGGCCGGAGACAAGTGGAGCCTGGGTTTCGTGGCCGAGACGGAAAAGCAGGTGGAAGGGCATCTGGATGAACACCTGGCCCAGGTGCCGGAATCCGACTGCCGCACCCGCGCTATCCTGGAACAGATGAAAGAGGATGAGATCCGCCATGGCCAGACGGCTAAATCCCACGGGGGTATTGAGCTCCCCGGGCCGGTGAAAGCGGCCATGAAGTTCATGTCCAAGGTCATGACCACTTCGGTTTACCGTCTATAAGCTGTCGATTTTGCCGTGGGACAGGCTTCAGCACGACAACAATCGCCACGATGGGAAATGTCGGACTGAAGTCCGACCTACGGTAATGATCCGGCATGGCGCCATCCCGCGCCATGGAAATCAATCAATGAACAACAACGAGGTTTGCCAATGGATCGCAGAGATTTTCTGAAAAAAACCGGCGTGGCCGTAGCCGCCGCCGGGGTAGGCGCCAGCAGCCTGGCCCGTGCGGGTTCCACCATCAAATGGAAAATGGTCACCACCTGGCCCAAGAACTTTCCCGGCCTGGGAACAGGCGCCAACAACCTGGCTCGGCTGATTACGGAAATGTCCGGCGGGCGCCTCCGGGTCAAAGTATATGGCGCCAAGGAACTGGTGCCGGCCTTCGAGGTGTTCGATGCTGTTTCCCGAGGCACGGCGGAAATGGGACATGCCTCCGCCTACTACTGGAAGGGCAAAGTGCCCGAAGCCCAGTTCTTTTCCACCATGCCTTTTGGCATGACGGCCAATGAAATGAACGGCTGGATCTATTACGGTGGTGGCCAGAAGCTTTGGGACGAGACTTACAAGCCCTTTGGCGTTATCGGCCGGCCTGCGGGCAATACTGGGGTGCAGATGGGGGGGTGGTTCAACAAGGAAATCAATTCCCTGGCGGACATGAAGGGTCTGAAAATGCGTATTCCCGGCCTGGGGGGCGAAGTTCTCAAACGTCTGGGCGGCACGCCCGTGAATCTGCCCGGCGGTGAGCTGTTCACCGCCCTGACCTCCGGCACCATTGACGCCACCGAATGGGTGGGACCGTACAATGATTTGGCTTTCGGCCTGTACAAGGCGGCCAAGTATTACTACTACCCGGGCTTCCATGAGCCAGGCACTATTCTTGAAGCCCTGATCAACCGCAAGGCTTTCGAGGCCCTGCCGAAAGACCTGCAAGCCATTGTGGAAAACGCCTGCCGGGTGGTGAATCTGGATATGATGGCGGAATACAGCGCGCGCAACCCCGGCGCACTGGAGCAACTGGTGAACAAACATCATGTGCAGTTGCGCGCCTATCCCGACGATGTGCTGACCCAACTGCGCAAGGTGTCCGCCGAAGTGGCGGCGGACCTTGCGGCGCAGAATGCGCCGGCGAAAAAGATCTATGAGAGCTACACGGCCTTCCTGGAAGCCTCCAGAAAATACAGCCGGATTTCCGATCTGGCCTATCTCAAGGCCCGGGACGCCGTGTGACCGCACTCCAGCCAGGGGATGTGCCCCTTTCCCTGTATCTGCACATCCCCTGGTGCCTGCGCAAGTGCCCGTATTGTGATTTCAACTCCCATGCCATAAAGGGCGAATTGCCGGAACGGGCTTACCTGGAGGCCATGCTGGCGGATGTGGAGGACGATGCGGCGCGGACAGGCGGCCGGGAGGTGCAGACGGTCTTCATCGGCGGTGGCACCCCAAGCCTGTTCAGTGGCGCGGCCATCCGGCAGTTGCTGGAGGGTATCAGAAGCCGCCTGCCTGTGGCGGATGACGCCGAGATCACCCTGGAAGCCAACCCCGGCGCCGTGGATGCCGGTCATATTGCCGACTACCGGGAAGCCGGGGTGAACCGTATTTCCATTGGCGTGCAGAGCTTTGCCGCAGACAAGCTCAAAGCCCTGGGACGGGTGCACGACCCCCGGCAGGCTCAGGATGCCTTTCATCTCGCGCGCCGGGCAGGCTTCCAGAACATCAACTTGGACCTCATGTTCGGCCTGCCTGAGCAGACCCTGCAACAGGCGCTGGATGATCTGCGCCAGGCCCTGGAGCTGGCGCCGGAACATCTGTCCTGGTATCAGCTCACCCTCGAACCCAATACCCTGTTTCATCACCAGCCGCCGGCGCTGCCTCCGGAGGAACTGCTGTGGGACGTACAGGAAGCCGGCCAGGCTCTACTGGCGAAGCATGGCTATGGCCAATACGAGGTCTCGGCCTATGCGCGGGACGGGCTGTATTGCCGTCACAATCTCAATTACTGGCAGTTTGGCGATTACCTTGCCGCAGGGGCGGGAGCCCATGGCAAACTTACTGGGAAATCAGGGGTGCAGCGCTATTGGCGTGAACGTCAGCCCCAGGCCTACATGCAGGGCGGAAAGACGGCTTGGCGCCTGCTGAACCGGGCGGATCTGCGTCTGGAGTTCATGATGAACGTACTGCGTCTCCGAGAAGGCGCGCCCCTGGCCCTGTTCCGGAAAAGAACGGGCCTGCCCCTGTCTTCACTGGAGGACTCCCTGGCCCGGGCGCGCGCCAAAGGACTGCTGAGGGCGTCCGGGGAGTGGCTGCAGCCGACGCCTCTGGGGCGGCGTTTTCTCAATGATTTGCTGGTGATGTTCCATGAGTGAAGAAGGTGGTGGCTACGAGCCCATCGATTGCGGTTTGCACAGTGAGTACGAATTGCTGGCCATGCACCGGGCGAGGGTGGAGCTGGTGTGCCGGGATGAGCGGCATGAGGAACAAAGGCTGCAGGGCCGGGTGCTGGACGTGTTTACTCGTCAGGGGGCGGAGTACCTGCGCCTGGAAACCCCTGCCGGGGAGATTCTGGATTTTCGCCTGGATCATATCAAGCAAATTAGTTCTTGAAATTTGCCCTGGGCTTCCCTAAAATGCGCGACTCCGTGGCGCTGAGGCGTCAGATCAACGAATTTATTATTTAAGCGGCCATAGGCCGGAGACGGAACATGAAAGCGGACATCCATCCTGATTACAATGACATCAAGGTGACTTGCAGCTGCGGCAACTCCTTTGAAACCCGTTCCACCCTGGGCAAGGATCTGCATATCGAAATATGTTCTGCCTGCCATCCGTTCTACACCGGACAGCAGAAGATCATGGATACCGCAGGTCGCGTGGACAAGTTCCGCAAGCGTTACGCTCGCTGAGCCTGCGCGCAAGCCGTATGCGAAAGGGCGCCCTCGTGGCGCCTTTGTTATTTCCAGGGATGGAATGTATGCCGCAAGGAGCCAAGGATGGCGGTGCGGCGATTTCCAGGGATGGAATGGCCGATGTGCTCCTGCATTATCGGCACTTCCGCCGTCCATGGTGGTCGTATGCCGCAAGGAGCCAAGGATGGCGGTGCGGCGATTTCCAGGGATGGAATGGCCGATGTGCTCCTGCATTACCGGCACTTCCACCCTCCATGGCGGTCGGCCGGCAATTGCTCCATGCATTACCGGCACTTCCACCCTCCATGGCGGTCGTATGCCGCAAGGAGCCAGGGATGGCGGTGCGACGTATCCATTTGTTGTAGTTTATCGGGAGGCAACCCATGAGCAAAGATGCTGACGCGGATATCAACCAGGCTGCGCTGGAATACCACGAACACCCCGTTCCGGGAAAGATCAGCGTTGAGCTGACAAAACCCGCGAATACGCCGCAGGATCTGGCTCTCGCCTATACGCCCGGTGTGGCAGAGCCGGTGCGCCGCATTGCGGAAAATCCGGAAGACGCCTATCGCTATACGGCCAAGGGCAATCTGGTGGCGGTGATCACAGACGGCACGGCTGTTCTGGGCCTGGGCAATACGGGGGCGCTGGCAGGTAAACCGGTGATGGAGGGCAAGGGGGTGCTTTTCAAGCATTTTGCCGGTATCGATGTGTTCGATATCGAGGTGGATGCGGCCAATCCCAGTACTTTCATTGATACCGTGGTGCGTATTGCTCCCACCTTTGGTGGCATTAACCTGGAAGACATTGCCGCGCCACACTGCTTCGAAATCGAGCAGGCGCTCATGGAGCGTTTGGACATTCCTGTGTTCCATGATGACCAGCACGGCACGGCCATCATTATTGCGGCAGGGCTGCTCAATGCCCTGGAGATTCAGGGTAAGACCCTGGAAGACGCCCGCATTGTGGTGCTGGGCGCGGGGGCGGCCGGCATTGCCGCTGTACGCCTGCTGTGCAACATGGGGGCGCACCGGAACAACATTCTGGTACTCGATCGCCAGGGCGTGATCCACACGGGACGCGAGAACCTCAATCCCTTCAAGTTCAGTGTGGCCGCGGATACGGAGCGCCGCACCCTGTCGGAAGCCATGCATGGCGCCGACGTATTCATCGGTGTTTCCGGTCCCGATCTGGTGAGCCCGGAAATGCTTGCAAGCATGGCCGACAAGCCGGTGGTTTTTGCGCTCTCCAATCCGGTTCCCGAGATTCGTCCGGAAATTGCCAACCAGGTACGCGATGACCTGATCATGGCTACAGGCCGTTCAGACTATCCCAACCAGGTGAACAACGTGCTGGGCTTCCCCTTTATTTTTCGCGGTGCTCTGGATGTGCGTGCCTGCTGCATCAATGAGGCCATGCAGATCGCAGCTGTTCATGCCCTGAAAAAACTCACCCATGAACCCGTGCCGGAGGATGTGCTGGCAGCCTATGGCCTGGAGCGGCTGGAATCCGGGCCGGACTATATCCTGCCCAAGCCTCTGGATGTCCGCCTGCGCGAAGCTATTCCGCCGGCAGTGGCGCGGGCCGCGGTAGAGACCGGCGTGGCGCGGGCGCCCTGGCCGGTACACTATCCTCCCATGGACAGCTTCTGACCTGTTTTCGGGCGTAGCTGAAAAACAAGACCGGGGTTTCCCGGTCTTTTTTTTGGAGCTTGCTATGCTTGATGCAGGCCCCGCTTGAATGCAGGGGAGAAAGATAACAGGAGGCGTGAACATGAACAAGGTTGCCATCATGGGGGCGGGAAGAGTCGGGGAGACCACTGCCCAGATTCTTGCTGAACAGGAAATCTGCCGGGAAATCACGTTGATAGATATTCGTCCGGATGCTCCCCAGGGCGTCGCCCTGGATATTCTGCAGACTTCGCCATTCTTCAGTTTTGACACCCGGGTGGAAGGCAGTAACGATCCTGCCGCACTTGCCGGAGCGGACCTGGTGGTGGTCACTGCGGGCATTCCGCGCAAACCGGGCATGTCCCGTTCGGATGTGCTGGATACAAATGTGGCCATCATTGATGGCATTACAGATGATATTATGCGCTACGCGCCGGATGCCATGGTGCTGGTGGTGAGCAACCCTGTGGATGTGCTTACCTGGCGGGTCTGGCAGCGCACCGGCTGGCCCCGGGAGCGTATTTTCGGCCAGGCTGGGGTTCTGGACGCCTCCCGCATGGCTGCCTTTATAGCCATGGAAACGGGGTTTTCCAGCCGGGACATCACCACCCTGGTGCTGGGAGGGCATGGCGACAGCATGGTGCCGGTTCCCCGTTTCTGTACGATCAACGGGATCCCTGTAACGCAATTTATCAGCGAAGAGCGATTACAGGATATAATTCAGCGCACCCGGGAAGGCGGGGCCGAGATCCTGGCCCTGCGCAAAAACTCCAGCGCCTATGACGCGCCAGGAGCTTCCATCGCCGCCATGGTGGATGCCATCAGCCACAACCGCAAGCGTCTGTTGCCTTGCGTGGCTATCCTGAAAGGCGAGTATGGCCAGCAGGATATTGCCATGGGCGTACCCTGTGTCCTCGATGAACGGGGGCTTGCCGAGGTGGTGGCCCTGGATCTTACGGACGTGGAAAACAGGGCTTTCCGGGAATCCGCCGCAGCGGTAGCGCGGGATATCGAACGATTGAAAACAAAGACAAGCTGACGGAGTTGTGTAATGTCCGACAAGAAAGCAAAGATTATTCTGGAGCCTTCCGGAACCAGCCACGAGTTCGATATTCTCTCGGGCACCGAAGGTCCGGATGCCATCGATATCACGCGCCTGTATGGTGAGGCCGGGGTGTTCACCTATGATCCGGGTTTTGTCTCCACGGCCAGTTGCCACAGCGCTATCACCTATATCGATGGGGATGAGGGCATTTTGCGTTATCGCGGTTATCCAATCGAACAATTGGCGGAGAAGAGTTCTTTTATCGAAGTTTCCTATCTTTTGTTATACGGGGAACTGCCCAACGCCCAGGAACTGGCGGAGTTCAAGGACATTATCACCCATCACACCATGGTCAACGAGGCGTTGTTGCGTTTCTTCGAAGGCTACCATTACGATGCCCATCCCATGGCCATGATGGTGGGTGTGGTTGGGTCCCTGGCGGGTTTCTATCATGATTCCCTGGATATCCATGATGCGCATCACCGGGATATCTGCGCCCACCGGCTGATCGCCAAGATTCCCACCATTGCTGCGGCCTGCCATAAACACAATATTGGCGAACCGGTCATGTATCCGCGCAATGACCTGAGCTATTCAGCCAATTTCATGTACATGCTCAAAGGCACACCCTGTGAGGATTACGAGGTGGACCCTCTGGCTGAGCGGGCCCTGGATCTGCTGTTCATTCTGCATGCGGACCATGAACAGAATGCTTCGACCTCCACGGTGCGCCTGGCGGGCAGTTCCGGCGCCAATCCTTTCGCCTGTGTTGCAGCAGGCATCACATCCCTGTGGGGGCCAGCCCATGGCGGTGCCAACGAAGCCGTACTGAAAATGCTGGAAGAGATCGGCCATGTGGAGAATATCGAAAAGTACATTGCCCGGGCCAAGGACAAGAACGATTCCTATCGCCTGATGGGATTCGGACACCGGGTGTACAAGAACTATGATCCGCGGGCGCGCATTATCCGCAGTGTCTGCCACCAGGTTCTGGACAAGTTGGCGGACAGCAACAATCCCTTGTTCGAGCTTGCCCTGAGACTGGAAGAGATTGCCGCCAACGATGAGTATTTTCTTGAACGGAAACTCTACCCGAACGTGGATTTCTATTCCGGCATCATTTACCGCGCCCTGGGAATTCCCGACAATATGTTCACGGTGATGTTTGCCATCGCCCGCACCGTGGGCTGGGTGGCCCACTGGACGGAAATGGTTTCAGACCCTCATCTGCGCATCGGGCGTCCCCGGCAGATCTACCAGGGTGCGCCCAAGCGGGACTATGTACCCATGGGAGAGCGAACCCAGGCCTGAACCTGCTCCAACGGATTTAGCCCGAACATTTCACCCAGTCGCCGGAACAATGTTCTAGCACACTATATTTCAAGGATAATTCCGGAATATTAGTAAAGTGCAAAATGTTACCGGGCATCGCTGAACGCGCCCTCGCACCGGTCTCGCCGTCCATCTGCGGTATTTGCTCAATCATCAATAGCTTGGGCTATTGATTCAATCGCAAATCCGCACTTGAACGCCGATCCCGGCACGATCATCGCGTTTCCGGGTGAAATATTCGGGTTAGAACAGTTCGTCGGGCCTGACCGCTGCAGGCTGGTCATCCGGAATGCCTTCTTCAGGCAGATCACCGCTGTCATTTTCCTGCATGGGCGGCTCATGTCCGGGACGGAATATCTCGAAGCTGGAGTTGCCGTTGTCTCCTGACACCTGCAGCCCCGTGTCATTGTCTATGCGCACGGTCACCAGATCCGCCGGCATTTCGGGCGGATCATTAGGGATATCTTCCAGAGCCACTTTCATGAAGGCGATCCAGGCGGGCAGGGCCACGCGCCCACCGACTTCGCCCTTGCCCAGGCGGCTGTTGTCATCGAAGCCCGTCCAGACGGTTGTAACGATGTGCTGGTTGTAACCCGTGAACCAGGCATCGCGCTGCTCATTGGTGGTGCCGGTTTTGCCTGCCAGATCCGAATGCCCCAGTGACCGGGCACGGATTCCCGTGCCCCGCTGGATTACATCCTGCATCATGGAATACATGATGTAGCGATTGTCTTCCGGCAGGGTGCGGGGCGCCGGACGGCAGGAATCAGGCTCTGTGGCATCGCTTGGCAAGGTTTTTTCGTCAGATGCCTCGCAGCCGACCACCACAGGATCGGCTTCGTAAATGGTTTCGCCATTCTTTTCTATGCGTTGAATGAAGTACGGCTCAATAAGATAGCCGCCGTTGGCCAGTACCGCGTAGGCCCGCGCCATCTGCCAGGGTGTGACTTCTCCGCTGCCCAGGGCCAGGGACAGGGCATGGGGCAACTGTTCGGGATCGAAGCCAAAACGTCTCGCATGCTCCAGGGCATATTTGATGCCCATGGAGCGCAGCAGGCGTATGGAAACCAGATTGCGGGATTTGGTCAGGGCCCAGCGTAGCCGCGTGGGACCATAGAACTTGCCGCTGTAGTTTTCCGGACGCCAGGTTTCATCGTCCCCATTGCTTTCCATGACCACGGGGGCGTCATTGATGACGCTGGCCGCTGTAAAGCCTGCTTCCAGGGCCGCAGAATAGATGATGGGCTTGAAACCGGACCCGGGTTGCCGCCGGGCCTGGGTGGCGCGATTGAACTTGCTGGTATGGAAGTCGTAGCCGCCCACCAGTGCGTTGAGGGCTCCATTGGCGGGATTGAGGGAAACCAGAGCGCCCTCTACAGTGGGAACCTGAGCCAGTTCCCACCATGATTCTCCCTTGTCATTGGTTTTCTTCCGCACCCGCACCAGGTCGCCGGTTTGCAGAATATCAGCTGCTTTCCTGGGTTTGTTGCCGCGATGGCTTTCATCTATATAAGGGCGGGCCCAGCTGAGTCCCCGCCATTCAAGCTGCAGATGCTGTCCTTTTCCCAGATAGACGGATGCGCTTTTTTCCTCCACAGTCGTTACGATGGCCGGTTGCTGTTCCTGGATGGGGGTTGTTTCTGAGAGCAGTTCATCCAGGTCCGGTTCTTCTTCAGGCAAGACATCGTAGTGCTTTTCCGCGCCACGCCAGCCATGGCGCCGGTCATAGTCTTCCAGTGCTTTGCGCAGACCCTCATTAGCGGCTGTCTGCAACTTGCTGCTTACTGTGGTGTAGACATTGAGCCCGCTGGTATAGGTTTCCGGTCCAAAGTCCTTGACCAGCTTCTCGCGCACCATTTCTGCAATCCAGGGCGCCTCCACCTCCACTTCTGCGTGGTGCAGAGAAGCGGTTACCGGTGCGGCCTTGGCCTTAGCTGCCTGCTCCGGGGTGATATATCCCAGGGCCAGCATGCGCCCGATAACGTAATTGCGCCGCAGCTTTGCCCTTTCGGGGTTGGTGACCGGGTTATAGTTGGAAGGGGCCTTAGGCAGGCCGGCGATCATGGCTGTCTCTGCCAGGGTGAGCTGATCCAGGGGGCGGCCATAGTACACCTGGGCGGCCGCCTTGATGCCATAGGCGCGATGACCGAGATAGATCTTGTTGAGGTACAGTTCCAGTATCTGCTCTTTGCTCAGTGCCTGCTCGATATGCAGCGCCAGAAATATCTCGCGGATTTTTCGGGTGAAGGTGCGTTTGCGTGTCAGGTAATAGTTGCGCGCAACCTGCATGGTGATGGTGCTGCCACCTTGTTTTTTGTGTCCGGTAAGCGCGAGGGTGACGGCGGCTCTGGCAAGCCCGGCCGGGTCTATGCCGTAGTGATGAAAGAAGTTCTGGTCTTCCGCAGCCAGGAAGGCATTGACCATATTTTGGGGTATTTCTTCGTAATTGACAGGATCACGGCGCTTTTCCCCATACTGGGCGATGAGCTTGCCGTCAGCGCTGAATATGCGCATGGGCACCTGGAGCTGTATCTTCAGAAGGTTTTCCGTAGAAGGCAGCTCGCTGCGGAAGTGCAGATAGGTGCCCCCGACGATGAGAGCAGCGGTGACAATGCCAAGCAAAATGAGCAGGGCGCCATATTTCAATGCTTTTGCAAACCAGATCATGAGAGCTTAGAGGGTGTCCTTGAGGAAATTGATGGCGATGGCGGCAGAGTTTATATCAGTATTGTGCGTTGGTGCTGAAAACCGGCATTGAATGGAAATGAGAGTGTGGCAGAATCTGAATGGACGTCATAAGAGACCCCGAGGGAAATGTTGACGGCATTTCAGCTTATAAAGTTCATTGTATTTTACGGGTTGAGGTTGTAGATTGCGAGAGCCATCACATTAAATTGCTGTTTCGCTAGTGACTTAAGTAAAGAAATTAAAGCATTGCCTTCAAAATTTTGCTAAATTTACTGCAAGGTCAGTCGGAAGGTTGACAAAAAGGGTGCAAAAACGCGTCAAGGGCAAAGGGGCATTGTCCTGATCTGGCGTCACCCTGACAATAATCATCAAGGATTCCGGAAAATTGAATAATGAGTCTCTTTAGTCAAAAGAATACTCCCCTGGTGGGATTGGATATCAGTTCTTCGGTGGTGAAGCTGCTGGAACTGAGCCGACAGGGCGGGCGTGGTGGCACTCGTTACCGGGTGGAAAGTTACGGAGTAGAGATTCTTCCGCCCAACGTCATGGTCGAAGGAAGCATCGTTGATATCGAAGCCGTGGGACAGGCGATCAAGAAGGTCGTGAAGAAATCCGGATCCCGCGCCAAATCCGCTGCCCTGGCCGTGTCCGGCTCCTCTGTCATTACCAAGACCATCTCCATAGCAGCGTCTCTTTCTGACAAGGAGCTCGAAGCGCAGATTGAGATGGAAGCCGATCAGTATGTTCCTTACCCTCTGGAAGAGGTCAATCTGGATTTCGAAGTGCTGGGTCCCAACGAAAAGAATCCGCAAATGGTGGATGTATTGCTGGCGGCCTGCCGTTCAGAAACCGTCGATGAGCGAGTGGGCGCTGCTGCTTTGGGCGGGCTGGAATGCGAAGTGGTGGATGTGGAAGCCTATGCTCTGGAGCGCGCCTGCCGGGAGTTGGCGGTGGAATGGCCCAATGGCGGTGAAGGACTTACCGTGGCGTTGGTCGATATTGGCGCCAACACCACAACCCTGAATGCCCTGCACAGCAACACGACGGTGTACACCCGGGAACAGAATTTTGGTGGCAGGCAGCTGACAGAAGAGATACAGCGCCGCTATGGCCTGTCTTTCGAGGAGGCTGGCATGGCAAAGCGCAACGGGGGGCTGCCCGACAGTTATGATGCTGAGGTGCTCGATCCTTTCAAGGAAGCCGTAGCCCAGCAGGTCAACCGGGCCATTCAGTTTTTTCTTGGCGCCACGCCCTACAATCATGTCGATCTGATTGCCCTTGCGGGAGGGACTTCCTCCATTCCCGGTTTGGATGATCTTATACAGGAGCGCCTTGGGGTCGACACGGTGGTCGCCAACCCCTTTACCAACATGTCCATAGGTTCCAGAGTCGATGCAGAGGCGCTCAGCAGTGACGCCCCGGCAATGATGATCGCCTGTGGGCTGGCATTGAGGAGTTTCAGCTAATGGCAAATATCAACCTCCTCCCCTGGCGCGAAAATCTACGCAAGAAGCGCAAGCGCGATTTCGGTTTTCAGCTGTTGTTTGCTGTTCTGCTGGCCGGACTTGCGACTTTCTTCTGGTACTTGCAGGTGCAGAAACAGATCGAGTTTCAGGAGAGCCGTAACGCATTCATCAAGGCGGAGATCGCGAAGGTGGATGAGAAGATCAAGGAAATAAAAGATCTTGAAAAGAAGCGGGCGGAGCTCGTTGCAAGGATGAACGTTATCCAGGAACTGCAGGCCAGTCGGCCCATGGTCGTCCATTTGTTTGATGAACTGGTGAAGACCATCCCCGATGGTGTGTTCCTGAAAAATCTGGTGCAGAAAGGTGTACAGGTCACTCTCAGTGGCCAGGCCCAGTCCAATGCGCGGGTGTCGGCTTACATGCGCGCTATTGATGCCAGTGACTGGATGAAGGACGCGGATCTCAAGGTGATCAAGAGCGGTGACAAGACCGAAACCGGTATGAGCGAATTTGAGCTGGTGGCTAAGCAGGCCAATCCCAATGTCAAGGAGGAAGCCGAAAAATGAGTGCAAATACCGGTAATTGTCGGGTGGACACTGTTTCCAACATGATGGTGTAACAGAATGGATTTGAGTGATTTCAGTGATCTGAGCTTGGAGAATGTCGGCGAGTGGCCGGTGGTGGTCAAGCTGGTGACAGCTTTGATATTGTGTGCTGGCATCATCGGTGCTGGCTACTACTACTTCATCGCTGATGAGTATGTGGCATTGGAGAAAGTGGCCAAAACCGAAAAAAGTCTGCGTCAGGAGTTTGAACGCAAACAGGCCAAGGCGGTCAACCTTGAAGCATATAAGCTGCAGCTAAAGGAAATGCAGGAATCCTTTGGCGCTATGTTGCGGCAGTTGCCGGACAAGACAGAAGTAGCTGCCCTGCTTGTGGATGTTTCCCAGACGGGTTTGGCAGCGGGTCTGGAGTTCAAGCTCTTCCAGCCCATGCCTGAAGTCAAGCAGGATTTCTATGCGGAACTTCCCATAAAGATCAAAGTGGTTGGCGACTACCACGAGTTTGGGGAGTTTGTCAGTGGTCTCGCAGCTTTGCCCCGGATCGTTACCGTGCATGATGTCAAGATCAGCAAAGACAAGGATAGCGGCCAGCTGATCATGGAAGCGATGGCTAAGACTTACCGCTATCTGGAGGAGGCCGGCTGATGAAATACCTGATTCCATCACTGATGATATTGTTCCTTGCCGGCTGTGCCAATCAGGATATGTCCGACCTGCGCAGCTATGTGGAAGAAGTCAAGAGCCGGCCGCCAACACCCATCGAGCCCATCCCGCAGATCCAACAGGCGGAAACTTATCTGTATGTTGGAGGGGATCGCCGCAATCCGTTTGTTCCCACGGAGGACACATCGGAAGTTATGGTGGCCGATGCAGGCACAGGACCGCGGCCAGACCCCAACCGCCGCAAAGAAGAGCTGGAATCCTATCCGCTGGATTCCCTGAAAATGGTTGGAACACTCGATCAAAACAAGGCTGTATGGGCGCTTGTGCAGTCCCCGGATGGAACGATTCACAGAGTGAAGACAGGGAATTACCTGGGGCAGAATGATGGCAGGATCATCAGCATTGAAGAAGAAAAAGTCAACGTAGTGGAACTGATTCCGAACGGCAGTGGCGGTTACCTGGAAAGACAGGCGTCGCTGACATTGGGCGAGCGAGATTCAAGTTAAGGAGAGTCCGTAATGGTAGGTGGCAAAATGGGTATCAACAGAAAAGTAATCCTTTGGGGGTTGCTGCTCGCGGTGTTCGGTGTTTCGAGTGCTGCGGCCAACACCCTGGATAAAATTACGTATTCCATCCTTTCCGGAGATCGGGTGCAGATCGTAATGGAAACCAGCGAACCGGTACAGGGGGCAACCAGTTTTGCCACTGACAATCCGGCCCGCATTGCGGTCGATTTGCCGGGCACCAAGAGCGCCCTGGAATCCCGCACCAAAAACATCGGTTCGGGAAATGTGCGTTCGGTGACTGCTATCGAGGCCGGGGACAAGACCCGGGTCGTGGTGAATCTGCTCAACAAGTCCACCTATGATATTCGTGAGCAGGGCAACAAGGTCATATTGATGTTAAATGGCAAAGCCAGCGGCGCAGCCCTGGGCAGCAGTGCGGCTGCTGCTCCTGCCGCAGGTAAGGCTGAAGATACCAAGCCTATGATCACGAACGTAGATTTCCGTCGTGGTGGTGAGGGTGTAGCCCGCGTGGAGATCACTCTGTCGGATCCTGATGTCGTCGTGGATATGCGCCAGGAAGGCACCAATATCGTTCTGGATTTCCTGGGGGCAGGGGTAGAGCCTGATCAGGCGCTGGAGCTCGATGTCACAGACTTCGCCACTGTGGTGAAAAGCATCGTTACCCGCCCGCATCGCAAGGATGCGCGTGTGGTCATCGGCACTCAGGGTGAGTTTGAGCATCTTGCCTATCAGGCAGACGATCTATATACCCTGGAGTTCCGGGCAGTAAGCAAGGAAGAGAAAGAAGCGCGCAAGAAGCGTCAGCTGGTTTACACCGGCGATAAGTTGTCCCTGAACTTCCAGGATATCGAAGTACGTTCTGTGCTTCAATTGCTTGCTGACTTCACCGGCCTGAACATGGTAGTCAGTGATTCTGTGAATGGCCGTATTACTCTGCGCCTGAAGAATGTTCCCTGGGATCAGGCTCTGGATATTATTCTCAAGACAAAGGGGCTGTCCAAACGCCAGAATGGCAATGTCATCCTGGTAGCGCCAACAGAAGAAATTGCTGCGCGTGAAAAGCTGGATCTGGAATCGCAAAAGCAGGTGGAAGAGCTGGCGCCGCTGCATTCCGAGCTGATCCAGGTGAATTACGCCAAGGCCGAAAAACTGGCGGAGCTGCTCAAATCTGAGGAGAACAGGCTGTTGTCGGAGCGTGGAAACGTCACCATAGACTCCCGTACCAACACCCTGCTGGTGCAGGATACTGCAGCCAAGCTCACGGAAGTGCGTGCTCTGATCGAAAAACTGGATATTCCGGTGCGGCAGGTTCTGGTTGAATCCCGCGTGGTAATCGCCAACGACGACTTTGCCCGGGATATCGGTGTCAGTTTCGGCTTCAACCGGGAGAACAGCATAGGCGGCAATTCCAGTCTGCTGACCGCAGGCGGGCTGCCGGGGCACACCTCCGGCACCTTTGGCTTCGCTCCGGGTATCGAGAATGCTGCGGGCAGTGGCGCTGAAGCGCTTATGGTCAACCTGCCTCAGCAGCTGTCTCCGACACGTGGCGGTGCCGTGAATTTCCTGCTGGGCAAGGTGGGTTCTTACCTACTGCAACTGGAATTGACGGCCATGCAACAGGAAGGCCGGGGCGAGATTATCTCCAGTCCGAGAGTCATTACTTCTGACCAGAACAAAGCAGTGATCAAGCAGGGTATCGAGATTCCGTATCAGGAAGCAAGTTCCAGTGGCGCGACCACGGTTTCCTTCAAGGAAGCGGTTCTGAAACTGGAAGTTACGCCACACATCACGCCGGATGACCGCATCATCATGGATCTGCTGGTTTCCAAGGATGATGCCGACTTCACCCGTGCCGTATTGGGTGTTCCTCCCCTGAACAAGCGTGAGGTCGAAACCCGGGTGCTGGTGGACAACGGTGAGACAGTGGTTCTCGGTGGCGTATTCGAGCGGGATCGCAAGAATGCGGAAGAAAAAGTTCCCTTCTTTGGTGATTTGCCGGTCATTGGCAATGCTTTCAAGGAGACGTTGAAGACTGACCGCAAGAAAGAACTGCTGATCTTCATCACGCCGAAGGTAATCAAGGATTCCATGAACGTCAGATAGTCCATTACTTGCAGTATCAGGTGAAAGGACACGGCCTTGGCCGTGTCTT
The DNA here is from genome assembly GCA_026994195.1 of Sedimenticola sp. Lineage (GTDB taxonomy): Bacteria > Pseudomonadota > Gammaproteobacteria > Chromatiales > Chromatiaceae > Thiolapillus. Next base: position 102,856 of record JALWRH010000088.1, on the reverse strand, counting down.
TTCGTTAGTGAATCCATGATCGATTCCGGATGGGCAGATTTGCGATTCAAGATGCCCAGGCTCAAGACGCCGGTCGCCGCCAAGGCTGGAGACCTTTGGTAATAATGCAGAGTTTGGGTGTTTTGCAATCCTGCCGCCTGCCTTGAATTGATCAGTGCTTTCTCAGTCAATGCCGAAGATGTTATTCAGGTATAATCGGCGTTTTTTATCAGGTGATTGAACTATGCTGAAACCCAGTCGTATCTTTCTGGTGGGCCCCATGGGGGCCGGCAAGACCACCATTGGCCGGCAGCTGGCGCAATCTCTTGGTCTGGAGTTTGACGATACGGATCAGGAGATCCAGAAGCGCACGGGTGTGGATATCCCGACTATCTTCGAATACGAAGGTGAGGAGGGTTTCCGGCGCCGTGAAATGAAGGCCATTGCTGAAATGGTAGAGCAGGATAATCTGGTGCTGGCCACTGGTGGCGGTGCTGTGACTCAGCCGGAAAATCGTCGTCTGCTCGCTGCCCGAGGCTATGTCATCTACCTCTCATGTTCCCCAGAACAGCAGTATGAGCGCACCTACAAGGACAAGAATCGTCCTCTGCTGCATACTGATGACCCTTTGCAGCGCCTGAAAGACCTGAATGAGGAGCGTGACCCTCAGTACCGGGAAATCTCGGATCTGGTGGTATCCACGGAAGGGCGTTCCGCTCAGGCCGTGGTGAAGGAAGTTATCCGCCATTTCGAAAATACCTGAAGCCGTTCCATGTCCCGTGTGATTTCCACTCTTGATGTCGATCTTGGCGAACGCAGCTATCCCATCTACATTGGGCAGGATCTGCTGCGTGATGCGAAACTTTTCCGCCGTCATATTGCGTTGGCGCAGGTCATGGTAGTCAGCAATGAGACCGTGGCTCCCTTGTACATGCAGACTCTGCTGGACAGCCTGCAGGGATTGCAGGTGGAGCAGGTCGTTCTGCCCGATGGAGAAAAGTACAAGACGCTTGAGATTCTGAATCGGATCTTTGACCAGCTCCTGGAGAAGCGCTTCGACCGGGGTTGCACCCTGATTGCCCTGGGTGGTGGCGTCATTGGTGATATGACCGGGTTTGCGGCAGCCTGCTATCAGCGTGGTGTCAATTTCATTCAGGTGCCGACCACGCTGTTGTCCCAGGTGGATTCATCCGTTGGCGGCAAGACTGGGGTGAACCATCCTCTGGGCAAGAATATGATTGGCGCCTTCTATCAGCCCCAGGCAGTGATTATCGATATCGATACCCTGAAGACCCTGCCTCCCCGGGAGCTTTCGGCGGGCTTGGCCGAAGTCATCAAGCACGGCATTATCAAGGATGCGGAGTATTTTTCCTGGCTGGAATCCCATATGCAGGATCTGCGTGACCTGGACCCAGAGGCGCTGGCCCATGCGGTAAAAGGTTCATGCGTCATCAAATCCAGGGTGGTCTCAGCAGATGAACGGGAGGCAGGACAGCGGGCCCTGCTCAATTTTGGCCATACTTTCGGTCATGCCATCGAGACAGGCATGGGCTATGGCAACTGGCTCCATGGCGAGGCTGTGGGCGCTGGCATGTGCATGGCGGCTCGTATGTCCAGGCGGCTCGGGTGGCTAAGTGCTGAGGAGGAAACCCGGATTACCGAGCTGATTGCCGCTGCAGGCCTGCCCACGGCGCCACCGGAACTGTCGTCCGAACGCTTCATGGAACTCATGGCCGTGGACAAGAAGGTTATGGCTGGCAAGTTGCGGCTGGTATTGCTTCAGGGCATAGGCAAGGCCTTGATCAGCGAAGATTTTTCCATCGAGATTCTGCAGGAAACCCTGCAAAGCACTACTGCCTGACGGGTAGTTCTTCCATGAAAACACTGGCCTGAAGGGTCTTTCTGCAGTATCCTAGCGGGTTCGTTGGAGTCGCTTGCGTATGCAGCGGCGGGCTGGCCTATGTCGGCAGTTCACAATAATTCCAGGTTGCGGCCCTGCGGCCAGCAGCCCTGTTACTTAAATTAAGAGAAGAGGTTTGCGATGAGTTACGGTGCCTTGCCGCCGAAACAGGGTTTGTATGACCCTGCGAACGAGCACGATGCATGTGGCGTTGGTTTTGTAGCCGACATCAAGGGCCGCGGCACTCATGAGATCGTTGAACAGGGTTTGACCATACTCGATCGCCTGACCCACCGGGGTGCTGTTGGCGCGGATCCCAAGGCGGGGGATGGTGCGGGCATTCTGTTGCAGATTCCCGATGCTTTCTTCCGCAAGGTGGTGGACTTCGAACTGCCCAAAGCGGGCGACTATGCCGTAGGCATGTTGTTCCTGCCGGCCGATGCGGCGGCAGCGGAAAAAGCCTGCGCCGTGGTGGAAAAGTTCATCCGGCAGGAAGGCCAGCAACTGCTGGGCTGGCGCGATGTGCCCGTGAACAATGCTGATCTGGGCGAAAGCGTTTTGCCAACAGAGCCAGGCATCCGCCAGGTGTTCATTGGCCGCGGTGCAGCCACGCCAGACCAGGACTCTCTGGAGCGCAAGCTGTTTGTGGCGCGCAAGCAGATCGAGAACGAGATTCGTGAGTCTGACCTGCCCGGTAAAGATGATTTCTATTTCACCTCCCTGTCCACCCGTACCATCGTGTACAAGGGTATGCTGCTTGCAGCCCAGGTAGGCGACTATTATCCGGATCTCAAGGACGAAGACCTGGTGTCCGCCCTGGCCCTGGTGCACCAGCGTTTCTCCACCAACACTTTCCCAACCTGGGACCTGGCTCATCCGTTCCGCATGATCGCTCATAACGGCGAAATCAACACCATGCGCGGCAACGTGAACTGGATGGCGGCGCGCCGCCATTCCATGGCCTCGGATATCCTGGGTGAAGACCTGGACAAGATCTGGCCCCTGATTCCCGAAGGCCAGTCTGATTCCGCCTGTTTCGACAATGCCCTGGAACTGCTGGTCATGGGCGGTTACTCCATGGCCCACGCCATGATGCTGCTCATCCCGGAAGCCTGGGGGGGCAACAAGCTCATGGATGAAAAGCGCCGGGCCTTCTACGAATATCATGCGGCCCTCATGGAGCCCTGGGACGGGCCTGCCGCCGTGGCCTTTACCGACGGCCGCCAGATCGGCGCCACCCTGGACCGCAACGGCCTGCGCCCGGCCCGTTACCTCATCACCGATGACGGCCTGGTGGTCATGGCTTCGGAAATGGGTGTGCTGGATATCCCCGAGGAAAAGATCGTCAAGAAGTGGCGTCTGCAGCCCGGCAAGATGTTCCTCATCGACATGCAGGAAGGGCGCATCATCGACGACGAAGAGATCAAGACCCAGCTGGCCGGTTCCAAGCCCTACCAGGAATGGCTGGACAAGACCCAGATCCGCCTGCAAAACCTGCCGCCGGCGGTAGGAACCATGGCGCCGGATGAGGAAGTGCTGCTGGACCGTCAGCAGGCTTTCGGCTATTCCAAGGAAGACCTCAGCGTGCTGCTCACCCCCATGGTGTGCACCGGCCAGGAAGCCATTGGCTCCATGGGCGCGGACAACCCGCCATCCGTGTTGTCCAACCGTCCCCGCCACCTGAGCACCTATTTCAAGCAGAACTTCGCCCAGGTGACCAATCCGCCTATCGATCCCATTCGTGAAGAGATCGTCATGTCCCTGGTGTCCCTCATCGGCCCGCGGCCCAACCTGCTGGGACTGGGAAGTGGAGGGGAAAACATGCGTCTGGAGGTGCAGCAGCCTGTGCTCACCAATGCAGATTTGGAGAAGATCCGCCAGATCGAGGATCATTGCGGCGGTGCCTTCCGCACCCGCACTCTGTACATCACCTATCCCGCTGCCCATGGCTCGGACGGCATGCATGCCGCGCTGAATGAACTGTGCGAAGCGGCGGAAAAAGCCGTGCTGGATGGCTACAACATCCTGATTCTCTCGGATCGCCGGGTGGATGCGGACAACCTGGCCATTCCTGCCCTTCTGGCTACATCGTCTGTACATCATCATCTCATTCGCAAGGGCCTGCGCACGGATTCCGGCCTGGTGCTGGAGACCGGCGCGGCTCTGGAAGTGCATCATTTTGCCACCCTGGCGGGTTATGGCGCGGAAGCGATCAACCCTTACCTGGTGTTCGAGACCATCCAGGACATGCTGCCGGATCTGCCTGAAGCCCTGGATTTCGAGGAAGCCCAGAAGCGCTACATCAAGGCCGTGGGCAAGGGTCTGCACAAGGTCATGTCCAAGATGGGCATCTCCACCTACCAGTCCTATTGCGGTGCGCAGATTTTCGATGCGGTGGGGCTGTCCAGCGAGTTCGTGGACAAGTATTTCACTGGCACCGCCACCACCATTGAAGGCATCGGTCTGGATGAAGTGGCGCAGGAAGCCGTGCGTTGGCATCAGAATGCCTTTGGCGACGCCCTCATTTATCGCAAGCAACTGGATGTGGGCGGTGATTACGCCTGGCGCCAGCGCGGCGAGGCCCATGTCTGGACGCCCGACACCATCGCCAAGCTTCAGCATGCGGTGCGCGGCAATGATGCCAAGACCTATGAACAGTACTCCCGCCTGATCAACGAACAGAGTGAGAAACTGTTGACCCTGCGGGGTCTCATGGAATTCAAATGGGCTGAAAACCCCATTCCCCTCGAAGAGGTGGAGCCGGCCAGGGAGATCGTCAAGCGTTTCGCCACGGGCGCCATGTCTTTCGGCAGTATCTCCTACGAAGCGCACTCCACCCTGGCGGTGGCCATGAACGCCCTGGGAGGCAAGTCCAATACCGGCGAAGGCGGCGAAGAGCCCGAGCGTTTCAACCCCCTGCCGGACGGCTCGCCCAATCCGGAGCGTTCCGCCATCAAGCAAGTCGCTTCCGGGCGTTTCGGCGTGACCACGGAATATCTGGTGAACGCCGACGATATCCAGATCAAGATGGCCCAGGGCGCCAAGCCTGGCGAGGGCGGACAGCTTCCCGGCCACAAAGTGAACAAGCAGATTGCCCGGGTGCGTCATTCCACTCCCGGCGTGGGTTTGATCTCGCCGCCACCCCATCACGACATTTATTCCATCGAGGATCTGGCGCAGCTCATCCACGATCTGAAGAACGTGAATCCCAAGGCGCGCATCTCTGTGAAGCTGGTGTCCGAAGTGGGCGTGGGCACCGTGGCCGCGGGGGTTTCCAAGGCTCATGCGGATCATGTGACCATTTCCGGTTTCGATGGCGGCACCGGCGCCTCGCCTTTGACTTCCACCAAGCATGCCGGCTCCTCCTGGGAGATCGGTCTGGCGGAAACCCACCAGACCCTGGTGCTCAACCGTTTGCGCTCACGCATCTGCGTGCAGGTGGACGGCGGTATGCGCACCGGCCGTGATGTGGCCATCGGCGCCCTGCTGGGCGCGGACGAGTTTGGTTTTGCGACGGCTCCCCTCATTGCCGAGGGTTGCATCATGATGCGCAAGTGCCATTTGAACACCTGTCCTGTGGGTGTGGCCACCCAGGATCCTGAGCTGCGCAAGCGCTTCATGGGTAAGCCCGAACACGTCATCAACTATTTCTTCTTCGTGGCCGAGGAGCTGCGCCAGATCATGGCCAAACTCGGTTTCCGCAGCGTGGAGGAAATGATTGGTCAGGCGGATCGTCTGGACATGCGCAGGGCCCTGGATCACTGGAAGGCTCAGGGACTGGACTATTCCCGTCTGCTGACCAAGCCCGAGGCCGCGCCTGGTGACAAGGTGTACAACTGCGAGGAGCAGGACCACGGTCTGGAACAGGCTCTGGACAACCAGCTTATCGAGCAGGCCAGGCCCGCCCTGGAAAAAGGCGAGGCCGTACAGATCGCAGTGGATATCCACAACTACAACCGCAGCTTTGGCACCATGCTTTCCGGCCGGGTGGCGGAGAAATACGGTTTTGCCGGCCTGCCTGACGATAGCATCCACATCAAGGCTTCCGGTACTGCTGGTCAGTCCCTGGGCGCCTGGCTGGCGCGGGGCGTGACCATTGAGCTTTCCGGAGAAGGCAACGACTACGTGGGCAAAGGCTTGTCTGGTGGACATATCATTATCTATCCCCCGGAAGGTTCTGCCATCGGCCAGGCTGAAGAGAACATCATTGTCGGCAATACCGTGCTCTATGGCGCCATTGCCGGCGAATGCTATTTCCGCGGCGTGGCCGGTGAGCGCTTTGCCGTGCGCAACTCCGGCGCTACTGCTGTAGTGGAAGGCGTGGGCGATCATGGTTGCGAATACATGACCGGTGGCGTGGTAGTGGTTCTGGGCAGTACCGGGCGCAACTTTGCTGCGGGCATGTCCGGCGGTATCGCTTATGTGCTGGATGAGGAAGGCGGCTTCGAACAGCGCTGTAACCTGGCGCAAGTCGAGCTGGAGCCCATTCGGGAAGAGGATGATGCCTTGGAGCGATTGGAACACCTGGGCGGTGACCTGGAGACCAAGGGCCGGGTGGACGTGTCCCACGACATGACCCGCTTCGATGCCATTCGCCTGAAGCAGATCATCGAGAGTCACCTGCATTACACCAATTCGGATGTCGCAAAGAAAATCCTGGACAACTGGGACGATTACCTGGGCAAGTTCGTCAAGGTCATGCCCGTGGAATACCGCCGCGCCCTGCTGGAGATGCAGGCTGAACAGGAAGCCGCACAGGCGGCAGGTTGAGAATGCAGGCCGGGATTCTGCCCGGACAACAATTTTATTTGGGTAATACTAGAAATGGGTAAACCAACAGGTTTCATGGAATACGAAAGGCTGGACCGCAAGTACGCGCCCGTAGCCGACCGTATCACGCATTATCATGAATTTGTCATTCCCTTGGCAGAGGATCAGCTGCAGATCCAGGGCGCACGCTGCATGGACTGCGGCATTCCTTTCTGTCATCAGGGCTGTCCCGTGAACAACATCATTCCCGAGTGGAACGACCTGGTCTATCACGGCGACTGGCAGATGGCTCTGGAAGTGCTGCATTCCACCAACAACTTCCCGGAGGTCACGGGGCGCATCTGTCCCGCCCCCTGCCAGGAATCCTGCACCCTGAATCTTCAGGATCAGCCGGTGACCATTAAAACCATCGAATGCGCCATCGTGGACAAGGGCTGGGAGGAAGGCTGGATCAAGCCGTTGATTCCCGAGCACCGCACGGGCAAGCGCGTGGCCGTAGTGGGCTCCGGTCCTGCCGGACTGGCCTGCGCCCAACAGCTGGCTCGCGCCGGTCACGACGTGGTGGTCTATGAAAAGGCCGACCGCATCGGCGGCCTGCTGCGCTATGGCATTCCCGACTTCAAGCTGGAAAAGACCCTTCTGGACCGGCGGGTGGCCCAGATGCGCGCCGAGGGCGTGGAATTCCACGTAAATACCTGCGTGGGAGAAGATGTCAGCGTGGAGGAACTTCGCAACGCATTCGACGCACTGGTCATGGCTGGTGGCTCAGAAGAACCCCGCGACCTGCCCGTGCCTGGCCGTGATCTCCATGGCGTGTACTTCGCCATGGAGTTTCTTACCGCCAACTCCAAAATGGTGCAGGGAGTGCCCGGCGCTGAAGAAGGTTTCATCAGCGCTGAAGGCAAACACGTGGTGGTCATCGGCGGTGGAGACACGGGCTCTGACTGCGTGGGCACCTCCACGCGGCATGGCGCCGCCTCCATCACTCAGCTGGAACTCATGCCCAGGCCGCCGGAGAAAGAAGTCAAGGAACTGACCTGGCCGGACTGGCCCAACAAGCTGCGCACCTCCACCTCCCAGGAAGAAGGTTGTGAACGCATGTGGGAAGTGCTCACCAAGGAATTCATCGGTGATGGCAATGGCCATGTAAAAGCCCTGCGTTGCGTGAAAGTGCAATGGGATAGGGATGATGCGGGTAACTGGCAGATGTCGGAAGTGGCGGGTTCGGAGTTCGAACTGAAAGCCGATCTGGTCACCCTGGCCATGGGTTTCGTGCATCCCGTTCACAAGGGCATGATCGAACAGGCTGGCGTGGAGCTGGATTCCCGGGGCAATGTGAAGGGCGATACTGAGGGAGAGAAATCCTATGCCACGTCCGTGGAAGGCGTGTTTGCCGCCGGTGACATGCGCCGGGGGCAGTCCCTGGTCGTGTGGGCCATACGCGAGGGTCGTCAATGTGCCCGTTCGGTGGATGAATACCTGATGGGCCACTCAAACCTGCCCCGGTAGACTCATGAGCAGGGCAGGGAGCATGCTGGAAAACCACTGGTACATCGCCTGCCCCAGCCGCAAACTGAAAAACCAGCCCCTTGCCAGGGAACTTTTTGGCAGGAAGCTGGTTTTTTTTCGTGATGCCTCCGGGCAGGCGGCGGCTCTGGACGACTGTTGCCCTCACCGCAACGCGCCCCTGTCCGGGGGCAAGGTGGTTGGGGGATGCCTGACCTGTCCTTACCATGGCTGGGGCTTCGATGGCGGGGGAAGGCTGGAAAAGGTCCCCTATGCTCCCGGCCAGCCCCCTGCCTGTCGCACGGTTTCCTTTGATTGCGTGGAACAGGATGGTTACGTGTGGGTCTGTCCCGGCGGAAAGACTCCTGAAACGGCCCCTCTGGACTTTCCGCACCTGAATCTTCCCGGCTGGACCAGCTTCCGCATGGAAACCCTGTTCCATGCCACCGTGGAGGCCTGCCTGGAGAATTTTCTTGATTGTCCCCATGCCACGCACGTGCACCGCTACTGGTTCCGCACACCCACCGCCCGGCCGGTAAAGGCGGAAATCCGCATGCTGGAAGACGGGGCGGTCACGGAGTATTTCCAGGAACCCCGGGAGAAGAGTCTGGTCTGGTCCTTGCTGTCACCGGGCAAGACGGTTTCCATGCGGCACACGGACCGCTACATCATGCCGGCCACCAGCCGGGTGGACTACGAGTTCGGTGATGGGCGCGCCTACAACATCACTTCTTCCTGCACCCCCGTGGACGATACCCATACCCGGGTGTTCACGGTCATCAGTTTCCGCCGTGGGTGGCTGGGCCCTCTGGTCCGGCTGTTCTTCCACCCCCTGTCGCGCCTCATCATCAACCAGGATGTGCGTATGCTCGACCAGACCCAGGAAAACATCGAGCGCCGGGGGAGCGCCGAATTCATGGCGCTGGAACAGGATGTCCTGTTCAACCCCATTCGCGAATGGCGCAATGCCCTGCGCGAAGGCGCCCCGCCGCCGGAAGCCGGACGCCAGTGGCAGGTAGAACTGAAGCTGTGAATCGGGGGCCGCAGTTGAGTGCCCGGGTTCTGTCCGTGGCGCAGCTGGAAAGCGCCCTGGCCGAGAGGATGTACAGGCTCTTCGCCCGTTACTATGGCGGCGGCAGCCAGTCCATGTTCCTTGAGGATCTTCAGGCCAAGGACTATTGCCTGCTTCTGGAAAATGAACGGAAACAGCTCTGTGGATTCACGACCCTGGCTGTGAGTGAACACCAGGTGGAAGGAAAGCCCTTGCGCAGCCTGTTCTCCGGCGACACCATCATTCACCATGAATACTGGGGCAGCCAGGTTCTGCCCCGGGCCTGGTGCCAACTGGCGGGAAGCATCAAATCCCAGGCGCCGGATCTTCCCCTGTACTGGTTTCTCATCGTCAAGGGGCATCGCACGTACCGCTACCTCAAGCTGTTTTCCCGGGAGTACCATCCCGCGCCAGACAGGCCGGTTCCGGCTGCATTGCGCACGCTCATGGATTTCCTTGCCAGGGAACGCTTCGGAGAATGCTATGATTCAGAAAGCGGTGTGATCCGGTTTCCCCGGAGCCGGGGATATCTGCGGCCTGAATGGGAGGCCCTGGACGTGGCCAACAGAAACAAGCCGGATGTGGCTTTTTTCCTGGAAAAGAATCCTGGTCACGGGCGGGGGGACGAACTGGTCTGCCTGACCGAACTGGATGAGAAGAACTTAAAACGCCAGGCCTTGCAGGCCTTTCTTGGAGGATTGAAAACATGAACAGAATCTACGCACTGCTGATGCTGGGCCTGCTGGCTTTTTCATCCCTGGCCGTGGCAAAGGAGGATCGCGAAGGAGATCACCAACAGTTGCGCCAGCTCATGGCCCAGGCCAGCGAAGCCATCAACAAGCAGGATATGGTGAAGCTGCGCAGCCTGCTGGCAACGGAGTTCGTCATCACCATGGTGGATCAGCAGCGCATGACTGATGCTGCGCAGCTGGATGACTTCGTAGAAAAATATTTCGTGGGTGAATCCGCGCCCCTAAAAAGCATTACGGTGACGCCGGAAGCCGATGCGCCCTCCCGCTTCATCGGGGACAATGTAGCCATCGCCTATGGCCATTCTGATGACATCTATGTATTGAAAACCGGCGCGGAGGTGATGATCCCCGCCAAGTGGACCGCTACCCTGGTGCGCCAGCCTGATGGCTGGAAGATTGCCGCATTCCATTCTGGGGTAAACTTGATGGACAATCCCGTGCTGGCCGCCGCCCAGCAGAACCTCTGGACCATGGCGGCGGCTGGAGCGGTCGCTGGAGCTCTGGCCATGCTGCTACTGCTGCGGCTGTTGCGAAAGAAGAAATGAATCGAGGAGGCTATTGATTGGCATGAAACGCAGAGATTTTCTGACCGCTACCGCTGCATCTGGAGTGATGTTGAGTGCTCCCCGGATCTTGCAGGCTGCTGCTGTAAAAGTTCCCAACCATGTGCCGGATCAGCCCTTTCTGAACTGGTTCAACGTGGATGGAGTGGTCATGCGCAGAGTCCTGGGGGAACTGGTGAAACATGGAGCGGATGCCGCAGACCTGTATTTCGAGCACAACCGCGGCAACTCCATTGCCATGGAAGACCAGGTCATCAGTTCCGCGCGTTCCTGGATTGAACAGGGCGTCGGGCTGCGGGTGGTGATTGGCGACCAGACAGGGTACGCCTATACCGAGGACCTTTCCCTGGAGGCCATGCTCGAAGCGGCACGCACGGCAGCGGCCATCGCCAAAGGAAGCAAGGCCGTGCCACCACAACATTTTAACGTCAGCCGCAGCGGCGACATGTACCGCATCGCCCTGCCCTGGTCCGAAGTGAAAGTCGATGACAAGCTGGACCGGGTACGCCAGCTGGAGAAGCTGGCGCGACGGCAGGATGAGGCGGTGAAGAAAGTCACCATCAACTGGTCGGACTATGAGCAACAGGTGGTGATCGCCACCCTGGATGGCCGCATGGTGGCGGACTACCGCCCCATGACTCGCCTGTGGTGCACAGTGACGGCGGAAAAGAACGGTGTGCAGCAATCCACCTCCGCCAACCTGTCCGGGCGTTATGGCATGGATCACTATACCGATGAGCGTCTGCAGGCTCTGGCGAAGAAGGCCGTGGACAACACCCTGGTGCTGTTCGACGCCCGCCGTCCCCCGGCGGGGGAGATGCCTGTCCTGCTTGCCGCCGGAGCCAGTGGCATCCTGCTGCACGAAGCTATCGGCCATGGCATGGAGGCGGACTTCAACCGCAAGGGTACCAGCATCTATTCCGACATGCTGAATAAGAAGGTGGCGGATTCCCAGGTGACCATCGTCGACCAGGGAAACCTGGCCTACGAGCGTGGCGCCCTCAACTACGATGACGAAGGCAATCCCTCCCGGCGCAATGTCCTGGTGGACAAGGGCATACTTCGCGGCTATCTGCACGACGGCATCTCCGCCCGCCATTACAAGGTGTCCCCGAGCGGTTCCGGGCGGCGGGAATCCTATCGGCACGCGCCCATGCCGCGCATGACCTGCACCTTCATGGAGAACGGCCCCCACAGCCGTGAAGAGATGATTGCCTCCATGAAGAAAGGCATCGTGGCGGAAACCTATACCAATGGACAGGTATCCATTGGCGCCGGGGATTTCACCTTCTACATCAAGAACGGCTGGCTGGTGGAGAACGGAAAAATCACGGCGCCTATTAAAGACTGCAATATCATTGGCAACGGCCCCCAGGTGTTGAAGGACATTACCATGGTCGGAAATGACAGCCATATGGATACCGGCGGTTGGACTTGTGGCAAGAACGGCCAGAGCGTGCCGGTGTCTCTGGGCATGCCCTCGGTACTGGTTTCCAGGATGACCGTGGGAGGCGAGCATGCCGGATAAGATGCGCCTGGCGGCGGAACAGGCCCTGGAACTGGCACGCAAGGCCGGAGCGCAGGATGCCTGGGTGAACGTGGTACGCAGCCGCGACGTAAGCCATGAATACCGGGATGGCAAACTGGAGAAGGTAAAGGACGCCACTTCCCGGACGCTGTCTGTCGCCCTGTATGTGGATGGCCGCTATGCCAGCCATTCCACTACGGATCTGCGGGAGCAGACTCTGGGCACTTTCGTTGCCAATGCCGTTGGCCTGACCCGCGCCCTGCAGAAAGACCCGTTCCGCAAGATCACGCCACCGGAGCTTTTCAAGGGCCGCAGTGGCAAAGACCTGGAACTCGTGGATCCGGCCATCAGGAATTTGCAGCCCGCCCAACGCCTGGCGTGGTGCAAAGAACTGTATGAAGGAATTCAAGGTGATAAGCGGCTGATTTCCGCGAGCTGTGCCGTCTATGACGGCAGCAGCCGCTCCCTGGTGCTGAGCAGCAACGGCTTCCAGGGTGAACAGGCAGGCACCTCCCTGTGGATGGGAGCAGATCTGACTTTCCATGATCAGGGCGACAAACGCGCTTCCACAGGCTTCTATCCCGGAACCCGGCAGCTGGCGGACATGCCCCCGGTACAGGCCATTGCCCGGGAAGCCCTGAAACGCGTGCGCCAACGCCTGGGGGTCCGCAAGGGTCCCAGTCTCAAGGGCTATATGGTGGTTGATGCCAGGGCCGCCGGGCGGCTGATCTCATCTCTGGTGGGAGGCGCCACAGCCCGGGCCTTCCAGCAGAAGCGTTCCTTCTGGCTGGGGCAGATCGGCAGGAAGATGTTCAGCAAGAATCTGACCCTGACGGATGATCCTCTTTTACCCCGAGGGCTGGGATCCCGCTTGTACGATGGAGAGGGCATCGCCGCCCGATCCCTGACCCTGGTGGAGAAGGGCGTGGTGCGGAACATCTACGCAGACACTTACTATGGGCGCAAGCTGAAGATGGCGCCCACCACCGGCAGCCGCTCCAACCTGCTGGTCGAGCCCGGCCACCAGTCTCTGCCGGATCTATTGGCAGCGGCGGGGGACGGCATCTATGTCACTTCCTGGCTGGGGGGCAATGCGGACAATACCACGGGCGAGTTTTCCCTGGGGCTGCGCGGGCATCTCATCCGCAAGGGACAAATCGTAGAACCTGTAGGCGAGATGAATGTGACCGGTAACCTGAGGGACCTGTTCAGCAACCTGGTGGCCCTGGGCAATGATCCCTGGCCCTATTCCAGCCTGCGCACGCCGTCCATGCTGTTCGAAGGGGTGAGTTTCAGCGGTTCCTGAACACGGTCCGGTTCATTGCTGCTGTGACAGATCGTTCTGGTTGGTACAGGCCTGCTTGCGGCCGTCCTGCCAGCAGGTAAAAGGTGGCAGCAGACGTCCGGCAGGCAGCATTTCCCCCGCGGCCACCTGGCAGCCGGGACCAAGTCCGGAACGTATGCCCAGAATGGCACCGGCGCCCACCCGGATGGGAGCGACCAGCAAGTGATATCGGCCCTGGTCGTCCAGGGTGACCACATGTCCGGCAAGACCGCACTGGCTGGCGATGAGGGCGCCTTTCTCCACCCGGAGCAGGTAGCGTTCACTGACCAGGATATCCCTGGCCCAGAAGGAGAAGGGGCTCACCCTGGAGCCCCACAGGGACAGCCAACTGCCGTACAAGCCCGGCACCAGGCGCAGCAGCTCTTCCAGTACGCCAATGCGGTTGAAGATCATCTGCACCTGGGTAAGAAACCACCAGACGCGGAACTCGCGGCTTTCGGGGCTGGCATCCGCGGTCACGGGCGGGCCGAACAGGGCCAGGGTGAGGCGGCACAGCAGGGGCGGCGCCAGGTAGATCCAGCCGGCGGCAAACACCAGGCTGGCGCCCAGACCGCGCAACTGGAACAGAATGATGATCCCCAGGGACAGGTAGAGCAGGGGAAAATAGAGAAGGGCGAGTTGGAATGCATCAGGCCCCTTGCTTGACGAGTGTTTCATCGAATGGCTTGCCCCGGTTGAGGAAGAAATGAAATGTCTGCAAACTGGTACACCTTGAAATGGTCGTGCAAAGACCCGGAAAATGCAAAGAAATTGCATCAGGCCCTGCTTCCTTTTGAAACGGAAAATTATGAAGCTGTCGTGCATCATCTGAACCAGTTAGGCAGGCAGAGCGGGCTGAATCCCGTGGCATTGCAGGACCTGGAGGACTTTTATCCGGAAAAGCTGGTATTGAACGGTAGCCGCCTGACCCTGGTGCTCATGGGGCCGCCCGGCGGTTATCTTCCCGAGGCATTCTACCGTTGCCTGGCGGAGGCCCTGCCCTGCACGCTTAAGCTCCGGGTCTTCAATGATCAGGTGGGTGAGCCAGAAGAAGAAGGCAATCACCGTCCCGTATCGATTCTCGACGGGGCCACGGAAGCCCAGGCCATTGCCTGGTTGCGGGAAGGCCGGGAACTTCCCGAGCGCATCGATGACATGCCCTTGGTGACCTGGGGGATTAACAGCAGGAGCTGGCGGCGTTTCCCTCTCAGACTCATGGAATCGGCAGCTTGGCTGCCGAAAGATGTCCGGGAGCAGCGTCTGCTGATGACTTCCGCGGTGCAGACATGTAACCTGCCGCTGTTGGAACGTCTCCAGGAACTGGGCCTGGATTTTTCCTCTACCAAGCCTTACTCCTTCACCCACTGGTTTCTGGCCGTGGAGATGCGCCATCGGGATGCCGTGGACGTGGTGCGCTTTCTCCTTCACCAGGGTGTCAAGCCGTCCATAGGCGGACGCAAGGGCAGCTTGCTGTGGCAGATGATGGCGTCGCCCGATGTGACCCAAGAGATGTTGGCGCTTGGCGCCAAGCTCGTTCCCCCCAAGGATGCATATGAAGGCGATGCCTTCTGGGATTTGATTACCGCCATTTTCCACAACGATTTGACCAAGCTGCATGCCATTCTGGCAGAGCACAACCTGGAAACAGTGTTTCAGGAACGGGATGGAGAAAAATCCGACCTGGAAGCTTGGGATAGCGCGCGTGGGCGCTTGATCAACGAGTGTGCCGAACACGACCGGCCGGAGATGTTGGCCTTGATACTGGGAGATGAGGCACCTGATCCTTTTTTCATCAGTTGGGAAAAGACCGGGTTCAGAGTCCATGAACAAGAAACCTTGTTGGAGTATGCCGTCGGATGGGGAGCGGCGGAAACCGTAGCCCTGCTCGTGGAGCATCTGCCCCGGCAGTTGAGTAAATGGCAGGAGAAGGTGATCGAGAAGTGCTGTGCTCATGATTTTGGGGATATCCCCCCCAAAAGGGCACTGCAAGCGGCTCTGCACGAGCTGGCGGATCGGCTGAGCCCGGCCAGGAAGGTGTCTGAAGCCCTGGCAAGAGATGATGCCGGACGGCTTCAGCAGTTGTGGGAAATCCATGGCGCGGAAGGATTGCGGGCGGAATGCCACGCCTCTTTGTTGTGGCTGGCAACGGATCGCGATGCGAAGTGCTGCCTGGATTTCCTGCTGGGAAAGGTGGAGCTGTCTGTGGAAGCCCAAGGGGCCGACGGTAACACGGCTCTGGGACGCGCAGTGTGGAAGAGCCGCCCCGGCTTGGTATCACGCCTACTGGCCGCCTCAGCCAATCCAGATACAAGAATACGCATTCGTGCGCCACAGGATAGCGAAGAGCCCTCAGGAGAACAGTGCAAGAATGAGCGGCGAGAGGGTTTGGAACATCACTCCAGTCTGGCGGGAAGCATTCTGGATCTGCAAGAGGAGTATGGTGCCTTGCTGCATGCCGAGGAAATGCCTGCCCTGGTGATGGCGGCGCATCATGGCCAGTGGGATCAGGATATCCTGGCCCAGTTGCTGGCTGCGGGTGCGGATGTCGACGCCGTGGACGCCAAGGGGCGAAGCGCACTGATCGTAGCGGTGGCCAACGAGGATGCAATATCGGTGCAAATGTTGCTGGAAGCTGGAGCCCACCGCGGCATATCCGATGACAGTGGCAAAACGGCGATGGATTATGCAGAAAAGCGCGCGGAAGTTTTTCAGGAGTTATTGGCAATTGATGCAGGATAAGGCCCAGCCATCGGGCAGCGCCCAGGGCCAGCCTTTGCCGGGGAAGCTCAACCTGGTCCTTGCCGCCACGGTGTCTGCCGGCGCCTTGTTGCTCCTTTTGACAGCGTCCCGCCTGCCCCTGCCCGGGCAGCTGCTCTGCGGCCTGGTGTTTGCCCAGTTGCTGCTTACCAACCACCAGCTCATTCATGAAGCCACCCATGACCTGTTGCATGCCGATCCCCGGGTCAACGATGGCGTTGGCGTGGCGCTGAGCTGGTTGTTCCCGGTCTCCTTCACCCTGATGAAAGTGACCCACGTGGTGCATCACTGCTGCAACCGTTCGGATCATGAGATGTTCGACTGCTATTACCCGGAGGACAGCCGGGTCATCAAGTGGATTCAGTGGTATGGACTGCTGACCGGCGCCTGGTGGTGGTTGGTGCCTCTGGGCAGCCTGCTGTTAGCCATCCATCCCGCCTGGTTGCGCTCGCCGCCGTTTCGCCGGGCGCGCACCACTCAGGCGCTGTTCGATGATTTCGGGCCGAAGGAGATCGCCCGGGTGCGCCGGGAGACGGTGCTGGGGCTGGTCTTCTGGATCCTGGCTTTCCGGCTCCTGGAGCTGGACTGGGGGGCGCTGTTCCTGTTGTATGCCCTGTTCGGTTTCAACTGGGCCACCCGCCAGTATGTCACCCATGCCTTCACACCCCGGGACGTCGTGAACGGCGCCTGGAACCTGCGCGTGGGGCGGCTGCACGGCCTCACCCTGCTCAACGGCCAGTGGGACAGGCTGCATCATCAACATCCCCATGTCTCCTGGAAACATCTGCCAACCCTGGCAAAGGGCATGGAATATGACCGTGGCTACTGGACACAGTACCTGCGCCTGTGGAAAGGACCGCGACCCTGCCGGGAAAAAGGACCGGATTGCCTGTCGCGCAGGGGCTACGAGGTGATGGAATGACAGCGCCTGCCGCCTGGCAGATCCTGCGGAGGACACTGCGGCATGGCCGCCGGGACTTCTTGGCGCAGACCCGGGATCTGCCCGGGCAGCAACAGGCGTATCTTCACCAGCTGCTGCAGCGGCAGGCGGACACGGACTTTGGCCGCCGCCACGGTTTTGCCGACCTGCGCAGCATCGAAGCCTACCGCCAGGCGGTACCGGTGCAGGATGCTGCTCAGGTCCAGGCGTGGGTGGGGAAGATCAGCTCCGCGCATCCTCAGGTGCTGAGCGCGGACACGGCCTTTCTGGAGATCACCGGAGGCAGCAGCGGCGGGATCAAGTATATCCCCTATGGTCCCGCTGGCCTGGAGGATTTCCAGGCGGCGCTCTTTCCCTGGCTGGACGATCTGCTGGACAGGCGTCCGGCAATTATGGAAGGACCGGCTTACTGGTCCATCAGTCCTGCCCTGGCACGGGAGGCCGGGAGCGGCAAGGGCCTGCCCGTGGGACTGGAGAACGATGCCCTGTATTTCGGTGAAGCCCTGGCCGGGCAACTCGCCCGCACCCTGGCCGTGCCGCCTTCCGTGGGGCGGCTGCAGGATCGCCGGGAATGGCAGCGCCAGACCCTCCTGCACCTGCTGCGCAATCCGGAGCTGCGCCTGGCATCCGTGTGGAGCCCGACCTTTCTTCTCAACCTGCTGGATGGTCTGGAGGCGCTGGCCCCGGCGCTCCTCGCGCAACTGGATAGAGAATCGGGACAGCGTCTGGAGCGCGCCCTGGCTGATGGGCGCGTCAATACCCGGGTCCTGTGGCCGCGCCTGGACACCATCAGCTGCTGGACCCACGGGCATGCCGGAGCTTTTGTTCCGGCCCTGGAGGAACGATTTCCCCAGGCCCGCATCCAGCCCAAGGGGCTGCTGGCCACGGAAGGCGTGGTAAGCCTGCCCCTGGAAGACGCGCCCATGCCGGTGCTGGCCGCCCGCAGCGGTTTCTTTGAGTTTTTGGATGAGGATGGCGGCATGCGCCTGGCCTGGGAATTGGAGCAGGACGGAGTGTATGAAGTGGTGATGAGCAACAACCTGGGGCTTTACCGCTACCGGCTGGGGGATCGCGTGCAAATGACCGGCGAATACCGGGGGCTTCCCATGCTGCGCTTTCTCGGGCGGGGCGCCCGGCAGGTGGATCTGTGCGGCGAGAAACTGGATGAGGCCTTCGTTGCCAGGGTACTGGAAGGTCACAGGGATCTGGCTTTGCTGATGCCGCTCATGCAGCCTCGCCCCCATTATGTCTGTATCGCCCAAAGCCCCCTGGAAATCGACCTGGAGAAGGCGCTCCAGGACAATCCCCAGTACGCGTATGCGCGGCGCCTGGGACAACTGGCGGAACTGCGGATCAAAGTCCATCCGGGTGTCGGGAAACATTACCTGGACTGGCGGCTGGAGCAGGGGCAGCGCCTGGGGGACATAAAGCCCCTGGCCCTGCTGCTCGATGATGCCTTCCTGCATTACCTGGAGGCCCGTGCGTGAGCCGCTTCGTCTTCAGCCTGGCGGACGAGAGGGACGATGCCGCCCTGCGCCGGCGCATGGCCCGGGACGTGCTAGAGGGCTCCATTGCCGTGAGCTTTCGCCGGGAGCCTTCCTACTTTCTCGGCGCCGCGGTTCAGGGGGAGCGGGCGCAGGTCATCAAGTGCGTGGACCGGCGCACCGGCGCCCTGGCGGGCATGGGCGCGCGCCTGGTGTCGCCTGCCTGGATCAACGGCGAAGCCCGCGCCCTGGGCTACCTGGCCGACCTGCGTGGCGATCCTGCCTACCGGGGAGGAACTTTGCTGGCCCGGGGTTACCGTTTTCTTCGGGAACTGCACGAGGCACAGCCGGTTCCTTTGTATTATTCCGTGATCCTGGAAGGCAATGATCTCGCCATTAAAACCATTGCCAGCGGGCGGGCCGGGCTGCCCTGTTACAGGCCCCTGGGTCGCATGCTCACGCCGGCGGTGCACCTGGACCTGCCCCGGCGCCGGATTCGGCAGCGGGGAATTCACATCGAGACGGCAAGGGAAGACAATCTCGACGAGGTGTTTCGTTTCATCAACCGACAATACGCAGGCAAACAGTTTGCGCCCCTGTATGCCGCTACAGACCTGGGCAAAGGGCGGCTGCGAGGCTTGCGGGCCAGGGACATTCACCTGGCGATAAAAGGCAACCGGCTGGTGGGGGTGCTGGCCGCCTGGGATCAGAAAGACTTTCGCCAGACCCATGTGGAGAAATACAGCCCCGGGCTGGCCCGGCTGCGCCCTTTCTACAACCTGCTGTCGCGTATGACGCCCTTGAAAGCCCTGCCGGAGCCTGGCGCGCGCGTTCCCTATTTCTACCTGGCTCTGTGCGCCATTGCCGATGATGACAGCGCAGTCTTTCGCCAGCTGCTTTCCCATGTGTACGCGCGTTACCGCAAAGGCCCCTGGCATTATTTCATCGCCGGCCTGCATGAGGAGCATCCCCTGAGCGCCGTACTCCGGGAATACCGGCGCATCCAAGCCGCGGGCCAGCTGTTCGCCGTGCATTATGCGGAAGACCAGGCGGCCTTCGATGCCCTGGATGGCCGGCTGCCCCACGTGGAGATGGGGGCGGTATGAACTGGCTACGCGTGCCCAACTGGAAGGACCCCCGCGTGCCCGTGGCCCTGCTGCAGGCGCTCTACCTGTGGCTGGGCATCACGGTGCTGGGCTTCAACCGCACGCCGGGGCAACTGGCGGTGGTCATCGTCTTTGCCTGTGTGCTGGACCTGTTCCTGCACCGGCTCATCCGCGGGCGCTGGCTGTTTCCCTTCAGCGCCCTTATCACCGGCCTCTCCCTGAGCCTGCTGGTGAACTATGCCCATGGCCTGTGGCTGCCCCTGGTGCCGGTGTTCCTGGCCATCGGCTCCAAGTACCTGTTCAGCGTGGACGGGCGGCATGTGTACAACCCCTCTTTGTTCGGCATCGTCGCCAGCCTGTTCCTGGCCAACGACATGATCAGCGTGTCCCCGGCCTACCAGTGGAACGGTATTCCCGCCCTGGGAGTGTTCATCGCCACGGCGGCCATCCTGCTCTTCGGTCTGCGCATCCGGCGCAGCGTGCTGGTGGTGGCCTTTCTCGGCTTCTTCCTTGTCGGCCTGGGGCTGAGGGCCTGGATCATGCGTCATCACATTCCGCCGGAGACCCTGATCCTGGGCACCCTGAGCGCCCCGGCCTTTTACCTGTTCACCTTCTTCATGATTACCGACCCGGCGACTTCGCCGGAGAGCCGCAAGGGCCAGGTGCTCATGGCCCTGGTCATCGTCCTGGTGGATTTCTTCCTGCATATCCGGGAAGCCCTCTCCACCCTGTTCTACGCGGCTTTCGTCTGGTACAGCCTGTACGGGTTGTGGCGCTTGTGGAAAAGCTGCAGGGAACCGGCCAAGCCGCAAGGGGGGCGGCGCAAAATCCTCGCCGGACGTTTTCGCTGCCACATCGACTGGCGGGAGCGCCTGCGCACGATCTCGGCCCTGGGGCTGCTGGCGGGCGCCGGGCTGGGGATGGGGCGCCTGTGGCTCATGCCCATGAGCCAGGTGGACCCCGGCTTCGTCCTGGTGGAGATCCCGGCGGAGGAGGCGGGCATCAGCACCCATCCCGGCCAGGTGCTGCAGCAGGTGGACCCGCGCCTGCGGCACGTGGCCAAGTGGCTGCTGTCCGTGGGGGATGCCGTGGCGGTGGCGGATTTCGACAAGGACGGCCTGCAGGATGTATTCATCACCTATCCCCTGAAAGCGCCCCGGGACCGGGCCGCCCTGTACCGCAACCTGGGCGGCTTCCGCTTTCAGCGTGTGCCCCTGCCGGCCCTGGACGACTATGTCCGTCATCCCCAAACCCAGGGTCTGCCTTCCGGCGCCCTGTGGTTCGATTATGACAACGACGGCGATCAGGACCTGCTGGTGCTCAGCGGTTACGGTTATCCGCGCCTCCTGGCCAACCGCCTGGTGGAGACGGGCGAGGCCGGTTTCGAGGATGTCAGCCAGACACAGCTCGGGCGCCCCTTCACCGTCAGCCTCACCGCCAATGTCCTGGACATGGATCGCGACGGCTGGCTGGATCTGTACATCGGCAACGCCATGCCCCCCTATCTTTCCGGCTACGACCGGCCCACGCCTTTCACCATCTTCGATCTTCCCGATCCTGAATACCCCGGCGACCGCCGCGCCCTGAACGTCATGCACCGCTCCTGGCACAATGCCGCCAACGGCGGCAAGGATCTGTTCTTCTTCAATCGCCGGGGGTGGTTTGCAGCGGCGGACGTGGACGGCCTGGGCCTGGGCGAGACCCGCTGGACCCTGGATATCGGCACCGGCGATCTCAATGGCGACGGCTGGACGGACCTGTACGTGGCCAATGACTTCGGTCCCGATTCCCTTTACATCAACCGCCGGGGACAGCGCTTCGAGGCCATCCGCGGCGTGCTGCGAAACACCCTGGGCCGGGATACCTACAAGGGCATGAACGCCTCCCTGGGAGATATCGACGGCAACGGCTTCGACGACATCTACGTGTCCAATGTTCACGAGCCCCTGCAGGCCGAGGGCAGCCTCCTGTGGATGAACGATGGCCGGGTGGATGCCGAGGGCGCGGACGCCTTCCGTGATGAAGCCACCCGGCGCAACGCCCTCAACCCCCGGCGCTTCGGCTGGGGCGGCGCCATGGGGGACATGGACCGGGACGGCCGCCTGGACATCCTGCACGCCAACGGCATGGTGGACGACGCCTACGACCGCCTCTATCCGACCTGCGAGGACTACTGGTACTGGAATGCGCGCATCGCCCTGACCGGGCCGGATATTCATGGTTATGCCGACAGCTGGGCGGATCTGCGCGGGCGCTGCATCTTTCCCTACGAAAAAAACCGGGTGATGCTCAACCAGGGCCGGTTCTTCGTGGACGTGGCGGACCGGGTGGGCTGGACACAGAAGGACAACGCCCGGGGGATAGCTCTGGCCGATCTGGACAACGATGGTGATCTGGACGTGCTCATGACCCATCAGTTCCAGCCCCTGGGCATCTTCCGCAACGATGCCGGGGAAAAAAGCTGGATCGGCCTGGAACTGGAGGGCAACGGGGTGGACTGCAACAAAGATGCCGTGGGCAGCCGGGTGGAGATTCGCTATGGTGATCCCGTCCGGCGCCAGGTGCGGGAAGTCCATGCCAGCAACGGCCTGTCGGCCCAGGGAGACCAGCGCCTGCTGTTTGGCCTGGGAAGCTGGCAGGGAAAGGTGAGCGTCAGGGTGCGCTGGTGTGGAAAGGATGTGACCCAATACGATCTGCAGCCAGGACGGTATTACCGGATTCGGGCTAGAAACCATACCTGACGTTGATGGTGACACGATCGTTGTCATCAAACTGTCCATACAGACCGGATCTGTCGCCGTAGAACAGGTCCATCCCGATCCAGGTTTCCAGATTGTCCCGCCACTCATAGCGCAGCTTGGGCCGCAGTAGTCCGTCTCCGTCCCGGGTGTTGGCAATCCACAACAGTTCGGCGGTCAGGGTATCGTTCCAGAACGCCCGGCGTAGCAGAAGCGTCAGGCTGGTGTCGAGGCGGGGTCGGGTGATGCCTGCATGATAATGCGGCAGCCAGCTCTGGAACAGCTGTGCGCTGATGAAGGTGTTCGCCAGGCCAGACCAGTCCATTCCCAGCACGTAGCTCAGTTCGGCGCTTTGCGCCAAGCCCTGGTCAGCGCCCGGTGTGCTGTCGAGGAAGTAATGATTGCTGAAATAGCCCATCTCTCCTCTTATCACCCAGTCACCAAAAGCGCGGCTGAAGGAGCCGCCGATGACATGGGTACGGTGGTATTTTGGCGTGATCTCCAGTATCGGCAGGGGGCCAGAAACCGGCCGCTGATACAGCGCCGGGCGGTTGTCATACTGGTAGAGGTAGTTGAGACTGAGGTCCCAGCCAGCCACAAAGCCGCTCAGACGCAGGCCAATGTCGGAATCCCGGATAAGTCGGTCTGGCCGCTTGGGGGCATTGAGGCGTACGCCAACGCCTGGCGGTGGCCGTGGGACCAGTCGGGGTGAGTGGAATGCGAAGGTTGCGCCGGGCTTGGGCAGGGCATGATAGCTCTGGTCCGGAATCCACAGCAGCTGCAGGGTCCAGTCTCCGCCCATCCAGTCGGGGATGGCGTATTCCGCGTTGAGGGTCCACAAGGGAATGCGGGACTGGTCAAAGTCTTCCAGGATGAACTTGCGGAAGGACTGTGGATCAACCACGTCCAGTACCTTCAGGCCGTCTGTCTTGCCCCAGACCACCTGTTGCTTGCCAAGGGTGAGGTACCAGTCGCCCATGCCGCGTTCATAGTAAAGCTCACGCAGTTCCAACTCGCTGGTGTCGCTGGTCAGGATGGGTCTGCTTGCCGTGCTGTAGCTGTCACGCTCCATATCGGTGGGCCGCATCCCGGCCACGGTTTGCCAGCGCAACCGGGTGATGCCGGTAAGCCGCCCTCCATTATCAAAACGCCAGCGGGCTTCTGGCTGCCAGGTCAGTTCGAAGAACCGGGTGCCGCCCTGATTGCTCCCGATACCCCAGTGGCCGTTCAGAAAGTTTGAGATATCGGCCTCATCGGCCAATGCCGGGGCGGACAGCAGGCCGCACAGCAGCAGGCAGGAAAAAGCAGGTGTCATCACAGACCCCGTCTCAGGGCGTCACGGGTAAACCACTTGTCGCTAACCAGGGTCTGGTAGTCCACATGGCTGAACAGGAACAGGGTTTTGTGTCCGGTCTTGTGGTTCTCGACTTCGATGCGGTGCTGGGTCCAGATCCCCTGCACCTTGCGGATATCCCGGAAATAGGCGGTCTTCAGTGGTTTGCCCTTGGTGTCCCAGAAGCGGGCGCGGCGCGTCATCCAGATCTCCTTGTCCACGCACTGCTCCACTTTCCCATAGCCCAGTTCCCGGGCGGTCTTTGCATCTACCGGGGTGGATTCCAGCAGGTAGCAGGGGTGCCCATCCACTTCGTCCTCACCCTTGGTTTTACGATGATAGTCGCGGATGCTGACGCGGGTTTCCAGCTTGATGTCCTCATAGGTGAGATCGGTTCCAAGAAAATAGTCTCCCCGATCCGAGGCGGAGATGCGCCGGACCTTGCGCATGGCTGGCAGGTACAGCCATTGATCGTCGTCCCGCTCCGGGTCGGCGTAGTCCCAGGTGAGAAAAGCGGTGTCCTTAACATTCTTGGGGCTCAGGTAGAAGATGACGGTGCGCTTGTCTTCGCCATAGTACTTGCGAAAGCCGCGTGTTTCCCGGGTACGGGACTTGCCCCGCCGGTCGGTCATGCGCATGGTCAGATCCCGCGCTACGGACAGCCCTTCATCACGGGCATTGATGCGCCGGGCAATCTCGTCACCATCCGGCAGATTTGCCGCTGCTGTCCCAAGGGATGTCAGCAGCATGCTCAATATCAGAACAGTTTTTGTCATTGTCGTTTTCTCCCTATCGGTCAGAACCAGCGCCGTACACGGCTCTGGTAGTCTTGGTAAGCCAGGCCGAAACGCCGGGTCAGGTAAGCCTCTTCCCGGCGAATGACGTAGTACCTCACTGTCAGCAGTGCCGGGGGCAGGGTTGCCAGTATCCAGCCATTACCTGTCATCAGACCCATGCCCAGTTGCAATAGGGCCAATGCGAGATAAAGGGGATTGCGCGTGAAACGAAATGGCCCCTGGGTCATCAGGCCATTGACAGGTTGATTGGGCGGTACGGGATTGTTGCTGCGCGCAAACTGGCTGAAGGCCGATCCG
Organism: Sedimenticola sp.; assembly: GCA_026994195.1. Classification (GTDB taxonomy): domain Bacteria; phylum Pseudomonadota; class Gammaproteobacteria; order Chromatiales; family Chromatiaceae; genus Thiolapillus. Next base: position 78,031 of record JALWRH010000088.1, on the reverse strand, counting down.
GCAAGAAGCAGGGACAACAGCATGACCCCTGCCCCGAACCCCGTGAGCAGCCAGGAAACCGGCAGGTTGAGTGGCGTCAGTCTCCGCAGGCCGACGGCGGCCAGAACCGCGATCAAGTGGATCAGTGGTGGGGGGAAGCGTACGTTGGCATGATCGGTATCTGTTTGATTTTCTTCCGGGTGGGAAGGCGTTTCTCTATGCAGACAGTGGCAGTGTGATGCAGTCATGTTTCTCTCCTCATGCGTGGCCGGTCCATTCTGGGTCAGTGGGTATCATGTGAACCGGGAAAATTGTGTTTGTACCAATCTCTGATGGCTGCGCTGATTTGCGTGGGCGCATCTTCCTGGATGAAATGACCCGCCTTTTCCAGCAACAGGGTCTGATGGCGGGGGAACAGTTTTTCGAAGCGGGTGCGTTCGGGTTCCTGGAAGGCGAAGTCCTGAAGACCCCAGGTGAGCAGGACGGGGCGGTCTGCCAGGGAGGGTAGCTGTCGGTGGATGTCAGCCAGAAACTCTTGGGCGCCGCGTAGCTGTGCTGGAAACAGGTGGGTGGGTAAGCGGCTTTCCCGTTTTGCGAAAGGCCCGAGATACATGGCCAGTTCACGCTGGTTCAGCTTCCCTGCTATGCCTTTCCACAGGAAAAAACGCACCACCATGTTGCAGCACCAGGCGCCAAACTGCCCCGGCCAGCCGCCCATGAGTATGCTGAAACCTTTTTGTCCCCTTCGCTCCAGCGGCCAGGCCCAGGTGTTGCCGATGATGAAGCCAGCCACCCGCTCCGGGTTCTCCAGCGCTGCTTTGAAACCGATAGGGCCGCCCCAGTCCTGGACCATGATGATGACTTCCTGCAGATCGAGGGTTGTCATCAGCAAACTGATGGCTCGGGCGTGTTCAGCCGGAGTGTACTTATACCCATTGCCTGCCGTTGACAGGCCAAAGCCGGGATAGTCTGGGGCAATCACCCGGAACTGCCCGGACAACTCCGCCACCATGTGCCGGTACAGAAACGACCAGGTGGGATTTCCGTGCAGCAGTAACAGGACGGGGCCCTGGCCTTCATCGACGTAATGCATGCGTCCCCCGTTGGGGAGACTGAGAAAATGGGGTTCATAGGGAAACAGCTCTTTGTCGATTTCGAACTTGTCTGGCGTCGGGTCTGAAAAATACAGATAGGCATAGAAGATCAGAATGCCGGACAGCAGAAGGGTGATCACCAGTAAAGTTTTCATGGCTGAAGCCCCCCTTTTCGTGCCAGTTTCATGGCGGGTTCTGCAGGTTTGTCATCTGTGTGTTGCATACGGGAATCTCCTGTCAATCTTGAAGTTCTGTACCGAGAGCCAGAGGCTGTTCGTTATTTCTGAATCCCAGAAAACCGGGACGGAATACTTTGGCGATGGCCGGCAGCAGGGTGAGGCTGGCGAAAAAACTCACGCTAACCGCCAGGGCGACGATGCGGCCAAATTCCTGAAGCACCACTACCTTGCTGGTGGCCAGTACGCCAAAGCCCAGCGCCAGGGCCAGGAAGTTGAATAACAGGGCACGGCCTGTGGTGGGAAACAGTGCAACGATGGATTCGTCCAGAGAGCGCTGTTCATCGCGCAGCAGGATCTCCAGACGCTCGATGGTGTGTACGGCGAAATCCACCCCCAGGCCGATGGCAATGGCGGCGAACATGGAGGTGCTTATGGACAACCAGATGCCAGAAAAGGCCATAACGGCATAGACCAGCAGCACCGTAAGGATGACCGGCACCACAGTGATGAGGCCGCCCACCAGGGAACGGAAGGCCAATGTCGCCATCAACCAGACCATTAGCAGGGCAATGCCAACGCTGCCCCAGTTGGTTTCGCCAAGACGTTTGATCCAGTGGTAGTCGACATCCACGCGCCCGGACAGAGTGGCGTGGATACCCGGGCCGTTGAATGACTGGTCTATGTATTGCTGGGCGGCCTCGACGACGGCCTTCTCGTCGGAATACTTGCCGGAATCCAGGCTGACACGGACGTTGGCCAGGCGATAGTCGTAATCCACCTCCTTCTGGAAGTCCTCCGGGTCGCCGCTGGCCGAGTAGAGCAGGAAATACTGGGCCACCAGATCCTTGTCCTGAGGCAATGCATAGGCTTCGGGACGGCCCTCGTTCAGGGAGCGGTTCATCTGCTTCAGGTAATCCACCACCGAAGTGCTGCCGCCTACATGGGGAAGTGTTTCCACGTAGGCCTGCAGGGCCTCGATGCGTTTCAAATTGGCCGGATCAAAGAGATCCTCGGGTTGGGATGTCTCGATAAAGATATCGAGGTATTGCACGCCATCGAACAGCCGGTTGATGATGCTGTCGGCGCGTACGATGGGTTCATCTTTCTGAAACGTACGGATGCGTGATTCATTCAATTCCAGATGCAAAGTGCCATAGATGCCGGCGATACCAATCAAGGTGGCCATCCCCAGCACCCAACCTGCCCGTCGCACCACCATCCGGCCAAATGCAGTCATCATGCGACCGAAGGCATCCGTGCGGTAGGCGCCACCGGTTGCGGGACGATAGGCGGGACTGGGCCGTAGATGCAGCAGGGTCAGCCAGGCGGGCAGTACCGTCACCGAATAGAGCCAGGCCGTGGCCACTCCGATCATGGCAAACAGACCGAAGTACTTCATGGGCGGCATCACCGAGGCCAGGTACAACCCCAGGAACCCAGCGATGGTGGTCAGGGTGGTCATAGTAATGGGCCGCCACATATGCACCATAGTGCGTACTACGATCTCCCGGGGGCTGTTATCTGGGTGGCGCGCCAGTTCTTCGTAGTATTGGCTGAAGATGTGGAAGGAATCCGCCACGGCAATGCCAATGAGGACCGGCAGCAAACCGTTGGTGATGACATAGAAGCGCACGCCGAAGGCCGCCATCAGACCGATGGACGCAGCCACCGTGGCGGCAACCACAAAATTCGGCAACATCACGCCCCGCAGGGTGCGGAAGGCAATGAACAGCACGGTGCTGATGATCAGCGCCGCCAGCGGGTTCAGGCGCTGGGCGTCGGCATCGATGTAACTGCCAAGATAGCCGCTCACCGCCCCCTCGCCAGCTACATGAATCTCTTCCTCGCCCACCCGCGGGGCACGTTCCGCCAGGGCCAGCAGCTGCTGGTAAAGTGATTGCGCCTGCTCCTGATCAGGAACCTCCACAACGATCAGGGTGCCCTTGCCGCTGGGCGCCACCAGGCTACCCACATATAGAGGGAAATCCATCACTGCCTGGCGCACCTTGTCGGCTTCTTCCCGGGTGGCGGGGGCATCTTCCCAGAAGGGGGCGACCCGCATGCCCTGGTCATAACCGCTGATGTTGTTTTCTGTGGCCAGGCTGGTGATCCGGTCCGGGTCGATGTCATCGAGTTTGGCGATCTCCTTCGTCAACCAGTCCACTAGGTTCAGGGTATGAGGGGTGAACACGCCTCGGGATCCCTCATTGACCACGGCTACCACCATGGGATCAGTGAGGCCGAAGGTTTCTTTGACCTTGTCACGGTAGAGCAGGGCTGGCTCGTCCTCTGGCAGGAAGGCGTCGGAACGTGTGTCCTTGATCAGGGTCGGGATGAAGGACGCACAGGCGATGATCAGGGCCAGCCCCAGGGTGATGACGGTTTTGGGATATGCGGTGATGAACCAGAAAGACCGCCAGGCGCGGGTGGATTTCAGTGCTTCTTGGGTCATGGGTTGCAGCCTCTTCTGCGGGAAGCATGATGGATTCAAAATAACAGACCAACTGGTTTGTTTGCAGAAAGAATAGAACAGACCAACTGGTTTGTCTATACTTTTATACAGGGAAGTTTTGTTCCCATGCCTTATGGGCAACAACAGGAAATAGGAAAATGACCACCAGAAATCCCCAGCAGACCCGTGAACGCCTTCTGAAAACGGCTTTTGCAGAGATTCATGCTCATGGCTTTCAAGGCATGCGGGTGGATGAGGTATTACGGAAGTCCGGGTTGAAGAAGGGAGCTTTCTATCATCACTTCAACAGCAAGGTGGATCTGGGCTATGCGGTGCTGGAAGAGCAGATCCGGCCATTGCTTGAATCCGTATGGCTGCGTATGCTCGGGGAAATCGAAGACCCGGTGATGGATTTCCCCCGGATGCTGGATAATCTTGGGCAAACCGTTCCTCCAGAAATGCGAGAGCATGGATGCCCCCTGAACAATCTGGCGCAGGAAATGGCCAGTCAGGATGAAGGCTTCCGCAAGCGGATCGTGAGTATATTCGAAGACTGGATCGATGGATTTGCGGCTGTATTCGAACAAGGCAAGACCAAAGGGTATATCCGCAAAAACATCGACAGTCGTGTTGTCGCCCGCTTCATGGTCGCGGTGCTGGAAGGCTGTATTGGCGTGTATAAGGTCGAGCAGACAGCCGAGCAGTGGATTGCCTGCCGGTCACAGATCGCGGCCTACCTGGGCACACTCCGGCCGGAATAGTCCAGCCTACTTCTGGCGTCGCATTTCGGCTGATATACAGGAACCGCTGGGATGTCAGGGTAATTTGTCTCAGACAATTTTTCTGGTAGTGGATGATTAGTCCGAATATTTCACCTGGGAACGCGATGACCGTGCCAGGATCGGCGTTCAGATGCGGATTTGCAATTGAATCAATAGCCCAAGCTATTGATGATTGAGCAAATACCGCAGATGGACGGCGAGACCGGTGCGAGGGCGCGTTCAGCCATGCCTGGTAACATTTTGCACATTGCTAATATTCCAAAATTATCCATGAAATACAGTAAGCTGGAATATTTTTCCAGCGACCGGGTGCAATGTTCGGGTTAGGCTGTCTGCCATATGAGAGACAGCCACTGGCGGACCCACAGCCACAGCCAGGCCCAGGTCGTGGCCACCACCAGGCCGGTGAGCAGGAGTATGGCCTGGTGCTGTTCCCCGGCGGGTACGAAGTAGACAGGGCCGGCGCCCACGACATGATGCAGCATGTACCAGGCGAATCCGGTTTCCACGAGAAATAGAACCGCCATGACCTGGAAATAGCGCCGGATCAGGGGAAGCAGGCTGCTGGAGGCAAGAAAAAAACAGAGCCCGGCGGTGAACAGATCATGGCTGATGCCATACCAGGGGTGCCAGTTGTGCCAGGCGTACATCATGCCTAGCTCGATGATGGCCCGGGCCAGCATGTTGCCCAGGAATAGCGCCAGGAGGCGCCGGTCCCCGCCCAGGTTCCTGTCCAGGAGCATCACCCCAGGCAGCCAGTACCAATAGAAAAGGACGCTTCCCAGCCAGAGAATCTTCACTGAGGCTACGCTGCCACCGGGGAGTTGGTGGCCGTTCTGGCTCAGGTAGAACGCCACACCACTGATTGCCAGGAGCAGCAGGCCCAGGAACAGCAGCAGGGGAATGGGGCGTTTCGTCTGCATGTTTCAATGGTCTGAGGGGGCTTCGTGGAGGGCCGTGCCTGGCGCGACAGGCGGCTCAGTTGCCAGCAATGGTCATTTGTTCCACCCACCAGGAACCGGTATGGGTGCTGCCGGGAATATCGGTGTCACTGCCTACGGCCAGGAGCTGGCGGTACATGTCTTTCAGATTGCCGGCGATGGTGATTTCTTCCACGGGATACTGGATCTCGCCGTTTTCCACCCAGAAGCCCGCAGCGCCCCGGGAGTAGTCGCCGGTGACGGCATTCACGCCCTGGCCCATGAGTTCGGTGACCAGCAGACCTTTGCTCATTTCCCTGAGCATTTGTTCCAGACTCAGGTCGCCGATGGTGATGGCCAGATTGCGCACGCCCCCGGCGTTGCCAGTGCTTTTCATGTTGAGTTTGCAGGCAGAATAGCTATCCAGTAGATACGTTTGTATGACGCCATCCCTGATGATGTTCTTGGGACGGGTGGCAACACCCTGGTTGTCGAAAGGCGCGCTGGACAGGCCCTTGGGAATATGGGGGTCTTCTTGAATGCTCACCCAGTTCGGGAAGATTTCCTGTTGCAGACTGTCCAGCAGGAAACTGGACTGGCGATACTGGGCATGGCCCCGCAGGGCGCCGGTAAGGCTGTGCAGCAGGTGAGGGGCGATATCGGCGCGGAAGATCACCGGGGCCTGGCAAGTGCCCAGTTTGCGTGCGTTGAGCTTGGCCACGGCATTGGCGGCTGCCTTCCTGCCGATGGCATCCGGTGAAAGCAGTTCATGCCAGTCCCGGCGGCTGTCGTACCAGTAGTCCCGTTGCATGCTGTCGCCGTCCTGGGCGAGAACCACGCAGCTCAGGCTGTGGCGTGTGGTGGGATAGCCCCCCACGAAGCCATGGCTGTTGCCATAGATGAAGCTGCCGCTCTGAGTGTTGAGGGTGGCGCCTTCAGAGTTGCTGATGCGCCGGTCGTGGTCGCGGGCAGCCTGTTCGGCTTTCAGGGCCAGCTCCTTGGCTCGTTCCGTGTCGATGTTCCACGGATGGTAGAGGTCCAGATCGGGATAGTCCCGGGCCAGCAGGTCCGGGTCGGCCAGGCCGGCGCAGTCGTCTTCGGAGGTGTAACGGGCGATGGTGCAGGCCTTGTTCACCGCCTCGCGCAGGGCGGCGGGCTTGAGATCAGTGGTATTGGCCGATCCCTTGCGTTTGCCGAAATACACGGTGATGCTCAGGCCCTGGTCACGGGTATGCTCGACGGTTTCCACCTCGCTCAGGCGTACGGTGAGGGACAGGCCCGCGCTGCTGGACACAGCAGCTTCGGCGGCGCTGGCGCCCTGCTTTCTTGCTTCCGCCAGCAGATCGGCGACCATGGATTCCAGTTGTTCTATGCTGCGGCTCATACGGCGGTGCCTCCCACGGTGATCTCATCGACTTTCATGGTGGGCTGGCCCACGCCCACGGGCACACTCTGTCCGTCCTTGCCACAGGTGCCCACGCCCTGGTCCAGGGCCAGGTCGTTGCCCAGCATGCTCACCCGGGTGAGCACCTCGGGGCCGTTGCCGATGAGGGTGGCGCCTTTCACCGGCGCTGTGATCTTTCCATCCTCGATGAGATAGGCCTCGCTCAGGGAGAACACGAACTTACCCGAGGTGATGTCCACTTGGCCGCCTGCGAAGTTCACGGCGTACAGCCCTTTCTTCACGGAACGGATGATTTCTTCCGGCTCATGCTCGCCAGGGAGCATATAGGTGTTGGTCATGCGTGGCAGGGGCAGGCAGGCATAGGATTCGCGCCGGCCGTTGCCTGTGGGCGCCATGCCCATGAGGCGGGCGTTCAGCTTGTCCTGCATATAGCCTTTGAGAATGCCGTTCTCGATGAGTACGGTATTGCTGGCGGGGGTGCCTTCATCGTCCACGGTGAGGGAGCCGCGGCGGCCCGGTAAGGTGCCGTCGTCCACCACAGTGCACAGAGGGGAGGCGACCTTTTCACCGATACGCCCGGAGAAGGCTGACAGCCCCTTGCGGTTGAAGTCGCCTTCCAGGCCGTGGCCCACGGCCTCGTGCAGCAGTATGCCTGGCCATCCCGGTCCCAACACCACGGTCATAGCGCCTGCAGGGGTATCGATGGCTTCCAGATTCACCAGGGCCTGGCGCACCGCCTCCCGGGCATAGCCCAAGGCGCGGTCGTCTTCCAGGAACCAGGTCAGGGGGCCGCGACAGCCTCCGCCGGTTCCTGCCTGTTCCCGGCGTCCATTCTCTTCGACGATGACATTCACATAGCACAGGATCAGGGGCCGCAGGTCAGCGGCGAGATGCCCCTGGTTGTCCATGACCAGAATGGTATCCTGGTTGGCAACCAGGTTGACGGTGACCTGTTTCACCCGGGGATCTGCGGCTCTGGCGGCGGCGTCCAGTTGTTTCAGCAGATCGATCTTTTGGGCATCAGGCAGGCTTTCCAGGGGATTCAGGCTGGGATACAGAATTTCCCGGCTCTCCCGGCCGGTAACGGCGATACGCCCACTCTGGCCTGCCTGGGTGATGGCGTGGGCGCAGGAAGCCGCTTCCAGCAGATTTTCCAGGTGCAGGTCTTCCGTATAGGCGAAGCCGGTTTTTTCACCGCTGATGGCACGCAGCCCGGCGCCCTGTTCCAGGTTGAAATTGCCTTCCTTGATGATGCCGTCGTCCAGCACCCAGGACTCCTGGCGGCTGTACTGGAAATACAGGTCTGCCGCATCAAGCCGGCTGCTCATGAGCCTGTTCATGATGCGTTGAAGATGCTGATCGTCGATGCCGGCGGGAGACAGCAAGGTCTCCCGGGCCAGGTTAAGGGTATTGCTCATGGATGTCGTGCTCGGTTATTTGCAGTGAATGCGGCGGTGCTGCAGGCTGGGAAAATTGCGCCGGGTGGCTTCCATGAAACCCCGGTCGAGATTGGCGACGAGGGGGCCGTTGCCACTGGTCTGTTCCGCCAGCCTGCTGCCCCAGGGATCGATGATCATGCTGTGCCCCCAGGTCTTGCGTCCACTGATATGGAAACCGCCCTGGGCGGCGGCCAGGACATAACACAGGTTCTCAATGGCCCTGGCGCGCAGCAGCACGTCCCAGTGCGCTTCGCCGGTCATGGCGGTGAAGGCAGCGGGGAGGGCGAGAATCTCCACGTCCTGATCCAGCATGGCGCGATACATTTCCGGGAAGCGCAGGTCGTAACACACGGACAGCCCCAGTTTGCCGAAGGGAGTGTCCACCACGCACAGCTCACTGCCGGGTTCGATGGTTTCGGATTCCACGTACTGTTCGTCCGTTTCCACCAGGTTCACGTCGAACAGGTGCATCTTGTCGTAGCGGGCCACTCTTTCACCCCTGTCGTTGTACAGCAGGCAGGCGGCGCGCAGCTTGTCGCCCTGGCCGGCCGCGATGGGGATGGTGCCCCCCACCAGCCAGATGCCCAGTTTCTGCGCGGTCTGGGAAAGGAAATGCTGGATAGGTCCGTCATTGTCCAGTTCCCGGATTTTGTACATATCCTGGCAGCGTGCGCCCATAAAGGCGAAATTTTCCGGCAGCACGATCAGTCGGCAGCCTTCCCGGGCGGCATGCTCGATGAAACGCTCGGCTTCCAGGAGATTGGCGTTCACGTTGGAGCCTGATGCAAGCTGTATGCAAGCGGCCTTGAATATGGTTTCTGTCATGGGTGTCGGCAAAGTGCTGATGGCTGTTCCTTTTTCAAGAATACCATGTGGAGGGGGATTTGTCGGTTACTGGTCAAGGAGGCTGGCTGGTGGCGTTTCTTTTTTATCGCTGTTGCTCAGGCGAGTGACCTGGGGATCATCCCAGCTGCCGCTGACGTTGTAGGTGATGCGCTGGGCTTTTTCCAGGTCCTTGGAAAAAGCCTGTTGCGCCAGCAGCACTGCTACTCCGGCGACAGGCCCGCCGGCAATAGCACTGGCCACGGGCAAAGTGGCGTCCAGTCTTGGGGACACGGACAGCACCTGGTCATAGGTTTCATTGATCAGATCCACGTTGCCGGCGATGAGAATAGTGGCGGACGGACCGGAAATCTCCAGGTTGTTGGTGTACAGATAGCCGGCGTCAAACTGGAAGTTTCCCAGAATGGTGTCAAAGGCCAGTCCTTCCTTGTACACATCCTTGAAGTCCAGCTTGAGACGGCGTCCCAGGCTTTGAAAATTGATCAGCCCCAGAACACGGGCCAGGCCGGGCTTGAAGTTGAGAAAGCGGCCCTGGGCCATGTCCAACTGGGCCTGCCCCTGTAGCTGTTCGAGGTTGAGGCGGAAGGGCGCACCCGGCCAGCTCAGGTCGAAGCTCAGGTAGGTGCGGCCGCCTGAAAGCAGCTTCTTGTGCATGGCTTTCTTCAGCAGCCTGCCCATGTTATCTGTGGTGAGACTGCCTTTGAGCCAGGTGATGCTGCCGTGGGCGCCGGGCTCCCAGTTCCCGTGGGCAGACAGGTCCAGCAGCTTGCCATGGAGCTCCACTTTGTCGATGGCCTGGTGATTGTCTTCCAGGTGGGAGTTCAGCGTGAGCCGGCCTATATCGGCGCCGTTGAGCAACAGGGTTTCACTGCTCACATCCAGAGCGGGAAAACTGCGTGGTTGCAGTGGCGTGGAGTCGTCATCTATCCGGCTTTGTTTGTTATCAGGAGTCTCGTTCAGGGTATCGATGGCCAAGTGCTGCAAACGTAGTATCAGGGGGCGGCTGGTGAAGTCCCTGGCGAAACTCAGGGTGCCCGACAGGCTGTCCGCCAGGATATCCCCTTGCCAGTTCTCACCCTGGCGTCTGAGCTTCAGCTTGAACTTCCCGGTCTTGAGAGGCGGAACGGACAGCTTGTCTATGCCCAGTACCAGGTGGCGCAGGGTGGTGGTATCAGGAGGGGCCTTCTGTGATCGTCCCAGAAGGGCGGCCCAGGGGCGCAGCGGCAGGGAAGATAGGTTGAGATAGACATCGGCGCCTTTTTCCGGGTCCTGCTTCAGGGTCAGGTTCAGGCGGCTGCCGTAGTTCAGGGTAGTATGGCGGGGGCCGTCAGCGTCGAGCTGCATATCGATCTTCAGTGGAATGCGGTTTCCGGCCCCCTTGCCCAGGGGGTCGGGCAGGTCCAGGGTCATGCCTTCTAGAGAAGAACGGATCTGCAAGGATGTTCTTTGGTCAGGATGGCGAATACCCGGAATATTCAGGGTGATATCCATGTCGGCCCGGCCGGACAGGGACAAAGGTTCCAGCCACGGATACTGGGCCAGGATGCCTGGAGCAGGCAGTCTGGCCTGGGCGGTGATTCGGGTGCCCATCTCGTCGGGGGTGATGCTGATACGCAGGGGGCCGCTCAACGCAGTGCCCCGCAGATCAGTGGCGTGCAGGCCTGCATTGTTGATTTTCAGTTGCCCCTGGATATCCTGCACCACCAGCTGCTGCTGTTGCAGGATCAGTTTGTTGCCCTTGAAATTCACCCGGGCAGAAAACGCGGTCTGGGGTTGCTTTCCCGAAGTGGAATGGTGCAGGGGAATGTCAAGATCCAGTTGCTGGCGGATGTTGCCATCCAGGGCCATGCCCTGTATTCGGGATGCCAAACTGTGCCTCAGGGGCGTGTTGCGCAGCAGGCGCAAAGGATCATTGCCCGGCCCGGCCACCTGGCCGCTGACCTGGAGAGGCGCCAGGGGTTTCAGGGATGGGATAATGGCCTTGGCGTGGCTGATCCTGCTGTTGTAGATGCGCCCCTGGCTGGCGTGGATGCTGAGATCATTGTTGTGAAAACGGACATGGCCCTGTACCTGCCTGAGGGGGGGCCATCCCTTTCTGTAGGCCAGCTTAAGGTTTTCCACATCGAAGGCAATCTCAAAATGGCCGTCGTGGGTCTTGTGAAAAGGAAAGTGGCCTTTGGCCAGAGGGCCGTGAAACAAAAAACTGCCTTGGGTGACCTGGCCGGAGACGATGGATTTGTCCAGCCAGTTCACCAGGCCGGGGCTCATGATCCCCACCGGGTAATAGCGCCCGGCCTGGCTGCCATTGCCATCATGGAAATCGGTCTGCATGTCCATGATGGGCGCCTCCCCTGGCGACTGTTCCACCTTCAGACGGCTCAGGGTCTGCAGATCCGGCGTGTCGAGGAGCAGGCGGTCACCCTGCAGGATCCAGCCGCCATCGGAGATCTGCCGCCATTCCAGCTGGCCGTACAGGCGCTGGATGTCCAGGGGATCACGGAACAGGGTGTCGAACTTCACCTGGGCTTGTGTGGTATCCAGGTCGAGAAGCATGCGCCGGTCTTCCAGGGCCAGCTGGCCACTGAAGTTGTTGATTCCTGGCAGCCCTTTCCAGGGATTCAGGGAAAGCCCTTGAAAGCGGCTGTGGATTGTCAGCTCCGCAAAGAGAGGGTCGGGACTGCTGGCGCGTAAATCCGTCAGTTCGCCCCTGGGGGCCAGGCTGCCCAGGAGGGTTTTGGCAGGTTGATTGTCAGGCAGCAGGGACACCAGGGGCATGATAGTGGCCAGGTCGATCCGGGATATACCCAGCTGCAGCCGCCCGTCCCGCGCCTGCAGGGCCATGTGGGTTTCTTTCAGCACCTTGTCGTTGATGCGCAGCTGCAGATCCCCCAGCTGCAGGGTCCAGTCTCTTCCCTGCTTCTGGTAGAGCAGATCACCCCGGAGGGCGGACAGGGCCAGGGCGCCGCCGTCGGGAGCATGCAGCTCTACGCCATCCATGTCGAACCTTATGCGGGTGGCTTTGTGAGTTCCCGCGCTCCAGTAGCTCCACAACTCGTAGCTTAGCTGCAGATTGGAAAGAGAGTAGTCGTCGGGCAGATAGGCCTGCAGAAATTTTTCCGATTGCAGGGCGTCGCCCCGGGACCAAAAGCGTCCGGACCAGTTCGCCCGGGTAATGGAGCCGTCGATCTCGCCACGGATCAAGAAGCCCTCCTGGGCCGAGGCGATGCGCAGGCTGCTGTGCCGTCCCCGGGTGACCAGTTGCACGTTAAGGTGTTCCTGATGCACTTCGGTATGGCGCTTTTCGTCCACCCAGTCCAGGGCCGTGTCCGACAGGTGTATGTAAGAGGGAAGATTGATGCCTCGGTGATGCTGCAGTACGCCGAGAATGCGGGTCTTGCCCTGGGCGTCACGCAATACCTGGATGCGCGTGCCTTCCAGACGGATGTTCAGGGGCAGATTTTCCTGCCAGTGGCTCAGGGCGCGCAGATTGACGCCTACCAGGGCATCGCCCAATGCAAGCTGTTCTTTTTCACCCAGGGTGAGTTGCCGTACCCAGAGGCGCGGCGTGACGCCGGCCCAGTAGGTCTGGATGCGTGCAAAGCGTACGGGTACGCCAACGATACGGCTGGCGATGTTCTCGATGACTTCTTTGTGGGATTCGGCATACAGGGCAAAGCTGAAGGTCAGCACCTTGGCCACAGCGCCAATGACGATGATCAGATACAGCAGCCGCGTGACAAATGTTCCGAGACCTCTGAAGATGCTCCAGAACAACTCAGCGCTCCCGGCTCAGCAGTGTGCTATACCAGCACCACATCATACTGTTCCTGGGTGTAGAGCCCTTCCGCCTGCAGGCGTATGGGTTTGCCGATGAACTGTTCCAGTTCCGCCAGTTCCTGGGATTCCTCGTCCAAAAGCCGGTCCACCACTTCCTGTGACGCCAGCACCAGAAGGGACTGGCTCTCGAACTGGCGCGCTTCACGCAGGATCTCGCGGAAGATTTCGTAGCAGGTGGTTTCTGCGGTCTTGATATAGCCCCGGCCGTTGCAGGTGGGGCAGTTGTCGCAGAGCACATGCTCCAGGGACTCGCGGGTGCGCTTGCGGGTCATCTCCACCAGGCCCAGGGAGGATACCTCGCACACGGTGGTGCGAGCGTGATCCCGGGACAGGCAGCGTTCCAGGGCGCGCATCACCTGGCGCTTGTGCTCGGCTTCAGCCATGTCGATGAAGTCGATGATGATGATGCCGCCCAGGTTGCGCAGGCGCAGCTGGCGGCAGATGGCCTGTGCGGCTTCCAGGTTGGTCTTGAAGATGGTCTCTTCCAGATTGTGATGGCCCACGAAGCCACCGGTGTTCACATCGATGGTGGTCATGGCCTCGGTCTGATCGACGATGAGATGTCCGCCGGACTTCAGGTCCACGCGCCGGGCCAGGGCTTTCTGGATTTCGTCTTCCACGTTGTACAGGTCGAACAGGGGGCGTTCGCCGGGGTAGTACTTCACCAGGTCAGCAATGTCCTTATTGAACTTCTCGGCGAAGTGCATGGCTTTTTCCCAGGTGGAGCGGGAGTCGATGCTGATCTTTTCCACTTCCGGACCCGCCAGATCCCGCAGGGCGCGCAGGGCCAGGGGCAGATCTTCGTGGACGATGCGGATGCTGTTGGTGCCGTGGGCCTTTTCCTGGATGGATTGCCACAGGCGCTGGAGGAAGATCATGTCCTGGCGCAGTTCATCAGCGTCTATGCCTTCCGCCGCGGTGCGGGCGATGAAGCCGCCTTTGAGCCCGCATTCTTCCGCCACTTCCCGCAGAATCTGTTTCAGCCGCTGGCGCTCCTCTTCATCTTCGATCTTCTGGGATACGCCGGTGGTGCTGTTGTTGGGCATGTACACCAGGTAGCGGGAAGGAATGGAGATGTTGGTGGTGAGGCGCGCGCCTTTGGACCCCAGGGGGTCTTTCACCACCTGCACCACGATGTAGCTGCCTTCCTGCACCAGCTGGGTGATGTCTGTGGATTTGTCCCCCGTGCTGTTGCTGATATCCGCGGCATGCAGAAAAGCTGCCCGGGAGAGTCCGGCATCCACGAAGGCAGCCTGCATGCCCGGCAGTACCCGGCACACCTTGCCCTTGTAGATGTTTCCCACCAGTCCCCGGTTGGCGGTGCGCTCGATGAGCACTTCCTGGACAACGCCATTCTCGATCAGGGCGACCCGGGTCTCTGGTGGTGTGACATTGATAAGGATCTCCTCGCTCATCTTTCTATGTTACACCTTCAGCAGACCGGCTTCGGCGAGTAATTCTCCGGTTTCGAACAGGGGTAATCCCATGACGCCGGAATAGCTGCCAGCGATGTGCTCGATGAACAATGCGCCTCGTCCCTGAATCGCGTAGCCTCCGGCTTTGTCGGCGGGCTCTCCGGTGGACCAGTAGCGCCGGGCTTCTGCTTTGCTGACAGGGCGGAAGCGCACCTGGCTGCGGCTCAGGCGGTAACTCTCACCCTGGCCGGAGAACAGGGCCACGCCGCTAAGCACCTCGTGGCTGCGGCCGGCAAGACTCAGGAGCATCTCCACGGCATGTTCCTCGTGGCGGGGCTTGCCCAGAAGCTGGCCATCCAGCACCACGCAGGTGTCCGCTGCGAGTACGGCTTTGCCGGGATGCAGGGCGCGTCCCACGGAAGCCTTTTCCCAGGTGATCCGTTGCACGAAGGCTTCTGCGGCTTCATCGATTCCCGGGGTTTCATCAATGTCCACCGGAGAAATGCTGTGTTCTATCCCGATCTGGGCCAGCAGTTCGCTACGACGGGGGGATTGCGATGCCAGGACGATCATGAGGCGCTGGGTTTTATCCCCTCCGCCTGCATCAGATATTTGTAGGCGGTGTAGTACTTGTAGATGTTGGCCACATAACGTACAGTCTCGCGTCCGACGATCCTGGCTGCCGCCACTTCCACGTTCCCGAACCAGCGGTTGGGATCCAGCCCCATTTCTTGTGCCTTGGCACGCATTTTTCGCACCTTTGCCGGTCCGGCATTGTAAGCGGCCCAGGAGAAGGCCATCCGATCTACAGGAGCGATGGCCGGGTCGGAAAAATACCGGTCACGCAGGAAAGCCATGTAACGCGCACCGGCGTGTATGTTGTTCTCCTCGGTGGAAATGTCCGGGATACCTATGTTCTTGTCCGCTGCGGTGGAAGGCAGCAATTGCATAATGCCGATGGCGCCCCGGTGACTGCGGCGGCTCTGATCCAGTTCGGATTCCTGAAACCCCTGGGCGGCCAGGGCCAGGGCATCAAAACCGTATTTGTCACCGTACTTCTTGAACAAGCGGAGGAGCTGCGAGAACTTGTCTCTGGCCTGTTCCTGGGCAGGGTTCTTGATCCAGCGGGTGGTCTTGTAATAGCGCTTGATGAGCATATTGCCCAGCAGGGTGCCTTTTCTCACCTTTTTCCAGAAACGCTGCAGGTCTGCGGCCAGTTCCGGGTTGTTGGCCCGCACGGCCCAACCCAGGTAGTTGTCCCGGCTGACAGCCAGGTTATCTCCGACCTGGATGTCTGGCAGAACCTTTTTCCAAAGCTTTGCTTTGTAGCCATCTATCACCGTCATTTTTATCACCCCGGCATTTACCATTTCCAGGATGTCCTCGCTGCTTAGTTGCGGATCGACCGTCTGGATATCCATGGGCTTGAGTCCACGCCGGGAAAAATCCTGGTTCAAGGCTTTCAGGTGTTCCAGGTAACTGCTGTTGGGCAGGACTTTCAAGGTGAGCCCCGCCAGGCCATCCAAGTCGCCGGGCAGGGGAGTATCCTTGCTCGCCACCACCAGTTCGGATACCTTCACCCGTTTTGCGGATACGAAGCGCAGGTTTTTCCGGCGTTCCGGTGTTTCCGTGAGGAAATGTGCCGCAATATCGCCCTTGCCCGCCTGAAGTCTGGGGATGAGATCGGCAAAGGGCACGGGGATGAAAACAATATTGATCCGGTCGCTCTCGCGCTTGATGCCGGCATTCAGCTGTTTCTCATATTCCTTGAGCAGTTCCACCTGCATGCCGCTGGGTTTTCCTTTGACGAAAAAGAAATCCGTTGGGCTGTACACCACTAGCGCGCGAATCAGGCGGCGTTTCTTCAGTTCTGCAAGATCCCCGGTATAGGGTTTCTCCAACGCGGATATATCGACTTCGTTGCCATGGGCAAGGGGCTGCCAAAATACCAGCAGCAGTGCGCCCAGTATGAGGAAGTAAAGCCCAGTCAGCCTGTGGCTGGAAACAGAAACGGAGGAGGCTTTGGCAGAACGGTTTCGAAGAAATGACATGGGCTCCGGTACTCCCTGACTGATGACTGAAATCAGCCCCTATGATAAGGGTGATTGCGTAGAATACTCCAGGCCCGGTAAAGCTGTTCCGCCACCACTACCCGCACCAGGGGATGGGGCAGAGTCAGGGGGGACAGAGACCACAGTTGATCGGCCTGCTCCCTGCACTCGGGGGCCAGCCCTTCCGGCCCGCCCACCAGCAGGCTCGCATCCTGCCCTGAAGCCATCCAGTTGTCCAACTGCCGGGCCAGGTCCTCTGTGCTCCAGGCGCGGCCCTTCACCTCCAGGGCGATGATACGGCTGCCGCGGGGAATGGCATCGAGCATGGTTCTGCCTTCGTCCCGGGTGATGCGGGCGATATCAGCATTCTTTCCCCGGTGCCTGGCGCTGATCTCCACCAGCTGCAAGCGGCATTCCGGCGGCATGCGTCCCGCGTATTCCGCGTAGCCGTCCTGTATCCAGCGGGGCATCTTGTCGCCCACGGCGATGAGGTGGATCTTCATGGGGGGATTTTACACCCAATCCGTAAGGGCCGAGTCAACTGATGATCGACGATTTGGAGTAGTTTGACGCCCTTTCCTTACGAGAAGTGTATGACTACCGGGTGAGTGGTCAGATATCTTTTCCGATATCCAAAACCTGTGGATTTTCTTCCACACTGATTTTGACGGTCATTCCTTCCGGCAATTCCCCCTTCTGGAAATAGATGTTGAATTTATCATCCATCCAGCTCGATAAGCGCTTGTTCTGGTAGAGGGTGGATGCATACGCCCAGTGCGTCAGCTGTTCGGGGGTGAATTTGCGCATGAAAGGATCTCCTTCGAACGGCTTCAGTGCCGACAGGTCCACGGATTTTGAGGCTCCAGCTGTGGCCACCTGATTCCCGATATCGGTAAGTGTGGTCATCAGCTTGTCGAACCACGGTCGCGCCGCAGCGATGCCTTCTTTCTGCCGGGCAAAGAAATCATCCATCTGTTCTTTCAGATAGTGCGCCGCTTCCCGCTGCCGTTCATGGCTCGCAATCTGGTGAGCGAAAAATCCTCGCCGCATCAGATAGGGGGGTACACCCTGCTCAATCAGTATCCTGATAATCTTCAGCCGGCCCTGTGCGGCGGCCTTGTGGAGCAGTTCCGCCTGCTCCTGTCTGCTCAGGTCATCGGGTTTCAGGTAGCTTTTGAACGAGGGGACGTCATTTTTCCACAAGGCGCGTTCAAGTTTTGCCGCCAGGGGCATGTCATCATAGAGACCTTCCGGTACGATGTATTCGGTCACGCCTTTCGATTGCACAAAATCGATGAGCGCCTGATCCTTGTTCATGACCAGCCACAGCGCATTGGTGCCATCCGGGCACACCCGCTTGATATCCGCGCCAAGCGCTATCCATTTTTCCGCCACGGCAATGGTCTTCTTGGCGTTGTATTCGTTACCTTCCAGCAGAATCATCAGGGGGGTGTATCCCTTATGGTTCTGATGATTGATATCCGCGCCCGCCTCGATCAGGGGCTCGATGAGCTTGTGCATGGTCCGTTCTTCCGCGGCCAGGCACAGCGGCGTGTTGCCGTTTTCGTCTTCCGCGTTGACGTCGAGACCCTGTTCAACAAGAAACTTGACCATTGGCGCTGCCTGCAGCAGCACCGCGATGCTCAACAGGTTCATGCCCCTGACGGCCTCAAAGGTCTGGAAAGCGCCATGCCGACTTTCGATCCAACGGGTTTGCGCAACCTTTTCATGCAAGTTCAGATCGTGTTGCACCGCCAGTTTCATGAGACGCAGGCTTCCCATGGCCAGGATGTGGTACAACAGTGGCGCCCCATCGATCACCATATCCAGGGAAAGGGTTTTGTCTTTCAGAAAACTGGCGAGCTTGTCCTTTTCCTGGTCGGCTATCGCAAAATAGAGATCCGCCGCCCTGGACTTCTTGCGTATCGCATTGCTAAGGGTTTTCAGCGTGGTTTTCTTCTTGCCCTTGCGGAAACACCAGGCTTCTTCATGACCGGTTTTGGAATCGAAAATCGTGACATAGAGCCAGTCGGGATCCGTTGTCGTCAACTCGACCATCAGCAGATCTATGTCCAGCAATCCTGCGATGGATGCAATGATGACATGATCGTCCACCATGCCGCTTTCCACGGTGTAGGAGCCAAACGGGCGCTCCTGGTCCTTGCCAGAAGGAGAGAGGCTGTCTCGCAATGCTTCGACTGCCTCTGCATTTTCATGGTAAAGCATGATTTCACAGTAGATTTCAGACATCGTTATTCTTACTTGGGCGCAAAGGGATTTGAGTGCCACAAGAATACAATGGAGAGCCGCCCAGTATCCAATATGCCCAGAGGGCTTTCTCCCTGAGAACACAGCCCTGAGCATCACCTATATTGGTGCCGGGTTAATAACTTCAGACCCAAACACCCCTTCTTCTGAAAGTGCTAAACTGCCAACAGTATTTCATCCCATTCCAGTCCTCTTTCCATGTCTGAAAAGCCTGATCTCATCCTGGTGGACGGCTCGTCCTACCTGTTTCGCGCCTACCACGCCCTGCCGCCCCTGACCAATTCCCGGGGCGAGCCCACCGGGGCCATCGTGGGGGTGGTGAACATGCTGCGCAAGCTCATCAAGGACTACCAGCCCAAGTACATGGCGGTGGTGTTTGATGCGCCGGGCAAGACGTTTCGGGATGACCTCTATGACCAGTACAAAGCCAACCGCCCTCCCGCGCCGGAGGATCTGAAAGCGCAGATCGACCGTCTGCACGAGATCGTGCGTGCCATGGGGCTGCCAGTGCTGGTGGTAGACGGCGTGGAGGCGGATGATGTCATCGGCACCTTGGCGCGCCAGGCGGCGGAGCAGGGCATGACCACCCTGGTATCCACGGGGGACAAGGACATGGCCCAGCTGGTGAATGATCACGTCAGCCTCATCGACACCATGAGCAACCGCTACCTGGATGCCGAAGGGGTGGTGGAGAAGTTCGGTGTGAAGCCGGAGCAGATCATCGATTACCTGGCCCTCATGGGGGATGCTTCGGACAACATTCCCGGGGTGCCCAAGTGCGGACCCAAGACGGCGGCCAAGTGGCTGGGGCAATATGATTCTCTGGACGGACTGGTGGCCCATGCCGACGAGATCAAGGGCAAGATCGGCGAGAGCCTGCGCGCCAGTCTGGAACAACTGCCCCTGTCCCGGCAGCTCACCACCATCAAGACCGATGTGCCCCTGGATCTGCGCCCCGAGGATCTCAAGCCGGGTAAGCCGGACGTCGAGGCACTGCGGAAACTCTACGAGCACATCGAGGCCAACCGCCTGCTGGCGGCTCTGGAGGAGGAGAGCGGCGCTGCTCCCGAAGCCACGCCAGCCGCTCCGGACACCGATTATGCCCTGATCCTGGACAGGAAGATCTTTGAGGACTGGCTGAAGCGCCTGAAAGAATCTGTGCTGTTTGCCTTCGACACGGAAACCACCAGCCTGGACTACATGCAGGCGGAACTGGTGGGCTTGTCTTTTGCGGTGAAAGCGGGGGAAGCGGCCTATGTTCCCGTGGCTCACGACTATCCCGGCGCGCCGGTGCAGCTGGAACGGGACTGGGTGCTGGCCCAGTTGCGGCCGCTGCTCGAAGACGCCGGCCAGGCCAAGCTGGGGCAGAATCTCAAGTACGATATGAGCATTCTCGCCCGCTACGGCATAGAGATGGACGGTATCGCTTTCGACACCATGCTGGAATCCTATGTGCTGGATTCCACCGCCACCCGCCATGACATGGACTCCCTGGCCAGGAAATACCTGGGCCACGACACCATCAGCTTCACGGATATTGCCGGCAAGGGGGCCAAGCAGCTGACCTTCAACCAGATCGACCTGGAGCAGGCCGCGCCCTATGCTGCCGAGGATGCGGATGTCACCTTGCGTCTGCACGAGATCCTCTGGCCCCGTCTGGAAAAGGAGGAAGGTCCCTGCCGGGTGTTCCGGGAGATCGAAATGCCCCTGGTGCCGGTGCTCTCTCGCATGGAACGCACTGGGGTGCGCATCGACACCGCTCTGCTGGAAAAACAGAGTGCCGAACTGGCGCGCAAGCTCCACGACCTGGAACAACGCGCCTATGAGATTGCGGGTCATACTTTCAACCTGGGCTCGCCCAAACAGATCGGCCATGTCTTTTTTGAAGAGCTGGGCATGGAAGTGGTAAAGAAAACCCCCAAGGGGGCGCCGTCCACTTCCGAGGAAGTGTTGCAGATACTCGCCGACAAGGGGGAGGAACTGCCGGCGGTGATTCTGGAACACCGGGGTCTGGCCAAGCTCAAATCCACCTACGTGGACAAGCTGCCTGAAATGGTGGATCCGGATACAGGAAGGGTGCATACCAGTTATCACCAGGCCGTGGCGGCTACCGGACGACTGAGTTCCTCGGATCCCAACCTGCAGAACATTCCCGTGCGTACCGAGGAGGGCCGGCGCATCCGCAAGGCCTTCGTGCCCGAGACGGGCTGCAAGATGCTGGCGGCGGACTATTCCCAGATCGAGTTGCGCATCATGGCGCATTTGTCGGGGGACGAAGGTCTGCGCAAAGCTTTTGCCCAGGGACTGGACATCCACCGGGCCACGGCGGCGGAGGTGTTTGGCTTCGACTCTCCCGAGGCCGTGGACGCCGAGGCCCGGCGCCGGGCCAAGGCCATCAATTTCGGCCTCATCTATGGCATGTCCGCTTTCGGCCTGGCCAGGCAGTTGGGCATAGGCCGCCAGGAAGCACAGGAATACGTGGAGCTGTATTTCAACCGCTACCCCGGTGTGAAAGCCTTCATGGACAATATCCGTGAGCAGGCCCATGAAGACGGCTATGTAGAAACTCTGTTCGGTCGGCGGCTCTACCTGCCCGAGATCAATTCCCGCAACGGCATGCGCCGCGCCGCCGCCGAACGCACCGCTATCAACGCGCCCATGCAGGGCACGGCTGCAGACATCATCAAGCGCGCCATGAACCGTATGGACGCCTGGCTGCGGGAGAAAGAACCGCCCGTGCGCATGATCATGCAGGTGCACGATGAGCTGGTGTTCGAAGTGCAGGAGGAGCAGGTGCCGGCGGTGACGGACAAGGTGCGCGCCATCATGGAAGGTGCGGCGGAACTGGCCGTACCCCTGGTGGTGGACGTGGGCGTGGGGGATAACTGGGAGGAGGCCCACTGAAGGCAGCCGTCAATACAGGCAAACGCAGTACGGCTCTTGTCTTCTTATCCGGCAAATGCCAGGAGCTTCTCCTGGAGTCTGGGCCAGGGGGAAAAGCGCTGCTGCACAGCAACAGTGTAGTGCTGGGTCAGCTCCTTTGGATGGCTGTAGTGTTTGTCGATGTCGAAGGCTTCCTGCACCACGCTCACCCAGGCCGGGTTGGCGTCTAGATCCAGAAATGCGGCCAGGGCCTGGGCCTGCTCCGAACCGAAATCGTTTTCCAGAAAGTGGAAAAAACGCGCCGGATATTGGTCCTGCTTTTCCATTACCCACAGAATCTCATCGAGAATGGCATCCAGCACGCGGGTGATATCCGGAGATTTCCCCAACCCAAACAGTTTGGCATGTCCCGTGCGCAGGTTGGAGGTGGCGCTGTCCAGGGGGTTGCGGATGGGCAGCAGAAAGCGCAGGCGGGGCTCGGTAAAGAACAGTTGTTCCAGATCGATACTGTGCTTGCGCAGGTGCAGGGAAGTGCGCAGGGATTCCTTCCAGAACAGGGAATGGATTTCATCCTTGATGAGCCGGTCGCCGAAATGCTCCCTGTACAGCCGCCCCAGCTTGTGTTTTTCATCGAAAGCGTGGGAGTGCACGATGGAGCCGCCGGTCTTGCCCCGCTGGCCCTTGGTGGAGATCTGTATGGCATACCGCAGGAAGTTATCGGTTGTTTTCCTGTCCGGGTGCAACAGGAAATCCAGCTCCGGGTCTTCGAAGATGCGTGCGCCACCGTGGTTGAGTACCTGGCAGTGGGGATGCAGGAACAGAATGGAAGCCGTCAGGGTAGTGAGATTCCGGTAAGGCCCCAGGGCCAGGCAGACCGTGCGCAGTTGGGATATGTCAATGGTTTGGCAAGCCCGCAGGTCTTCCTGTTTTTCTTTCTCCAGGCGGCGGGATTCGAGTTTGCGGCGTATGACTCTGGGAAGCAGGTGCACGGCTGTGGTTGGGGTTGCTACGGGTTACAATGCGGAGGATTGTAGGCTGTTGACTGGCCTGTTGCCAGTGCCCAAGGAGAATCCACGATTTGACTGCGAGTCCTGACGAGCTTTCCCGCCTGCCGGTAACCGTTCTCAAGGGCGTGGGGCCCAAAAGTGCCGAGCGCCTCGCCCGCCTGGACATAGAGACAGTGCAGGATGTGCTGTTTCATCTTCCCCTGCGCTATCAGGATCGTACCCGTATCGTGCCCATGGGACAGTTGCACAGTGGCGGGGAAGCGGCGATCGAAGGAGAGATCGAGCATGCGGAGATTCGCTTTGGCCGCCGCCGTTCTTTGCTGGTGCACCTGAATGATGGCAGTGGACGTGTCATTCTGCGTTTTTTTCATTTCAGCGCGGCGCAAAAGAACGCCCTGAAGCCCGGTTTACGCCTGCGCTGTTTTGGCGAAGTGCGCAACGGCCCGGCCTGCCTGGAACTGGTGCATCCCGAGTACCGGCCGGTGGCGGAGGACGAAGCGCCTGCGGAGGCGGCCAGCCTCACCCCCGTCTATCCCACCACTGAAGGCATGCATCAGCTCAGTTGGCGGGATCTCACGGAAAAGGCCCTGGCAATGCTGCGCAACAGCAGCGCCGGGCTCCAGGAATGGCTGCCGGCAGATCTGCTGGAGGAATACCGGCTCATGCCTTTGAGCGAGGCCATCAGCTACCTGCACCGTCCGCCTCCCGATGCGCCCCAGTTACAGCTTCTGGAAGGTCAGCATCCTGCCCAGCAGCGCCTGGCTTTCGAGGAACTGGTGGCGCACCAGCTCAGCCTGCGTCAGGCGCGGCAGCTGCACCGCAGCCATCAGGGGCCGGTTCTCGACGGCGGCAAGAGCCTGCAGGAGGCTCTGGCCGCAAACCTGCCCTTTTCCCTCACGACCGCCCAGCAACGGGTGTTGGATGAAATCTGTACGGACATGGTCCAGCGCCAGCCCATGCTGAGGCTGGTGCAGGGAGATGTGGGATCAGGAAAGACCGTTGTGGCCGCCATGGCTGCTTTGCAGGCCGTGGCCAGCGGTTATCAGGTGGCCCTCATGGCGCCTACGGAGCTGCTTGCCGAGCAGCATCTGAAGAGCTTCCGGCAGTGGCTGGAGCCGTTGCAGATACCCGTGGGCTGGTTGTCCGGCAGCGTCAAAGGCAAGGCCCGTCAACTGCTTCTGGAAGAGCTGCACGCCGGGCGAACGGGGGTGCTGGTCGGCACCCAGGCTCTGTTTCAGGAGGATGTGCAATACCATTCCCTGGGCCTGGTGATCGTGGACGAGCAACACCGTTTTGGCGTGCACCAGCGCCTGGCTCTGCGGGAGAAAGGCGCCGGGAGCGGCCTGTATCCTCACCAGCTCATCATGACCGCCACGCCCATTCCCCGTAGCCTGGCCATGACGGCGTATGCCGACCTGGATCTGTCTGTCATCGATGAACTGCCCCCGGGGCGGACCCCGGTGACCACCGTGGTGGTCTCTGACCAGCGCCGGGATCAGATCATCGAACGGGTGCGCGCTGCCTGCGCCCAGGGACGCCAAGCGTACTGGGTATGCACTCTTATCGAAGAATCTGAAGCGCTGCAATGCCAGGCGGCGGAAGACGTGGCTGCAGAACTGCAGGAGGAACTGCAGGGTCTGCAAGTGGGGCTGGTGCACGGGCGCCTGTCGCCGCAGGAGAAGGAACAGGTCATGCAGGCGTTCAAGGCGGGGGAAATTCACCTGCTGGTGGCCACCACGGTCATCGAAGTCGGCGTGGATGTGCCCAATGCCAGCCTGATGATCATCGAGAATCCCGAACGCCTGGGGCTGTCCCAACTCCATCAGCTGCGGGGCCGGGTAGGGCGGGGCACGGTGGAAAGCCATTGTGTGCTGCTCTATCACCCTCCCCTGGGTGAAACTGCCCGGGAGCGCCTGGCGGTGTTGCGGGACAGCAGCGACGGTTTCGTGATTGCCCGCAAGGATCTGGAGCTTAGGGGGCCGGGGGAGGTGCTGGGAGTGCGCCAGACCGGGGAGATGCAGTTCCGCATCGCCGATATCCTGCGCGACCAGGCCATGCTGGATCTGGCACGGGAGGCGGCTGACCGGATACTGGCCCGGCATCCAGAAGTGGTACAGCCCCTGGTGCAGCGTTGGCTGGGGAGAAATACCCGGTATGCCCGGGTGTGAAGAGGGCTATGCCCCTCAGACCTCAATCTTGATCCAGTTTCTTCAGCTCATTGCCAAATATGGCCATTTCGCCCAGTACCTTTTCCAGCTTTCTCCCGGTTGCTGTGAGTTCATACTCCGTGGTGGGGGGGATGGTGGGAAAGGCGGTTCTGGTTACCAGCTTTCGGCTCTCCAGCAACCGGAGTCTGGCGGTAAGCATTTTGGGACTGATGCCGGCAAGGGCTTTCTGGATTTCGCTGTAACGTTTTTTGCCTGTCAACAATTCACGGATGACCAGGGTCGTCCATTTGCTGCCAATGATGTCAGCGGTGATCTTGACCGGGCACTGATCCTCGCAGGGCTGGTTCTGCTCAATACTATTCAAATTGCACCTAAGTAACTAATTGGTAACTACTTCATAAAATATACTGACTTCCCTATACTGCGTCAACGACTGAAAACCAGAGGAAGTGAATATGAAAAAGACATCTTGGCTATTGCGGGTGGTTGGAACCATACAGATCATTCTGGGAGGATTCTATCTCCTGGCCCCGGACACCCTCTTGCAATTCATGGGGCATACCCTGCCTGATGCAGACCTGCACTATCCCCTGGCGATGCTGGCCTCCAGGTTTATCGCCTATGGTCTGGCATTGTTGTATATATCCGGTAATCCGCAGCAGCACCGTTTGTGGATGTACGTGATGGTGCTTATCCAGATCATGGACCTGGGAGCCGGTGTGTTCTATACATCCCTGGGTACGGTAGGTCTGGCGCTGTCAGGTTTCCCCATGTTCAATGCGGCGTGGATTATTGTCCTTATGTTGCTGTGGATGCCGAAGAAAGAAAACACATGAGCATGCGCCTGCAGGATTGGCTTTATGCGCTGCAGATAAGGTGGTTGCTGATATTCTCACCAATCACCCTGTTTGACAGAATAGGCCGGTTGGACTGGTACAGGAATACCCTGCAGGACTGGTTGGCAGAAAATCTACCAGAAACCGGATGTCGAGTTTTAGAGATTGGATGCGCCACCGGCCGACTTACGGAACATGTCTTTGACCGGGGCTATGAGATTGCGGGAGTGGATCTGTCCCAGCGTATGCTGAAACAGGCGCGCCAGAGAAGACCAGAGATCGTTTATGCCGCTGCGGACGCCGGTGCTCTGCCGTTCCGGGAGAAGTGTTTCGATATGGTTTATTCCGCATCTTTGGTCAACCTGTTGCCGGACCCGGCGGCATTTGCGCGGCAGATACTGCGGGTGTGCAAGCCCGGAGGGCGGATCACTGTTCTGTTTCCTGTTGAAGGTTTTACCGATGAAGACTTCTGTCTGTGCCTGGCTGGCCTGGAAGTCACCGGATTCTCCAAAGCGGCTCTTGCTGCCTGGCACAGGAATGCACCCAAGATCAGCATTGCTGAGGTCAAGGGCCTGCTGGATGCTGTAGGTTTCGAGTGCTGTGAGACAGCAATGTCCCTGAACGGCATGGTTGCTTCAGTTTCTGCCAGGAAACGTCCGTAGCTCCGGTTTTTCAGGGAACAAAGGTGTGGTGGGGGTATGGAGCCACTGCGCGGAATCGAACCGCGGACCTACGCATTACGAATGCGTTGCTCTACCAACTGAGCTACAGTGGCATTTAACCTGCGCAGTATACGGGCTGTGGCTTTGGAATCAAGGGTGCAGTTTCCGGGGCAGTCCGCATTTTTCGCATGTTTCTCTATTACCAAACAAAGCTTGGGGTAGATATTCGCCTCATCCCCTGTATGATACAAATAAAAACACAGTAAAACACTAGGTTATATAGAGGTAAGTGAGCAACATGAGTATTCAAATTCCCCCCCGCGATGGAGATGGTTATCTTCTGGACATGAACGAATGGACGCCAGAGATTGGTAAAGCCATGGCGGAAGCCGATGGTTTCGAAATGACGGATGATCGCTGGGAGCAGGTTCTGAAAGCGCGGGAGTACTACGAGCAGCACAATGTGGTACCGCCCATCCGTAAATTTTCCAAGTACATCGATGTGGACAAGAAAGAGCTGTTCAAGCAATGGATGACTGGCCCCATGAAGCCCATCAGCAAGTATGGCGGCCTGCCCAAACCCACGGGTTGTGTCTGACCGGTTGGACTGAAGTGCAGTGAATAAGGCGCCCTGGTGGCGCCTTTTTTTTTATGCGTTATAGATCGCCCCCGGATCATGATGGCTTCTTTTTCCTTTGGGGGCGTCATCAGTCTGCGGGGACCTTGAGCGTGACCCTCCCCTGATCCAGCAGCAACTGGCGTTTGCCTGCAAGCAGTTCCTGCAGGGGAACGCCTGCGACCTGGTGGCGCCATCCCTGCAGCAGGGGGGACTGTTCCTCGTTGTTGAGCAGGGCTGCCAGGTCCTTGCGGCTGCCGATGGCCTGAGGGGAAAGGCCGGCTTGCCGGGCGATGAGGCGCAGGGCGGCGCTGAGCACGTCGAGGACCGCTTCCTGTTCCGGTGTGGGGCGGTTGGCGCGGAATTTGTCCTTGGGCCACTGATCCCTGGGGATTTCCAGGGCTTCCTGTATGCGTTGAGTGATGGCGCTGGCATTGTGCTTGATGAAGTTGCCGTCCACGCCGCGGATTTTTTCCAGGTCACGGGCGTTGGTGGGTGCGCGCCGGGCGATTTCCAGGAGCACGTCGTCCTTGAGAATCCAGCGCCGGGGCAGGTTGCGCGCCAGGGCCTGCTCCTCGCGCCAGGCGGCGGCTGCCTGCAACACGGCCAGCTTCACGCCTTTGAGATGCTGGCGGCCCTTGACTTTCTTCCACATGTCCATGGGATTGAGCGCATAGGTGGCTTTCGCTGTCAGTGACTCAAACTCGGGTTTCAGCCATTCCAGCCGCTCCTGCTGCTCCAGGGCCTGCTTCATCTTCAGGTAGGCTTTGCCCAGATAGATCACGTCGTCCAGGGCATAGCGCAGCTGTGCTTTGTCCAGTGGACGCCGGGACCAGTCGGTGCGGGAATAATCCTTGGCCAGTTCCACTTTGAGGACCTGCTGGATGAGCTTGCCATAGCCCACCTGGTCGCCATATCCAAGGAGGGCGGCGGCGGGCTGGGTATCGAACACCGGTGCGGGCAGGCTGCCCCATTCGTTGAGAAAGATCTCCTGATCCTGGCGGGCAGCATGGAATACTTTTTCGACATGGGGATTCAGGAGCAGATCCCGCAGGGGCGCGAGATCCTTCAGGGCCAGGGGGTCGATGGCTGCAGCGGTATGAACGTCAGCCACCTGAATCAAACACAGGCGCGGATAGTAGGTGCGTTCGCGGATGAATTCCGTGTCCACGGCCAGCCATGGGCTGTGTTTTACCTGGTCGACGAAATCCTGAAGCTGTTGTGGTGTTTCTATGAACAATTCCTGCATGCTGGAGTGATAAGTGGCAAAAGGGATGAGGTATGATACCCGCATAACGCGCAACAGCAGGAGCTTTATGCATATTCACATTCTGGGCATCTGTGGCACCTTCATGGGAGGTATCGCCCAGATTGCCACAGCCCTCGGGCACCGGGTCACGGGTTCTGACGCCGGGGTCTATCCCCCCATGAGCACCCAGTTGGAGGCTGCGGGGATTGATCTCATGGAAGGCTGGGACCCCGCCCATCTGCAGCCTGAACCTGACATGGTCGTGGTGGGCAATGCCCTGTCCCGGGGTAATCCCATGGTGGAATACATCCTGGATCGCGGCCTTCCCTACACCTCCGGCCCCCAGTGGTTGGCGGAGCATGTGTTGCAGGGGCGCTGGGTGCTGGCGGTGGCGGGTACCCACGGAAAGACCACCACGGCCTCCATGCTGGCCTGGATTCTGGAACATGCCGGTATGACGCCAGGGTTCCTCATTGGAGGTGTGCCGCGCAATTTCGGTCATTCGGCGCGCCTGGGAGAAACGCCCTTCTTCGTGGTGGAGGCGGATGAATATGACACGGCGTTTTTCGACAAGCGCAGCAAGTTCGTCCACTACCATCCTCGTACTCTGGTGATGAACAACCTGGAGTTCGATCATGCGGATATCTTCGATAATCTGGCGCAGATCCAGCGCCAGTTCCATCACCTGGTGCGCACCGTGCCCGGCAGCGGGCTGATCATCGTCCCTGCCGATGACCGCAACCTGAACAAAGTGCTGGAGATGGGATGCTGGACGCCGGTGGAAACCTTCTCCGCCACTGGGGAGGCGGCCTGGAGAGCGTCTGATGCCACGGCGGACGGCAGCGCCTTCGACGTGTTCTGCGTAGGGAAGGAGGCAGGGCGCCTGGAATGGTCCCTGACCGGTGAACACAATGTGAACAATGCCCTCGCAGCGCTGGCTGCCGCCCGCCATGCCGGGGTTCCGGTGCAAACGGGCATCGAAGCCCTGGCCCGGTTTAAAAACGTCAAGCGGCGCATGGAGCTGCGTGGTGAAGTGGACGATATCCGGGTATTCGACGACTTCGCCCATCATCCCACGGCCATACAGACCACCCTGGCGGGATTGCGCAACCAAGTGGGGGACAAGCGTATCATCGCCATTCTGGAACCGCGTTCCAACACCATGCGTATGGGCATACACGCCGACAGTCTGGCGGCTTCCTTGGAAAAAGCGGACCAGGTGCTGCTGTTCGCGCCGGAGACCCTGGACTGGGATGCAGAAACGGTCATGGCGCCATTGGGCGACCGCTGCCAGGTGCTGGCCACTACGGATGCCATCATCAGGCGGCTGCGCACCGAGGTACAGCCGGGCGATACCCTGCTGGTGATGAGCAACGGCGGATTTGAAGGCATCCACGAGCGCATCCTGAAGATGCTGGAGGAACGCACATGAGTGGCCGGCCTGTTGCCGTGGCGCTCACGGGGGCTTCGGGTATCGCCTATGGCCTGCGCCTGGTGGAATGCCTGCTCCGGGCGGACAGGGATGTGCAACTGCTGTATTCCCAGGCGGCCCAGGTGGTGGCACGCATGGAAATGAACCTGGAACTGCCCTCATCGGCGGAACAGGCGGGGACGGCCCTGCGCGAGCACTTTGGCGTTGCCCCGGAACGCCTGCAGGTCTTTGGGCGTCAGCAATGGACGGCTCCTGTGGCCAGTGGCTCCAATCCGCCGGATGCCCTGGTGGTGTGTCCCTGCACTACGGGCACCCTGGCCTCCATTGCCCATGGCATCAGCGACGATCTCATCGACCGGGCGGCGGATGTCATGCTCAAGGAGCGGCGCAAACTGATCCTGGTGGTGCGGGAGACGCCCTTCTCGGCCATTCACCTGGAGAACATGCTGGCGGTGACCCGGGCCGGCGCGGTGGTGATGCCGGCCAATCCGGGGTTCTATTACCGCCCGGAGAAAGTGGAGGATCTGGTGGATTTCATGGTGGCGAGGATTCTCGATCACCTGGAAGTGGCGCATGACCTGCTGCCTCGCTGGGGAGCAGGTCAGCCTTGAAACAGTCCCTCCATGGACTGTTCAGCATCCTGTCGGTCTACTTGAACATGAAGTAGGCGGCGGCAAAGGCTGCACCGGCAGAGATAATGGAAATGAGGGCGGACTTCATGAGCAGGCTGCCTCCCAGGCCGGAGACTTTTTTCTCCATTTCCTTGAGGCTGGTTTCAACTCCCTCCTGGGTTGCCTTGACGCTGTCCTTGAGGTCTGCCAGACGCTCGTTGAGAAGATCGTCCATCTTCACGCTGACGTCACTGATGAGGTCTTCGCGCAGGCGATTCTCTTGTTCCTTGATGTCATCCAGGCCGGTTTCCACCTGCTGGCGCAGGGCTTCCAGCTGGATGCGGTGGTTGCCCGCGTCCATGGAGATCTGCTCCTTGACCTGGGAGGCGATGCGCTCGTCCACTTTCTTCAGACCGTCGTGCAGGGGCTGCAGTTTTGCTTCACTGGACTTGACCGCTTCTGCCAGTTGTTGCTTGAGTTTCTGTTCTACGGAGGAGACCTCTTCCCGCACGGTTTTCAGCAATCCCTCTACCTTGCCCATGATGGCATCCATATCGAAGCCGGAGGGCGCTTCGGCAGGGGGCTGTTCTTCGGGTTCCGGGGTTTCTTCGGTAACTGTGTCCACGTTAATGGTAGCAAGAACTTCATGCAACTTATCTGCTTGTGGGGGCTTGGTGAGCACGCCGATGGCGCCTGCTTCTCTGGCCATCTCCTCCAGCTTGTCTCCCTCGTTGCCGGTACAAAGGACGACGGGGATATGTGAAGTCTTCTCATTGCTGGTAATGGCGGTGGTGGCGGCAATACCGCCCATGCCCGGCATGGACTGATCCATGAACACGATGTTGATGTCTTCTGTGGCAATCTTGTCCAGGGCTTCTTCCCCGGAAGCCGCCATTTCGACCTCCAAGCCCTGGTCCTTGAGCAGTTTTCCCATGGCAAAACGCGCAGCCTTGGAATCATCAACCAGTAGTACCTTCATTATTGTCTCCGTTTTGGGTGCTGGGAACCGGAACATTTATACTACAAGACGGCGGTCTGGCCATCCGCGCATGCGTGAAAATGTGAAACCGGTGAATACATTTTATTGATGAGGGAGTTTGTGCCAGACCAGCAGCAGTTGTCCATCCCTGACATCGCGATGCTTCATATTCATCGTATCGATATCCATTTTTAGCCTGTTCAGGGCGGTTTGTCCATTCCGGCTGTTTCCTGGCCATGTCAGCAGTCCCAGCCACTGCCTTTTTCTCTGTTCGGTGGCTTCTCCCAGCCACAGAGGTTGCCCCGTTTCTTCGATGAGCCAGTTGCCGGGCCAGAGATAGAGAACTGTTCTCTGCTCTCCCATGGGCTTGGCCAGCACCAACGGCGACATTCGTCCGCCATGGCTGTGAGGCAGCAGAGGCAGCTCAGACAGCTTCCTTCCGGTTGTCAGCATCTTGAGCCATTCCAGGCCATGCACGGGGGTTTCCCTGTGCCATCCTTGTTGCTCCAGACGAGTAACCAGTGACTGCACCGGTCCGGCGTATTGCAGATTCAGGGGGCGGTCTTTTCTTTCCAGAATATCCTTGCGCCAGGCCGGAAGCTTGCGCCATCCCTCATTCTGCCATTCCTGCAGGCTCATGCTGCCCTCGATCTGCAGGGTGAAAGGGCGTGGCGGTGGCGCTTCCACGTCAAGGCTGGACGCCACGCCCAACAGAATCACGCTCAATCCCGTGACCAGGGCCAGCCTGCCGGCTAGAGGATGATCCTGAACGTGGGTACGGTAGGCCAGGCCCATGGCAGTGCTCCACAGAATACCGCCTCCCAGGGCATGCAGCACCGCCAGCAAGCCCGATCCCAGGTAGAGCTGGGACAGCATCACCGCCATCACCAGTATGCTGGCGGTGGAATAGATGCGCCAGCGGCGTACATGGGACATGGGAGTAGTGACCAGTACCGCTGCCATGCCGAAGAATACCGTGGCGCGCAGTACGAACACGTCGGGCAATACGGCCATCAGGCCTGGGTTGTGGCGCAACAGGGCTTCCAGGCCGATGCTCAACAGCCATACACTGCCGCAGGCCGCCAGCCAGTGCCGGGTGGCGCGGCGGTGTCCGGCAATCCACAGCACCAGGGAGACCACCAGCAACATGGCCAGGGTGGCGCTTTTGCCTGCCATGGCGGAAATGGCCAGCATGATGTGATCCCCGGTGGGATTGGCCAGGCTTTTCAGGCCCAGGTGCAAGGCGTTGTCCGCCACCAGCAGCGGCGCGGCAGGCAGCAGGGCGATGATGACCAGCACCAGGCTGGACAGCACCAGCAGTCCGGCGAGCATGGCCAGACCGGCGGATTCGGGGTGCCCGGGATCGCCCAGGGCGCGGGCAATGCGGTTCAGTTTCGGGTGGCGTTCGCCAAAACCCAGCACCCATTGCACCAGATCCCTGCTGTGGGGCTGAATGAGCAGGAACAGGCGATGGGACAGCCAGCCGAGAAACCACAAACTGCCCACCAGCACCACCAGCAGAATCACTAGGCGCAGGGCCACTTCCGAAGCCACTTCCATGGAGGCGCCAAAGGCCATGCCGGGGAGCAGGTAGGCCGGAGCCCAGACCAGGGCGGAAAGGATGTTGGCGGCGAGGAAGGCTGGGGGTGGCATGTTCATCATTCCTGCCACCAGGGGAATCACTGCCCGTACCGGACCAAAGAATCGGCCAATGGCGACGCTCTTGCCACCGTAGCGGCGGAAAAAGTCCATGCCCTTTTCCAGCATGGCGGGATGATTCCTGAAAGGCCAGAGGCCGGTGAGCTGTTGCTGGTAGCGCTTGCCCAGCCAGAAACTCAGCCCATCACCCGCCACGGCGCCCAGCGCGGCCCAAAGGACCATGAACCAGAAATCCAGGGCGCCGGCGCCAATGAGCGCGCCCACGGCGAACATCACCGCCACGCCGGGCACCACGATGCCCACCACAGCCAGGGATTCGGCAAAAGCCATGAGAAAGATCACCACCCCGGCCCAGCCGGGGTTGGCGCTTACCCATTCCAGGAGTTGCCGGAAGGCTTCCGCCACACCACAGGCCGGGCCTTAGCCCGGCCGTCTCCTGTGGATGGCGTATGAAGAGCCTGTGCGCCTCATGGCTTCAGGCCGGCAAAGACCTTGCGGGCCGCTTCCAGGGTGGCGTCCAGGTCCGCCTGTTCGTGAGCGGCGGAGACAAAGCCTGCCTCGAAGGCGGAAGGCGCCAGGTACACGCCTTCGTCCAGCATGCCATGGAAGAAGGCTTTGAACTGCTCCTGGTTGCAGGCCATGGAGCCCTGGAAGTCGGTAACCTGGTCTGCTGCACTGAAGAACAGGCCGAACATGCCGCCCACGTGATTTTCCGTGACCGCAATGCCCGCTTCCCTTCCGGCAGCCACCAGGCCGCGAATGAGGGCTTCCGTCTTGCGCCCCAGGTCCTCGAAGAAACCGGGAGCGGCGATCAGTTCCAGAGTCTTGAGGCCTGCGGCCATGGCCACCGGGTTGCCGGACAGAGTGCCAGCCTGGTACACGGGGCCCAGGGGAGCGATCTTCTCCATAATCTCACGCCTGCCGCCAAAGGCACCCACGGGCATGCCGCCACCGATGACCTTGCCCAGGGTGGTGAGGTCGGGGCGGATGCCATACAGACCCTGTACCCCGCCCAGACCCACGCGGAAACCGGTCATGACTTCATCGAAGATGAGTACGGCGCCGTACTGGTCGCAGACCTGGCGCAGGCCTTCCAGGAAACCCGGCACCGGAGGGATGCAGTTCATGTTGCCCGCCACGGGCTCGACGATGATGCAGGCGACTTCCTCACCGATCTGGCTGAAGGCTTCCTGTACCTGTTCCAGGTTGTTGTAGTCCAGGGTGATGGTCTGTTCCGCCAGGCAGGCGGGTACGCCGGGAGAGGATGGCTCACCCAGGGTCAAAGCGCCGGAGCCGGCCTTCACCAGCAGGGAGTCCGAGTGACCGTGGTAACAGCCTTCGAACTTCACGATCTTGTCCCGTCCCGTGTAACCCCGGGCCAGGCGGATGGCAGACATGGTGGCCTCGGTGCCGGAAGACACCATGCGCACCATTTCGATGGAAGGCACCAGATCGCAGACCTTGTCGGCGATGCGTATCTCCAGTTCAGTCGGCGCGCCAAAGGACAGACCCCGGGGTACGGCCTGCTGCACGGCCTCGATGACCTCGGGGTGGGCATGGCCCAGAATCATGGGGCCCCAGGAACCCACGTAATCGATGTAACGGCGGCCTTCACTGTCGAAGATGTAGGGGCCACTGGCGTGGTCGATGAACACCGGATCGCCGCCCACGCCCTTGAAGGCGCGCACAGGGGAGTTCACCCCGCCGGGAATGTGTTGCTGGGCTTTTGTGAACAGGTCGTGGGATGTGCTCATGGATTTCCTCGAAAAGCTTTGAAAGTTTGATCGATACGGCGTGCGGCTTCTTCCAGATCCGGCTGGGTGAACAGCCCCTGGATCATGGCCACCATGTCCACGCCGGTTTCGATGACCGATGGCGCATTTTCCGGGGTTATGCCGCCGATGGCAACCAGAGGCAGGCTGAGTTCCCTGCGCGCCTGGCGCAGCAGATCCAGCCCGGCCCGGCGAGCCTGGGGTTTGGTGGATGAAGAAAACACCGCGCCAAAAGCGAGATAGTCAGCACCCCGGCTGGCGGCGTGGTGCGCACGGGCCAGGTCGTTGTAGCAGGAAATACCGATCACCCTGTTGGGGCCGAGGGTAGCGCGGGCTTGTTCCAGGCTGCTGTCGGTCTCGCCCAGGTGGACGCCGTGGGCGCCGCTGTTCCGGCACAGGGCGATGTCGTCGTTGATGATCAGCAGGGCCTGGTGGTGTTCGCACAGGGTCCGCAACGCTTGGGCTTCTTTCTGGCGCCGGCGGGAGTCTGTGGACTTGTCCCGATATTGGACAATGCGGCAGCCGCCCTGTAGTACAGCTTGCACCTGCTCCAGCAGCGCCTGACCATGCAGATCCTGGGGCGTGATGGCGTACAGTCCTGTCAGTCCCGGCATTTGGATCTTCCTGGCAGCCATTGTCCCCGGCCTGGTTTGAAAGCCTTTTCCAGGGTGTGCCAGGTATAGTGTTGGGCCCTGTCCACAGCCTCTTCCAGGGGGTGTCCTCCAGCCAGATTGGCCGCAATGGCTGAAGCCAGGGTGCAGCCGGAACCATGATAGCTGCCGGGGAGCTTGGGCCACTGCCAGTGGCGGGTCTGTTGTTCCTGGTACAGGCTGTTGGTTACCTGGCCATGGCTGGATTCATCCGCGCCGGTGATGAGGACGGCGCCACAGCCCAAGTCCAGCAGGCTGCGGGCGCAGTCGGCAGGCTCGGTCTGGCCGCTCAGTTGCCGGGCTTCCCGTCGGTTGGGGGTGATCAGACTGGCCCGGTCGAGAAGAGGGTGGACAATGCCGGTGCTGCTCATGGCCTGGCCTCCCCCTGAGGCCAGCACCGTGTCCAGCACCAGGGGAACGCCGGGCAGGGCTTGGTGAATGCGGCGGATCTCCTGGGCAATGCGCAGATCGCCTACCAGGCCCACCTTGATGGCGGCAATGGCAAAGTCGTCCACAATGCGCCGGGCCTGCTGCCACAGAATCTCCGGCGCTACCGGATGAATGCGGTATACGCGGCTGCTGTCTTGTTCCGTGAGGCAGCTGAGCAGGGTGACGGTATGGCAGCAATGGGCGGCCAGGGTTTCGATATCCGCCTGGATGCCTGCACCGCCGCTGGGATCATGGCCGGAGATGCACAATACGGTGGGTCTGGATGGGGCGGGTTTCATGGCGCAAGTATACTCCAGCAGACCCTGGCAGGCAGAGTGCCGGAACATGGTCTACAATTAACCCACGAACAAGAGGCTTTATCTCGACCCCTATTGATTTTCGAGCATTTCTTTCGGGTGCATGTGATCCCGGACAGGTGAACTTATGACTGACAAATTTGAAAATCTGCGCAAGATTGCCAGTGAATACTGCCACATCATCGAATCGGTGGGAGAGGACCGGTCCGATTGGCTGAAGCAGGTGTTCAAGCTGCTTCCCCAGCTGCATGCGGCCATTGCGGTGATGCTGGAGCAGGAGAGCGCCGGCGGGCACCCGGTGGAAGCCAACCTGGAGCTGCGTTTTTCCCTGTTCACCAAGCTGCACCAGCTCCTGGGGGAGAAAGACCCTTACTGGATGGAGTATGACCTGGGGCACAAGGAATGCCGCAGTGGCAGCCTGGCGGATGATCTTACGGACATCTATTGCGAACTGAAGCAGGGACTGATGATGCTGGAAGAAGACCCATCCGATCCGGATGGCATTCTGCGCAACTGGCGGGCCGGCTACCGTATCCACTGGGGCAAGCATCTGGTGGATGCAGAGCGGCATCTCTACGATCTTTCATCCCGGGGACGTATCTGAACATGATCCGATGGTTTCTTGTGCTGGCGATCATCGCCGGTGAATCCCTCATGGCTGCGGAAGAGGAGCAGACCCTCACCCTGCAACTGCCTCCGGCATCTCTGGAAAAATGGTATCGCCCGGTCAACAAACACGATGTGTGGCTGCACACCATGTTCCGTCTGCGCAGGGAGATGCAGGCGGTTTCCGAGTATTCCGCTTTGGAAGACCCGTCCCGCCTGAAAAAATGGCTGGACAAGCTGGAAAAAGACTACCTGTCCATCGGTAAGATGGTGCCGGAATGGCAGGATGAACTGGAAACAGAACTGCTGGAAAAGATGCGCGCCAGGGCCGCCGCCGGAGATCAGGAGGGCCTGGCCCGGGTGCAGCGCAAGCTGCGCAAGTCCTGCCAGTCATGTCACTCGGAGTACAAGCTTACTGCCGCTCTGCGTTATCGGACGCCGGATTTCGCCCGGGTGAAAGTGGAATCTGAAGAGACCCTGGAAGAGGAAGATTACAGCCGGGTCATGTCCCGTCTGAGTCTGCTTCTAAACCGGGTGAAGATCGCCGGAGAAGATGAGCGCAGGAAAGCAGCGCTGGACGCCTTGGATCAGCTGGAACAGCGTCTGGCGGATCTGGGAGGAAGTTGTTCGGCTTGCCATAAGCAGGAAAGCACCCGTGAGATCATCCTGGGCGAGAAGGCGAAGGCTTCACTGGCTCATGTGCGCCAGGGGCTGAACGCCGGGGATAAGCGACAGGCAGCCCGTTACCTGGGTGAATTTGCTGTTGGCGTGTGCGCCGATTGCCACGCCATCCATCGCCTGCAGAGCCGCATGCGGCGCCTGCTCTCCGGAGACTGATGGACGCGGCTCACACCCCGAGCCAGGGAAAACCGTATCCGTGGGTTGGACTTCAGTCCGACATCGCTCTATTGTGGTTGTTGTTGTCGGGCTGAAGCCCGATCTACGGTCACACGGGGCGCAGCGGTGTTTATGTGCTACTTGATCCAGGGGTTGGGTTTGCCCTGGATTTTGGCCACGGCCCGGTTATGGCGCTTTTCTTCCTGGTCGGGGGGATACTGGCGGTTCCATTTTTCCAGCAGCTTGCGCTGCTTGCGGTACAGATCCAGGCCGTACTCATCAGACATGTAGAGCATGGCCCGGGCAATACGTCCCCGGGCCTCCGGGCGCGGTTCCACCCGGTGCTTGCGGAAATCCACCTCGAAATCACAGTTCTTATAGTAGTGATCCTCGCCGGGGATGATCCCAAAGGGCATGGAGCTGCGCGTTTGGTTCACATCCTTGCGCGCCGCGTACATGTTGTGCATGTCGGATTCAATAAGGTTGAAGCGCGGGCTGTTGTGGCGGCACTGTTCGCGTTTGCCGCAGCGCAGCTTCTTGGTCACCCAGCTCATGGGATAGACATGTTCCACGTTGACTGTGCGATCGAAAGGGCGGAAGTGTTTGCCGCAGTACAGGGTTTCTCCACCCCGGGGGTAGACGTTCTGCCAGTAGTCCCGCAGGCTGTCCAGGTAGTTTCTGTCAGGCTGACGTGAGCAGGCGCTGGTGCTCCACAGGGCAACGCCCAGGGCAAAAGACAGGAAAAATCTCGTGTTCATGGATATTCGGCACATTTCAGTTGCTGGGGAATTGCGATAATATCCTCGATTCCGTCTGCTCACCACAATCTGTCACTGGAATACT
This sequence comes from Sedimenticola sp., assembly GCA_026994195.1. Lineage (GTDB taxonomy): Bacteria > Pseudomonadota > Gammaproteobacteria > Chromatiales > Chromatiaceae > Thiolapillus. The sequence continues at coordinate 39,811 of JALWRH010000088.1, read as the reverse complement.
ATGGAAGACACAGAAAAAAAGGCATCGACAACCGCGAGCAACCGCCTGTGGTTGATTCTCAGTGCTGTTATGGCTGTGACTCTGGCGGCAGTGTTCATGGTGCCTGACGGCAAGAAGCCGGCGCAGGATATTCCCCTGCCCACGGCACCTGATCCGCAGCCTGCGCCGTCAGGGCAGGAGCAAACCCTGTCTTCTCCGGCTCCGGTGGCGACGCCTGAGGCGGGCCGGGAGCTGGGCGAGGGCGAGGCGGCAAGAAAGTTTCTGAACGAATCACCGGATCTGGACGCTGAATCGGTTTTTCAGCGCGCTCAGGCATTCCGACAGGAAGGACGTATGGCGGACGCCTGGCTGCTGTATTTCAAGGCGGCCCGGGATGGAAACGCTCCCGCGGCCATGGCCCTGGCGGAACAGGCTGATCCGGCGTATTTTGATCCTGGCCAGAGCCTGCTGGATGAGCCTGATCTGGTTCAGGCGCACAAATGGTATCTGCAGGCCAGACGCAATGGCAGCCAGGAGGCGGAAAAACGCCTGGATCAACTATTGGAACAACTGCGCAAGGCGGCGGCTGGCGGGGATCACCAGGCACAGATGTTGCTGGCAAAATGGAAATGAACGTGATGAAGAAGATTGTTGTGGCGCTTTGCCTGCTGCTCTGGCTGGCTCCGGTGCCGGCGGACGGGCAGAAACCCCTGCTGATACCCGGCAAGACCTCTCTGTACCAGCGCGTGCTGTCCATTCCCGAAGCCCGTCTGGCAGATCAGCCGGGAGATTCCCAGGGTGTCGAAGTCACGCCCTTCAGCGCTTTCTACGTGTATGAGCGCCGGCAGCTGGATGGCCGGGAATGGCTGCTTCTGGGCACGGACCGTCATGGCAGCCTGAGCGGCTGGATGCCGGCCCGGGACAGCATCGCCTGGAATCAGGGCCTGACCGTGGAGTTCAGAGATCCAGCCGGACATGACCGGGTGCTGATGTTCAAGAACAAGGCGGCTTTGAAATCCCTGGCAAAGGCAGGCGCCGATGAAAACTACGACCGGCTCTACCGCCAGGCGGTGCAGGGGGAGCTGCCGGCGGATTCGCCAGTGATTGCCATCCAGCCTGCCGGACATATCGATATCCGCAAGGATTTCTATCTGGTGCCCATCCTGGATTTCCAGGATACCTGGCTGGGCAGCGAACAGGCGCGCATGCTGAAGATTGCCAGCGTACCCCTGGAAAGCCCGGACAAACCGTTGGCAGCGGCGCAGAACGATGACTATACAGCGGGCCTGGTTTTCGTCATCGACGCCAGCCTGTCCATGGATGAATATATCGAGCGCACCCGCGAAGCGGTGATGAAAATCTACGACCAGCTTGGGGACGCCGGTCAACTGGGCAAGGTGGATTTCGGCCTGGTGGCTTTTCGTGACAATGCCGGCTCGGTTCCTGGTCTGGACTACACGGCCAGGACCTGGGTCACTCTGGAAGAAGGCCGCAACCCCGGCGCCTTCCTGGAAAAAGTGGATCAGTTGTCGGCAGCTAAAGTGTCCAGCCGGGATTTCCGTGAGGATGCCTATGCCGGGCTGCAACAGGCCATTGAGGGTATGAACTGGCAGGGCCACGACGCCCGTTATATCGTGCTCATCACGGATGCCGGCGCCCGGGAGGGGGACGATCCCTTGTCCACAACCGGTCTGTCCACGGACGAGGTGCGCCAGCTGGCGCAGAACAACGGTATCGCCATTTTCGTCCTGCACCTGAAAACTCCAGCAAAGATGGCAGATCATCAGGCAGCGGAAGCCCAGTACCAGGAGTTATCGGATTTCCCGGGTATTGGCAGTCTTTATTATGGGGTGCCTACAGGGGATGTGGCAGAATTCGGCACGGTACTGGACAGCCTGGCGGGACAGATCTCCGCCCAGGTGGCCCAGGGTGTCAACAAACCTGAATCTGACAGCCCGGTGGTGAAGAACAATCCCCGCCTCGCGGAACTCCAGGGCAAGGTGGAAAAACTGGGTTATGCCCTGCGTATGCAGTATCTGCAACAACACAAGGGGGGTAGGCTGCCCCGGGTGTTCGATGCCTGGATGCTGGATCACGATATCCGGGAGCCGGCGCGCCCGGTGGTGAATGTGCGAGTGCTGCTCACCCGCGACCAGCTTTCTGACCTGCATGATGTTCTGCAGCAGGTATTGCGCACGGCAGAAGATGGATTGCTGTCACCCCAGACCTTCCTCGATGAACTCAAGAGCCTGGCCGCCACCATCAGCCGCAACCCCGAGGAGTTGGGTCGCACCACCGCCACCACGGCGGGAGAGGGCAACAGCCTGGTGGACATGGGCTTCATCGGCGAGTACATCGAAGGCCTGCCCTATACCGGCGAGGTCATGTCTCTGTCCCTGGACGACTGGCAGAGCTGGCCTGTGCGCCGCCAGGTGGATTTTCTGCGCCGCCTGGAAGACAAAATTGCCTATTATCGCGCCCTGCATGACAACACAGATTTGTGGATCAGCCTGGACAAAGGACCGGTGAACGGCGATTCGGTGTTTCCCCTGCCCCTGGAAATGCTGCCCTGATGCAGGAAGCCCCCGCGGAGACCATCTACCAGCTGAAGAACGTGGCCAGGGTGCGTGAAAGCAATGGCTACGCCTTCAGCCTGCGTGTGCCTTCCCTGCGCATTCAGCGCGGTGAGAAGATCGCCCTTATCGGCGAGAGCGGCTGTGGCAAATCCACCCTGTTGGACATGCTGGCTTTCATTCTGCGCCCCACGGACATGGAAAATTTCAGTTTTCACGCCGATGGCAGTACCAGCGTGGATATCGGAGAGGCCTGGAAAAAACGCCGGCGCAACCGGCTGGCCGCCCTACGCAAGGCGCACCTGGGTTACGTGATGCAGACCGGCGGCTTGCTGCCCTACCTGAGCGTGTTCGACAACATCAACCTGTCCCGGCGTATGTTGGGCATGGAAGACGATGGCACCGTGCAGACTCTGGCCCGGGAACTGGGGTTGAGCCGCCATCTGCACAAGCTGCCATCGGCCCTGTCCACCGGGGAGCGCCAGCGGGTGGCCATTGGCCGCGCCCTGGCGCACCGCCCCGCCATTGTCATTGCCGATGAGCCCACGGCTTCGGTGGATCCCTTTGCTGCGGAAAAGATCATGTCTCTTTTCATCAACATGGTGGAAGAGATGAACATTACCGTCATCGTGGCCAGCCATGCCTGGCGGCATATCAAGCAGCTGGGCCTGCGCCGCCTGGCCCACCACACGCGCAAGTCACCCAACGGGCGCATGACGGAAACCGTGGTCAGCGGATGATGTTCCGTCAGAAGCGGCAGATCCTGGCCCTGGCCAGCAGGGATTATTTTCATGAATGGCAGATTTCGGTTTGCTTCGTTCTTGCCCTGGCCGCGGTGCTTGGCCCCATGATGGTGTTGTTCGGCCTCAAGTTCGGCATTGTGGGCAGCATGATAGAGGAGCTCGTGGAAGATCCGGTGAAACGCGAGATCCGTCCCGTGGGCAGCGGCCACTATGACCGAGTATGGATGGACAAGCTGCGCAAGCGGGATGATGTTGCCTTCATCGTGCCGCGCATTCGCAGTATCGCCTCCAGCCTGTCGGTGCAGAGCCCGTCCAGCAGCCGCATCCTGCATCTGGAAGTCATACCCTCAGCGCCGGGCGACCCTTTGCTCGATGCTTCCCTGCCCATGCCGGATGGCCTGGACAAAGTGGTCTTGTCCGCCAGCGCCGCAAGGAAACTGATGGTGAGCGCCGGTGATGAAATGGAAGGCAGTCTGGTGCGCACCTGGCAGGGACGCAAGGAACGCATGGTGTTGCCTTTGAAGGTGGTCGCCATTGCCCCGGCCACAGGGTTCAAGCGTGATGGCCTGTTTGCCTCCGTGATGCTGGTGGAGGCTCTGGAGGATTTCCGGGACGGTCACGCGGTACCGGCCCTGGGCTGGGAGGGTGCGGCAGACGTGGGGCAGCGCAGTTACACGGGCTTCAGGCTCTATGCCCGATCCATTTATGACGTGTCGGCCCTGGAGGACAGTTTCATTCGCAGTGGCATCGAGGTGCGCACCCAGGCCGCGGATATAGAAACCGTGCGGCGCATGGACAATACCCTGTCGGCCATCTACTGGGCCATTGCCCTCATCGGCCTGGGAGGCTTCTCCCTGTCCCTGGGCGCCAGCCTGTGGGCCAACGTGGACCGCAAGCGCAAGGAACTGTCTGTTCTGCGCCTGGTGGGTTTCCGCACCGGGGAGATCGTGCTCTTTCCCCTGGTGCAGAGCCTGTACACGGCCCTGTTCGGCTGGATACTGGCCTGTGGCATCTACCTGGTGGCGGCCTGGAGCATCAACGCCATGCTGGCGCCCCAGCTGGAAAAGGCGCAGAAGATCTGCCGCCTGCTTCCTGAGCATTATCTCATTGCCCTGGGCATCACTCTGGGCGCGGCTCTGCTGGCTGCTATACTGGCGGGCACCCGGGCAGCCCGGGTAGAGCCTTCCGAAGGTTTGAGGGAGCTGTGAAGGCGGCCCCGCTGCTCTGTTGTTCTGTTTTCCACTGGTTTGGGGAGGCCCCCGATGTTTGATGGCCTTGTTCATGGATTGATAGTGTTTTTTCTGCGCAGATGCCTCCTTTCCGGCCTTTTGCTTGCCGGGACGGGGGGGCTGTCCGCAGCGCCCCACCAGGGGCCGGTGCAGCCGCCGGTTTCCGGGTACGGGAGCTGGGGCGATGAGGTCGTGGCGCTTCCTTTGTCTTTTGATTTCACGACCCAGGGCTATGTCAACAGAGTGAGTATCTACCACCCGGAGAATCAGGCGGCTGCAGCGCCTGCGGTGTTTTTTGCCCCTGGGTGGAATATACCCTGTCCGGCCTATGCTGAGTTGTTCAACTTTCTCGCCAGCAAGGGGTATGTGGCGGTCTGTGACGAATACCATACAGATATCGGCGTCATTGGCGCTCAGCTCAGGGATGCTTTCATGGAAGCGGCCAACCGCTATCCGGATCTTATAGACACCAGCCGCATCGGTCTGGCGGGACATTCCTCCGGGGCGGGGCTGTTGGGTTCCCTGACCTATGATCTGGTGCGTAACCGGAACTGGGGCGGGAACGGCGTATTCATCTTTTCGTCGGCGCCCTGGATCGATTTTGACATGACGGATGCCATGCTGGCGGACTTCCCCCAGGAGGTAAAGCTCATCGTGCATACTTATGAGGATGATACGAGCACGGACATGCGCACCTATATCCAGCAGTTTGAGCCTCTGCCCATTCCTGATTCCGAGAAGGAATTCATCATGCTGCGCCCGGTGAGCGTGGGAGGCTATGATTATCTGGCGGATCATCGCGTGATCGCCACGGGGGACGGCAACTACGGGGTTTTCGACGCCATGGATGATTACGGGGTGTTCCGTATCCTCGAAGCCCTGGCCGACTACAGCTTTACCGGCAGCGCGCAAGCCTGGCAGGTGGCCCTGGGCAATGGCGCGGATGAGCAAATCGAGATGGGGGCGCTGCGAGATCTGGTGTCCACGGACGATCCGCGCCCGATTCCCGGCAAGGTTTATGACTACCCTTGTGACTATTCCGGCAATCCCCGCCGTACCCACTGCGCCGACTATGATGATGAACTGCCTGCAGCGGTGCTACAGCAGCCGGTCAAGCACAGGCTTACGGATGCGGCCAGCCCCCTGTTCGTCTGGGAGCCGGTGATCACAGCGGAAAGTTATTATCTGCAGATACGGCCCCTGCTGGACCACGGGGAACCGGACTGGGGTACCAGCTTTGGCGTGGGGGGCATTACCCCTGGAGACGCAGGCTGCGGGGATGAAGTGGCCTATTGCCAGTACCAGCCCGCCCAGGCGCTTCCCCGGGACAGCCGCTATGTGTGGTGGATAAAGGCCGACAGTGCGCAACGGCCGGGCGTGTGGAGCCGGCGAGGGTATTTCACCCTGACCCTGGTGGCATTTTTTACGGACGGGTTTGAATAGCCGGCACCCGGCGGGAGTGACCCATGAAAACGGTTCAGGAAAATCTGTTGTATCTGTTCCTCACAGCAGTGGTCGTGGTGGGCGGCTATGCTTTTCTGCGTTATTCCTACCGGGTCATGGACAAGGCGCCCTTCACCCAGGAAATCGTGCTCATCATTCTGGGTACGGTGGCCACTGTGCTGATTACCGCCATGCTCCTCAACAAGCAGACAGAAGTGGAGTTGAAGAAGGAGCAGAGCATCAAGTTCATTGAGCTGAAATCGGAAATCTACATGGATTTCATCGGCCACATGGAACAGCTGATGCTGGAAAAGTCCGTGACGGAGGAAGATCATGTGCGCCTGCAGTTCCTCACCCACAAACTGGCCATGGTCGCCAGCCCGGCTGTTCTGGAACAGTATGAACAGTTCCTGCAGGTATTCAATCGCTCCACCCGGGACGAAGCCCTGGACAAAGATGAAGGCGACGCCATCTCTTCCGCCCTGGCTCTGCTCACGGTGAAGATCCGCCAGGATCTGGTCGGGGAGCTGGATGCCCAAGGCATCTATGATGCCAGAACCATCAGTCAGCAGGTGATAGACAATGTGCGGGAGTTCAGCAATGGATAAGAAAGTGCATCTTGCCAATACCAACGTACTGGAAGAGCAGGTCATTCTCAGTCCAGTGGAACTGCGTCGCAAACTGCCCCTGTCCGATGCCGCCCGGGAAACCGTGGCTCGGGGCCGGGAAGCGGTGAAAAGGGTGTTGCAGGGAGAGGATTCCCGCCTGCTGGTGGTGGTGGGGCCTTGTTCCATACATGATCCAGAAGCTGCTCTGGACTATGCCCGGCGCCTCACCGGCCTGCGCCGGGAACTGGGTTCCAGGCTCCTGATCCTTATGCGGGTGTATTTCGAAAAGCCCCGCACCACCGTGGGCTGGAAGGGTCTGATCAATGATCCGTACATGGATGACAGTTTCCGCCTGGAAGAGGGTTTGCATATCGCCCGCCAATTGCTTATCGATCTGGCGGAAATGGGTTTGCCTGTGGCCACGGAGGCCCTGGACCCCATCAGTCCCCAGTACCTGGCGGACTTGTTCTCCTGGGCGGCCATCGGCGCCCGCACCACCGAGTCCCAGACCCACAGGGAGATGGCTTCCGGCCTGTCCATGCCCGTGGGCTTCAAGAATGGCACCGATGGCAGTCTGGATGTGGCCATCAACGCCCTGCATGCCGTGTCTGCCCCTCACAGTTTTTTGGGCATCAATCCCGAAGGCCGCACCGCCATCATCCGCACCCGGGGTAATGCCTGCGGGCATGTGATCCTGCGGGGTGGCGGCGGGCAGCCCAACTATTCCAGGGAGCATGTATCCCGCTGCGAACAGGCTCTGGACAAAGCCGGTCTGCCTCTGAATATCATGGTGGACTGCAGCCACGGCAACTCGGCCAAGAACCCCGATCATCAGCCTGCCGTGGCGCTGGACGTGTTGCAGCAGATCCAGGCAGGCAACCAATCCATCATGGGCATCATGCTGGAAAGTCACCTGCATGGCGGGAATCAGCCGATCCCCGAGAACAAGAGCCAACTGCGCTACGGCCAGTCCGTGACCGATGCCTGCATGGGATGGGACACTACGGATTCCCTGTTGCGGGAGCTGTATGCCGGACTGGCCTGATGCGGGACTTGTGGCAGGAACAACTGGCGGATGGGCTGGCGCAAATGGGTCTGACAGCGTCTTCCTCGCAGCAGACCCTGTTGCTGGACTACCTGCAACTGTTGCAGAAATGGAACCGGTCTTTCAATCTCACCGCCGTACGGGATCCTGAAATCATGGTTTCCCGGCAGTTGCTGGACAGTCTGTCCATCCTCTCCCTGTTGCGTGGTGAGCGAGTGCTGGACGTGGGCAGCGGCGCAGGCCTCCCGGGTATTCCCTTGGCCATTATGGATCCCGGGCGCTGTTTTACGCTCATGGATACCAATGGCAAGAAGGCGCGCTTCCTGCGTCAGGCAAAGCTGGAGCTGGGGCTGGAAAATGTTCAGGTGGAGCAGGCCAGGGTGGAAACCTATATGGCGTCACAGCCTTTTCAAACCATTGTTTCCCGGGCATTTTCATCCCTGCCCCTGATGCTGGAACTGACCCGCCATCTGCTCTCCGGGGACGGCTGCTGGCTGGCCATGAAGGGGGCTGTGCCTGTAGAGGAAATCGACGCCCTGGACTATGCCCTGCATATTCAGATCCATGCCCTGCAGGTTCCCGGAGAAGCCGGGCAGCGCCACGCGGTGGAGTTGTGCCTGCGCCAAATCATGTAGGAAACTTCCTACATGAATACGGGGATCCGGCTATATACGGCTCCAGTCAGACCCGGCTATATTCTGTATTACCGGGAACATCCCGGCGCCAATGATATCCAGCAACAGGGGATCGGGAATATGGAACAGAATATGAGCAGCCAGTCAGCCAGGAGCCGGAGCGTGGGAGAGGGACCCTGTCTCAGAGAGCGGCGCATGTTCCGCCTGTTGTTGCAGAGCAATGCCAACTATTTCGGCACCCGCGCCGACACCCTGCTGCCGGCAAAAACCCCCATCTGCTGCAACCGCTACTACGAGGAGATTTCCTGCGTGGCCTGGGACCGGAAAGCCCATCTCATGGCGGCGATCATTGCCCTGCATCAGTCCAGCGGCTATGCAGGGGGCACGCGCATGCCCCGGGCGCCGGAATACCTGCGTTTTTATATTTCCCTCGATGGCGGCAGGCACTGGCAGGATCAGGGCGTGGTTTCGGCGGAAGTCGAAAATGCCCCGGGAGATGGCGACCGCCATCATGCAGTTTCCCTGGAACCCCTGCTGTCCGCCGAAGAACTGCAAGGGGCTGATGTCATGGTGCGCGTGATTCTGGCCTGGGAGGACTTCCCTCCCCCTGATAGCCCGGACTGGAAGCCCGTGTTTGGGGATATCTATGAGAAGGTTTTTCCCGCCGCCTCAGAGGCGGTCTCCCGGGAAGAAGCACCCGTGCTGGCCGCGGGCCTGAGTGGAGAGCAGGATGGCGGCATGCTGGCTGTGGTCCGCCTGACCCGGGAAGATCTTGATTCCCGGCGTTTCCGCCATCTGAGCTTCTGGCTGGAAGGTGATGGGGGCACTGCCCCGGATTGTTGCCTGGGAACTGTGGCCCTGTCCCACGATCGCGCCGAGCAGGTGTTCAGCCTGCCCCTGGATCTGCTGGACTGCCGCTGGGCCTGCGCGGAGAGCGGTACCCCACTCAGGGTAAGGCTGGTGCTTTCTGCTGAACCGCTCAAGAAAAGAACGGCAGTGGCCGAGAACCAGGAATTCTTCAGAACCGCTGGGGCCTGCCTCACTATTCCGCCAGTTGTGACAGCGGGCGCCGGGCAGATTGCTCTGGTGGGTGGACGGTCTGCGCGGGAGATGCATGTGGCCGAACTCTATCTCGATGAGCGGGAAGATGATGAAATCATCATTCAGGGGGTGCCCATGGCAGGGTACAGCTATATCGTGGAGGTCAGTGACGACGGTTTGAAGTGGCGCCCCCTGCTGAACAGCTTCACGGTCATGGATCGCCAGGGAAATCGTGTCCGGCATTGCCCGGAAGACAGCGGTCAGTTCCGGTATCTTCCCCATGAGCAGAATGTACTGGGAATTCTCGCCCGCTGGAATGCCCCAAGGCCTGGCAAGTGGCAGATGCGGCTGCGTATTTACATGCAGGGAATCCTGTTGCCAGAGAGTGACCAGGTCGTGGTGCGGGTTGGTAACAGCTCTAGCGGGCAGGCGGAGGAGAGTAAGGCTGAGGAGGAATCCGGCTCCGTGACGGCTGTCCTGCCCCAGGGCGGTATGCTCAGCGGGATGTTCCCCGGTACGGGGCTTGCGGGGTTCTGATCCTGGAGTTCCATTAAGAGCTGAATTGGGGGGGCTGCCGAAGGCGGTGAAACATCTGGCCCAGGCTGGTAAACTCAGGCCTTTCCCTATCGGCGTTGAAGAATAGTCAATGGTGCGCATCATCAGTATTGCCAACCAGAAGGGCGGCGTTGGCAAGACCACTACGGCAGTCAATCTTGCTTCGGCGTTGGCGGGGGTGCGCAAGCGGGTGCTGCTGGTAGATCTCGATCCCCAGGGAAATGCCACCATGGGTTGCGGGGTGGACAAGCACGAGCTGGAGCAGAGCACCTGTGATGTTCTGCTGGAAAACGTGCCGCCACGCAAGGTTCTGCAGCGCAGCGCGGAAGACCAGTTCGATGTGCTGCCTTCCAATACCGATCTGACGGCGGCGGAAGTCGGGCTGATGAATCATTCCATGCGCGAGCGGCGTCTGGCCCTGGCCCTCAAGCCCCTGCAGGACGAATACGACTATATTCTTATCGACTGCCCCCCTTCTTTGAGCATGCTCACCATCAATGCCCTGGTGGCCAGTGATGGCGTTCTGGTGCCTCTGCAGACCGAGTACTATGCTCTTGAAGGCCTGAGCGGACTGCTTACTACCATCGAGCAAATCCGGGAATTTTACAATTCCCGTCTCAAGCTGGAAGGCATACTGCGCACCATGCACGATATGCGCAACCGGTTGTCGGCGGAGGTTTCCCGGCAGCTCATCGATCATTTCGGCGATACTGTATTCCGCACCATCATTCCGCGCAATGTGCGCGTGGCCGAAGCCCCGAGTCATGGCCAGTCGGTTCTGCTGTATGATAGGTACTCGCGCGGTGCGGTCAGCTATATGGCGCTGGCCAGCGAACTGGTGCGGCGGCACGAATCACAACCCGGATAACGAGCAATATGGCAAAACGTGGATTAGGCAGGGGACTGGATGCGCTGCTGGGCGGTGGCCAGGGCGGTGCGCGCAGTTCCAGGGAAGAACAGCCGGCAGCAGGCGGTGCCCCAATGATGCTGGCGGTGGACCTGCTGCAGCGCGGGCGTTTTCAGCCCCGGCGGCATTTTGACGAAGACAAGCTGCGTGAACTGGCGGACTCCATCGCCGCCCAGGGCGTGGTGCAGCCCGTGGTGGTGCGCGAGGTGAGTGACGGCAAGTACGAGCTCATCGCCGGCGAACGCCGCTGGCGCGCAGCCCAGCTTGCGGGGTTGGCGGAAATCCCCGCGGTGCTGCAGAACGTCGATGACCAGACCGCCATGGCCATGGGGCTTATCGAGAATATCCAGCGGGACGACCTCAACCCCCTGGAAGAGGCGCAGGCGCTGCACCGGCTGCTGGAAGAATTCGAGCTCACTCACCAGGAGATCGCCCAGGCCGTGGGCAAGTCACGCACCACCGTGACCAATCTCATGCGCCTGCTGGAGCTCAATCCTGATGTGAAGCAGTTGGTGGATGCCGGCAGCCTGGAAATGGGTCATGCCCGGGCATTGCTGCCTCTCGAGGGCGATCTGCAGAGCGAGGCTGCGAGGGTCGTGGCGAAAAAGGGATTGTCCGTACGCGAGACCGAAGCGCTGGTACGGCGCTTCAAGGAGCATGGCGGCGTGCCTCAGCGTACAAAGGCTCCAGCAGCTGAGGAAGACCCGGATGTGCGCCGCCTGATGCAGTCGCTCACGGACAGGCTGGGCGCACCAGTGCAGCTCAAACAGGCCAGCGGGGGCAAGGGCAAGCTGATTATCAGCTACAACAGCCTGGATGAACTTGAAGGCATTATGGAGCATATCCAGTAGTCCATGCGAAATCGCATGGACGATATCTAAATTATGGTATAATTTAATCCCTGCATCGGTTGACCTTATATGAGTGAATGCTTATACTTGCCGGGCTTTGCGGGGAGGTATGGTGATCAGCGGGTGAATTCATGATGCAGCCCCTGGACAGGCAGCGCATGCGGCGCATGCTGACGGTTCAGGGCGCGCTTTTGTGTCTGGTCACCTTGGTCGCGCTAATCCTTGGAAAGACTGCGGCGCTATCGGCGTTTCTCGGGGGAAGCACCGCATTGGCAGCAAACGCCCTTTTCGCTTTCTGGGTGTTTGCGCCCTATCGCGCACAGCAACCTGGAGCGCTGGTAACGAGATTTTATGCGGCAGAGATTGGCAAGCTTGTACTGGTTGGCCTGAGCTTTGCAGCAATATTTATATGGTTGAGGCCGCTGAATGCAGCGGCTCTTTTTGTGAGTTTTTTTCTGGTTCAGGTAGTATCTCCTGTTCTGGCCCACGGGCTGGCCAAGGATACACAGAGATCGAGTTGAGACTATGGCTTCTGGCGAAACAGTAACTTCCAGCGAATATATTCAGCACCATCTCACCAATCTTACTTTTGGCCGCTTTCCTGATGGTCATTGGGGCATTGCCGAGAATGCGGCCGAGGCCAAGGAAATGGGATTCTGGGCGCTGCATCTGGACAGCCTGTTCTGGAGCACTGCTCTGGCCGTGATTTTCGGCTATTTCTTCTACAAGGCGGCACGGAATGCCACCGCAGGCGTACCCGGCAAGTTGCAGAACTTCGTCGAAACCATGGTTGAGTTCGTCGAAGACAGCGTCAAGGGCTCCTTCTCCGGACGCAATCCCTTGATCGCGCCCCTGGCTCTGACGGTATTCTGCTGGGTGTTCCTCATGAACCTCATGGATCTGGTGCCCGTAGACGTGATTCCGCGACTGGCCGGCGCCATCGGCATCCATCATATGAAAGTCGTGCCCTCCACGGATCCCAACGTGACTTTTGCCCTGGCCCTGGGGGTGTTTGCCCTGATCATCTTCTACAGTATCAAGATCAAAGGTGTGGGCGGCTTTGTCAAGGAACTGACGGGCATGCCCTTCGAGACGGACAATGTGTTGCTGAAGCCGGTGTTTTTCGTCATCAATCTGTTTTTGGAAGGCGTCAACCTGCTGGCCAAGCCGATTTCGCTTTCCCTGCGTCTGTTCGGTAACATGTATGCAGGTGAGATGATTTTCATTCTTATAGCGCTCATGTACGGTGCCGGTGTCGGTATGGGGATCTTCGGGGGCGTTCTGCAGTTTGTGTGGGCGGTGTTCCACATTCTGGTCATCACCCTGCAGGCCTTCATCTTTATGACCCTGACCATCGTCTATCTGGACATGGCGCACAGTGAACATCACTGATAACAGAATTTGTTTAACTTTTATTTTTATCTTTATTGAGAACTGGAGACAATCATGGAACAAGCACTGCTGGTAATTGCCGCCGCGATCATGATGGGGCTGGGCGCTGTGGGCGCCGCTATCGGTATCGGCGTCCTCGGGGGACGCTTCCTGGAAGGCGCTGCCCGTCAGCCTGAATTGATTCCCATGCTGCGTACACAATTTTTCATCGTCATGGGTCTGACTGATGCGGTTCCCATGATTGCCGTGGGTTTGGGTATGTATGTGTTGTTCGCCCTTGCAGGCTAAGACCTTGGGTGAACTTTCCAACCTCTCGTCTTAACGGGGTAGCGGGATGAATATCAATCTGACTCTTATCGCTCAGCTGATATCTTTTGCGGTGTTCGTGTGGTTCACCATGAAATATGTCTGGCCGCCCATGGTCAAGGCCATGGAGGACCGCAAGGCCAAGATTGCCGATGGTCTGGCCGCGGCTGAAAGAGGCGTTCACGAGCAGGAGCTGGCCAAGAAGGCGGCTCTGGAAAAGCTGCACGAAGCCAAGCAGCAGTCGGCGGAAATCGTTTCCCGGGCAGAAAAGCGCGCGGCGGAAATCGTCGATGAAGCCAAAGACCAGGCGCGGGCCGAAGGCGAACGCCTGCTTGCGGCGGCCCAGGCGGAAATCGAACAGGAAGCCAACAAAACCCGCGAAGCCTTGCGCGCCAAGGTTGCGGAGTTGGCCGTGCTTGGCGCGGAGAAGATACTGCGCAAGGAAATCAATGCTGATGCCCACAAGGACATCGTTGATTCCCTGGCCAAGCAGATTTAGGCCGCATCATGCCCCAGGAATTGACAACCATTGCCAGGCCGTATGCCGAAGCTGTATTCGCCCGGGCGGATGAAACCGGAAAGCTCGATGAATGGGCGGAAACCCTGGAGTTTCTCGCCGCCGTAGCGGGCCATGAGGCCGTAGCGGATATCATCGCCAATCCGGCAGCGGATCATGACCGCAAGGTCGCCCTGTTGCTGAGTATTGGCGAAGGCCGCCTGTCAGAAGAAGCACAGAATCTGGTGCGCCTGCTGGTGGAAAACGACCGATTGGCCGTGTTGCCGGATATCGCCAGCCTGTACCAGCAGATGAAGAGCGAGCATGACGGCGCCATCGATGTGGAAGTGGTGTCAGCCTATGCCCTCAAGCCGGAGCTGGAAAAGGAACTGGCGGCTGCGCTGAAACAGAAGCTGGGCAAGGAAGTGCATATCAGCAGCCGCAAGGACCCGTCCCTCATAGGTGGCGTAAAGATACGTGCAGGCGATATGGTCATAGACGGTTCAGTGGCTGGGGCCTTGTCCCAGCTGGCCAACGAATTAGGAATTTAAACGGGTAAGCGACATGCAACTCAATCCCTCTGAAATCAGCGAGCTGATCAAGAGCAGAATCGAAAAATTCGATCTGAAATCCGAAGCTCACAATGAAGGTACGGTTACCGCAGTAACCGACGGTATCGTGCAGATCCATGGACTGGCAGATGTCATGTCCTATGAAATGCTGGAATTTCCCGGCAACACCTACGGCTTGGCGCTGAACCTGGAGCGCGACACCGTGGGTGCCGTGGTTCTGGGTGACTACAAGCATATTACCGAAGGTGACACCGTAAAGTGCACCGGCAAGGTGCTGGAAGTACCCATCGGTCCTGAACTGCTGGGCCGGGTGGTGGATACCCTGGGCAATCCTCTGGATGGCAAGGGGCCGGTTGACACCAAGCTCACCGCAGCCATGGAGCAGATTGCGCCGGGCGTTATCGCACGGAAATCCGTGGATCAGCCTGTGCAGACCGGCATCAAGGCCATTGATTCCATGGTGCCTATCGGCCGCGGTCAGCGCGAGCTGATCATTGGCGACCGCCAGACCGGCAAGTCCGCCATCGCCATCGATGCCATCATCAATCAGAAGGGTACCGGCATCAAGTGTATCTATGTGGCGGTGGGTCAGAAGAACTCGACTATCGCCCAGTTGGTGCGCAAGCTCGAAGAGCACGATGCCATGGAGCACACCATCATCGTTGCCGCTCCTGCCGCTGATTCTGCTGCCATGCAGTTTCTGGCGCCCTATGCCGGCTGCACCATGGGTGAATATTTCCGTGATCGGGGTGAAGACGCCTTGATCATCTATGACGACCTGACCAAGCAGGCCTGGGCCTATCGCCAGGTATCCTTGCTGCTGCGCCGTCCCCCTGGCCGTGAAGCCTATCCTGGTGATGTGTTCTATCTGCACTCCCGTCTGCTGGAGCGCTCTGCGCGCATCAATGAGGCAGAAGTGGAGAAGCGCACCAACGGTGAGGTGAAAGGCAAGACCGGTTCTCTGACCGCCCTGCCTATTATCGAGACCCAGGCTGGCGACGTATCTGCCTTCGTACCGACCAACGTTATTTCCATTACCGATGGTCAGATCTTCCTGGAGTCCGACCTGTTCAATGCCGGCGTGCGACCTGCTATCAACGCGGGCCTGTCCGTATCCCGAGTGGGCGGTTCGGCCCAGACCAAGATCATCAAGAAGCTCGGTGGCGGCGTGCGCCTGGCCCTGGCCCAGTACCGGGAACTGGCGGCTTTCTCCCAGTTCGCCTCGGACCTGGACGAAGCCACGCGCAAACAGCTGGATCGTGGCCGGCGGGTGACAGAACTGATGAAGCAGGGGCAGTATTCTCCCCTGTCCATCGCAGAAATGGCCATCTCCCTTTTTGCGGCCAACGAAGGCTATCTCGATGACGTGGACGCTGAGAAAGTGGTGGATTTCGAAGCCGCTCTGCTGTCCTACATGAACAGCAACCAGTCTGAACTCATGGACAAAGTCAACGAAAGTGGCGACTGGAACGATGAGATCGAGAATGCCTTCCATGACGCCCTGAAGGACTTCAAGGCAAATTACAGCTGGTAAGACACGAGTCGAGACGCAACCGGAATCAGGACTGAAACATGGCAGGCGCTAAAGAGATACGCACACAGATCGCTTCCATCAAGAGCACGCAGAAGATCACGCGGGCGATGGAAATGGTTGCTGCAGCCAAGATGCGCAAGGCCCAGGATCGCATGCATGCATCCCGGCCCTATGCGGAAAAGATGCGCACGGTTATCGGCCACCTGGCTATGGCGCATCCCCAGGTGAAGCACCCCTTCATGGATAAGCGGGAAGTCAAATCCGTAGGCTATATCATCGTCTCTTCCGACCGGGGTTTGTGCGGCGGCCTGAACAACAACATGTTCCGGCGCCTGGTGAAAGACGTGCAGAAACTGCATGAGGCCAACATCGATGTGCGCTACTGCCTGGTGGGCAGCAAGGCCGTGGCCTTTTTCAGCCGCGTGGGTGGCGAAGTGCTGGCCCAGGTGACCCAGATCGGCGAATCCGCCCACATGGAAGACCTGGTGGGCACTGTCAAGGTCATGCTGGATGCCTACGTGGATGGCAAGGTGGACGAGATCCGCGTGGCCTACAACCGCTTCGTCAACACCATGACCCAGGAACCCCTGGTGGAGCAGCTGGTGCCCCTGCCGGAGGCGGCGGAAGACGAAGAGGAGGCAGCCAAGCTGCGCAGTCACTGGGATTACATCTACGAGCCGGATGCAGACGTAGTTCTTGGTGACCTGCTGGCCCGCTATGTCGAGTCCCTGGCTTACCAGGCCGTGGTGGAGAACGGCGCCTGTGAACAGTCCGCGCGCATGGTGGCCATGAAGGCAGCCTCGGACAACGCCGGCAGTCTCATCGACGAACTGGAACTGGTTTACAACAAGGCGCGCCAGGCGGCGATCACTCAGGAGATTTCCGAGATCGTCAGTGGTGCGGCCGCGGTATAACGAATTTAACTTTTGTATTTTGCCGCTTCCCGCGGCGTGAACATTGAATAAAGAGGATCCGCACAATGAGTACGGGTAATGTGGTGGAAATCATTGGCGCCGTGGTGGACGTAAAGTTTCCGCACGACTCCATGCCGAAGATCTATGACGCACTGAAGATCGAGTCAGAGGACCTGGTTCTGGAAGTGCAGCAGCAACTGGGCGACGGCGTGGTTCGCTCCATTGCCATGGGATCGACCAATGGCTTGAAGCGTGGGCTGGACGTGGTCAACACCGGGGCGCCCATCAGCGTTCCTGTGGGTCAGGCGACGCTGGGCCGTATCATGGATGTGCTGGGCAATCCTGTTGACGAAGCGGGTCCAGTGGAAGCTGAAGTGGTCATGCCCATCCACCGCGAAGCGCCCAAACTGGAAGAACAGGCGACCACCACCGAGGTGCTGGAAACAGGCATCAAGGTTATCGACCTGATCATGCCCATCGTCAAGGGCGGCAAGGTGGGCCTGTTCGGCGGCGCCGGCGTGGGCAAGACCGTTACCCTCATGGAGCTGATCCGTAACATTGCTGTGGAGCACTCGGGCTTCTCCGTATTCGCCGGCGTGGGCGAGCGTACCCGGGAAGGTAACGACTTCTACCACGAAATGAGTGAAGGCGGCGTACTGGACAAGGTATCCCTGGTTTATGGCCAGATGAACGAGCCTCCCGGCAACCGCCTGCGCGTGGCCCTGACCGGTCTGACCATGGCGGAATATTTCCGCGACGAAGGCCGCGACGTGCTGATGTTCATCGACAACATCTACCGTTATACCCTGGCGGGTACGGAAGTATCCGCACTGCTGGGCCGTATGCCTTCCGCGGTAGGCTACCAGCCCACCCTGGCCGAAGAAATGGGCGTGCTGCAGGAGCGCATCACCTCCACCAAGACCGGCTCCATCACTTCTTTCCAGGCCGTGTACGTGCCCGCGGACGACCTGACCGACCCGTCTCCCGCCACCACCTTCGCTCACCTGGACGCCACCCTGGTGCTGTCCCGGCAGATTGCCGAACTGGGTATCTATCCCGCCGTGGATCCTCTGGATTCCACCTCGCGGATTCTCGATCCTCACGTGGTGGGCACCGAGCATTACGAGACCGCCCGTGCCGTACAGGGCGTGTTGCAGCGCTACAAGGAGCTGAAGGACATCATTGCCATTCTGGGCATGGACGAACTGTCTGAGGAAGACAAGCTCATCGTGCAGCGTGCGCGGAAGATCCAGCGCTTCCTGTCCCAGCCTTTCTTCGTAGCAGAAGTGTTCACCGGCGCGCCGGGAAAATATGTTTCCCTCAAAGATACCATCAAGTCCTTCAAAGCCATCGTGGCCGGCGAGTATGATCATCTGCCCGAGCAGGCCTTCTACATGTGTGGTGGCATCGAGGATGTCATCGAGCGAGGCGCTCAGCAAAGCTGAGTCCGGACGGAGAGTAAATCATGGCCATGACAGTGCATGTAGATATCGTCAGCGCGGAAGGCAGCCTGTTTTCCGGTCAGGGCGAGATGATCTATGCACCCGCGATAATGGGTGAGATCGGCATCGCGCCGCGCCATGCGCCTTTGGTGACCCGCCTCAAGCCCGGAGACGTGCGCGTCGATCCCGGACAGGGCAAACCCATGGAACATTTCTACGTTTCCGGGGGGATCATCGAGGTGCAGCCCTTCAAGGTGACGGTTATGGCAGACACCGGGGTGCGTGCTACGGATCTGGATGAAGCCGCCGCCGCCGAAGCCAAACGCCGTGCCGAAGAAGCCCTGGCCAACAACAGCGGCAAGATGGAACTGGCCAAGGCCCAGGCCGAACTGGCCGAAGCCATGGCCCAGCTGCGCACCATAGAGAAACTGCGCAAAATGAAATAACCGTGCCGGTAGTAGTGCCGCAGGCGCTGCTCTGTCGGTGCATTTGAATCCCATGAGAGCCCTGGCAGTAAACGCTGTCAGGGCTGTTCGTTTTTTGTAGAATTGAAACCATGAGCAAAGAAATCGTAAAACCTGGAAAGTATGTTTCCATCAGCTACACTATCCGTGATGATGATGGCAATGTCGTGGAGCAGCATGATCTGCCCATCGGCTTTGTCTATGGCTCTGATACCGAGCTTATCGGCGGCATGGATCAGGCCATTGCCGGCAAGGCGGCGGGGGATGAAGTGGAAGTGGATCTTCCGCCCCAGGAAACCTTTGGCGAGCATGATCCGGATCTGACCTTCACCGATGATCTGGAGAACGTACCGCCCCAGTTCCGCCATGTAGGGGCTGAAGTGCAGATGCAGAACGAGGCGGGTGACACCAAGACTTTTTATATATCCAGGATAGAGGATGGCAAAGTCACCATTGACGGCAATCATCCCCTGGCGGGTAAGACGCTGAAGGTTCATGTGAAAATACTGGAAGTACGGGATGCTCAGCCGGGCGAGGAGCGTACCAGCGGCATTCATTCGGCGCAGGCGCCAGGGTCCATGACCATCAATTGACACCACTCAGGGAGGAAAGGGGATGAAACTCGGTATCGTGATACTGGCGGCAGGGCAGGGAACGCGAATGAAATCCCGCCTGCCCAAAGTTCTTCATCCTCTGGCCGGCAAGCCTTTGCTGGCGCACGTGATGGATACGGCCTCATCTCTGGAACCGGACAGCATGGTGGTGGTGTACGGGCATGGCGGTGAGCAGGTGCGCGAAGCATTGGATGCGCCGGGACTGCAATGGGTGGAACAGGCGGAGCAGTTGGGCACCGGGCACGCCGTGCAACAGGCGCTTCCTGCCCTGAAAGACCTGGACCGGGTGCTGATCCTGTATGGCGATGTACCCCTCATGCGCCGGAAGAGCCTGCAGTCCCTGGTCGCCAAAGCCGGTTCCGGTTTTGGCCTGATGACCATGAACCTGAATGATCCCACCGGCTACGGACGCATTCTGCGCAATGAGCAGGGTCAGGTGCAGGGCATCGTGGAGCAGAAGGACGCCACCCCTGAACAGTTGCAGATATGTGAAGTCAACACCGGTATCATGTTGGTGGATGCCCGTTCGCTGGAGGCCTGGCTGGAACAGATCACGCCGAAAAATGCTCAGGGCGAATACTATCTTACCGACATCGTTGCCCTGGCGGTGGCGCAGGGGGTGGAGATCGCCGTGGCCCAGCCTGCTGAGGCCGTGGAAGCCGAAGGCGTCAATGACCGTCTGCAGCTTGCCGCTCTGGAGCGGGTGTATCAGCGCTGGCAGGCGGAAGCTCTGATGCGCGATGGCGTTACCCTGAAGGATCCCTCCCGGTTCGATCTGCGCGGAAGCCTGACCGCCGGCATGGATGTCAGTCTGGACGTCAATGTGCTCATCGAGGGCGATGTGAGCCTGGGGGACAATGTGAGCGTGGGTGCCAACACCGTGCTGCGCAACGTGCGGGTGGGGGACAATGTATTGATCCGCGAGAACTGTGTCATCGAAGAGGCGATTCTTGGGCCGGACAGCGCCATCGGCCCCTTCTCCCGTATCCGTCCCGGCACCGAGCTGGTGGGCGGAGCGCACGTGGGCAATTTCGTGGAGATCAAGAACTCCAGCATTGGCCTGGGTTCCAAGGTCAATCACCTCACCTATATCGGCGATACGCTCATGGGGGCGGGGGTGAATATTGGCGCGGGCACTATCACCTGTAACTATGATGGCGCCTACAAACACCGCACCACCATCGAAGACAAGGCCTTCATCGGCTCCAACACCGCCCTGGTGGCGCCGGTGACCGTGGGTGAAGACGCCACCATAGGGGCGGGGTCGGTAATCGCCAAGGATGCGCCCGCCGGTGAACTCACCCTGGCCAGGGGCAAGCAGGTAACCATCAAGGGCTGGAAACGGCCCAAAAAGGGAGCATGACATGTGTGGAATCGTAGGCGCCATCAGCAGCCGTAACATCACCCCCATCCTCATGGAAGGTCTGCGGCGGCTGGAGTACCGGGGTTATGATTCCGCCGGTATTGCCATCCGCGACGACCGCGGACATCTACAGCGCATCCGCTCCGTGGGCAAGGTGGCTTCCTTGCAGGAGCGCCTGGATTCCACGCCCATTCACGGCAGCCTGGGGATTGCTCATACCCGCTGGGCCACCCATGGGATTCCTGCTGAACGTAATGCGCATCCCCACATGAGTGGCGAGCGTGTGGCCGTGGTGCACAACGGCATTATCGAGAATCACGCCGAGCTGCGCGCCGAACTGGAAGCGGATGGCTACCAGTTCGTTTCCGAAACCGATACCGAGGTCATTGCCCACCTGCTGGCCAGGGAGCTGGACAACACTCCTGATCTGCCTGGCGCTTTTCGCAAGGTCATTTCCCGCCTGGTGGGCGCCTATGCTCTGGCGGCATCCAGTCCGGATGACCCGGATCGTCTCGTGGTGGCCCGTGCAGGCAGCCCCCTTGTGATCGGTGTGGGAAAGGGAGAACATTTCATTGCTTCCGACGTGTTCGCCCTGTTGCCCCAGACCCATGAATTCATTTTCCTGGAAGAAGGCGATCTGGCTGAGATCTACCGCGACCAGGTGCGTATCTTCGACCAGGCGGGCAATGAAGTCGAACGGCCTGTAAAGTCTTCCAAGCTCAATGCCGCGGCAGCGGACAAAGGCCCTTACCAGCACTACATGCTCAAGGAGATCTTTGAGCAGCCCAGCGTGGTCGCGGAAACCCTGGAAGGACGTATCTACAAAGGCCGTCTGCTGGAAGAAAGTTTTGGCTATGAAACCCGCCAGCTGTTGGATCGCACGAAGCAGATCCACATCATCGCCTGCGGTACCAGCTATCATGCCGGCCTGGTAGCCCGCTACTGGTTCGAGGATATCGGCATCCCCTGCATGGTGGAAGTCGCCAGCGAGTACCGTTACCGCCATACCGTGGTGCCGGAAGGTACCCTGTTCGTTACCATCACCCAGTCCGGCGAAACGGCAGATACCCTGGCGGCCTTGCGTGGAGCCAAAGACAAAGGCTACTTGGGCAGTCTGGTAGTGTGCAATGTGCCGGAAAGCTCCCTGGTACGGGAATCCGACGTGGCCCTCATGACCCGTGCCGGTACCGAGATCGGCGTAGCTTCCACCAAGGCCTTCACCACCCAGCTCGTCGCCCTGCGCCTGCTGGTGCTGGCCATGGCCAAGCGAACGGGATATACCGAAAAAGACCTGCGTGGCTACATCGATGAACTTCATTCCCTGCCGCGGCAAATGGAAGTGGCCCTGGGCCTGAATGAATCCATACAGCAGATGGCCCAATCCTTCTCAGACAAGGAACATGCCCTGTTCCTGGGGCGCGGGCCTTTCTATCCCATCGCCATGGAAGGGGCGCTCAAACTCAAGGAAATCTCCTATATTCACGCCGAAGCTTATCCTGCCGGGGAACTCAAACACGGTCCTCTGGCCCTGGTGGATGAAAAAATGCCTGTGGTCTGCGCCCTGCCCAACGACCCTCTACTGGACAAAGTGCTATCCAACCTCCAGGAAGTGCGCGCCCGGGGGGGCGAGCTGTTTCTGTTCAGCGATCAGGAAGTGAAGATCGAATTGGACAAATACCAGAGCCTCACACTCTCCGATATCCATCCCAGCACTGCTCCCATGGTCTACACCGTACCCCTGCAACTGCTGGCCTATCATGTGGCGCTGATCAAGGGAACAGATGTGGATCAGCCGAGAAATCTAGCGAAATCGGTCACGGTGGAGTAACGGGACTCATTGCTCGATATTTCTGGTTCATAAGAAGAAAACATGAATACATACCCCCGTCTGTTGAGAAGAGTGCAGGCTGTATTGGTTGACTCTATTATTATTCCTGTTGTGCTTCTTGTGGTACTACTATTGGTTAATGTGTTTGGCGTTGAAAATATATATGTAAAAATAGCAGCCCTGTTTTTGCCTCTATTAATCTTGGAGCCAGGTCTCGTTTCATTGACAGGGGGAACCATAGGTCATCACGTTATTGGCCTAAAAGTAGTAAATAGCAGGACAAATAACAATATAAATATCGTTCTTGCATCAATAAGATTCATTGTTAAAGCACTTCTTGGTTGGCTTTCATTTGTCGTTGTCTTGACATCCAAAAAACACCAGGCAATACACGATTACTTAACTGGTTCAATAGTTATAAATAAATCATCAGATGGGCTGCCAAGTGAAGAGGCCTTGACTGAAAGAATAATAGAAGAGAGCGGATATGTTTACCCATCTAAG
This sequence comes from Sedimenticola sp., assembly GCA_026994195.1. Taxonomy (GTDB): domain Bacteria; phylum Pseudomonadota; class Gammaproteobacteria; order Chromatiales; family Chromatiaceae; genus Thiolapillus. The sequence goes on along the minus strand of JALWRH010000088.1, from coordinate 16,773 downwards.
ATGAAAAGAACGCTCATAATACTGATGTACAATATTATTTTGTTTGTGTTCGTTATATTTGTTGTGGATAAATTCTTGTCAAGAAATTGCCTTGAACATGACTTATGTTCGAATTCAGACCATCTTCTTGGCAATGTCATAAGTGTAGTCTGGATGATTTGTGTGGCACTGCTGATTGTTTTTGGCTGGCAAGGAAAATTGCCTGGTGGCAAAAGAAAAAAGCAGGCATAGCAAATGGAAGCCCCCATTGTCCGGATGCGGAGCTCTCATTGGCAATGACAGAGGGGCTGGCCTGTATGTATCACCAGAAAACCATCGACTTTTTTTCTAACGATCTGAGCAGGAATCTCTCCAGAAAAATACCGGATTCCTGTGAAACATCCGGGCCAGATGCCTACTCCAAGGGTATGATTTTTTCCAGAATCTCGGCCTGCAGCTCTTCCGGCAGTGGTTCCCTCAGGGGCGATCCCAGCAACTCCCTGGTGGTTGTCTGCTCCAGGTCATCCTGAACCATGTGCTGGCCCAGCCAGTCTCGCATGAAGGCTTCTGCGCAGGTTCGTAACTGCTGCAACTGTTCAGGCGTTTCATGGAGGATTTCGGCCAGCTCCGACATTTTCATGCCATGTACGTCTGCCAGCACCAGAGTATGTCTCCAGGGGGGAGGTAGCAGAGAAAGGGCATGATGAACCAGTAAAGCGCGCTCCCGAATGGCTTCTGCCTCTTCCGGGTTGTTGCTTTCTGGATTCGGAATGATGTCTTCCATGCGGATGATCTCATCCGGCTGGTAGAACTCGTACATCCGGGTGTCTTCGTCGTCGCTGATGTCCATGGGATCTGTTGGCGCAAGATCTTCTGTAGATACCCGGCGGCGGCGAATACGGCTAGCGTGCATTTCTTCCTGAATGATTTCCAGGGCCATGCCCGTCAGCCAGGGAAGGATTTCCAGGTGCCGGGGTCTGTTGCTGAGGCCTTCCAGACCCCGGGCGACCACGGCGTCCAGCACCTCTTCTGCCCGTATGTCTGCGGGTGACAGTTCCCCCAGGGACTGATGGTAGGCGAGTTCCCGGCGGATGAAATGATACACTTCGGGCAGGTGAGGCTTCACCAGATCGGCGTACTCCTTGTACTGCTCCCGGTCTAAATCGGCGCTCCCGCTAAGTTGGCTTCGCAGCTCCACTCGGCGCTTTGGACGCTTCCACAAATAGTCATTCTTTGCTAGGTGTTTGAAACGCTTGACCTGGCGGCGAAGCTCGGCAAATGCCTGGCGTATGGCGGCATTGCCGTTGCCGGCTTCTTCCAGTGCTACCAGGGTTTTGCCCGGCAGGTGCAGCTTCAGTCTTGCCCTGTACAGAGCTTTACTTCCATGCTTCTCTACGGCGCCTTCCAGGCGCACAGCATCGCTATCGAACTTCCCCAGAACTTCCCTGATGCCGTTGCTGTCCTTGTTGACCGTCTCCTTGAGCTGTTTCTTTTCGTTGTCGTCGATTCTTCTGTATGAAAACCGGATGTTCATCTCGCGCTCCTCAATCGTGGATGCAACGGATATGAGGCTGATGGGGCCTCAATTCAAGACCTGGATGAATGCCTGATCCTGCTACCGGTCGAATAAACGAAGAATGATGGCTTGTGCTGGGGATATTTGAGGAACTGTCGATGCGGCGAGAATGCCGCGCTCTTGACTGTGCTGGTTCAGGGTGAGGAAGGCTGAAAGGCGGGAGGCAACTGTACAGGGATCGGCGTTATAGGGCTTTGCCAGCCCACTACGCCGTGATGCAAATCCCGGTGGATGATCTCAGGGAATATACCGGATTGCCGGGTCATTGTGGACCCGGCAACCAAACTTTGTCGCTCTCCAGCCTGGATTTTGGCTGATTGGTCAGGCTTTTTCTTTGAGAAGGTCGCGTATTTCTTCGAGAAGCACTTCCTGCTTGGGAGGTGCTGCGGCTTCTTCTTCTTTCTTTTCAGTTTCCATGGCTTCTTTAGCGCGGTTGATGCCTTTGATGACCAGGAAGAGTACGAAAGCGACGATCAAGAATGCGATGACCGCATTGAGAAATGAACCGTACTTGATAAGCACTTCCTTACCATCCAAGCCCTTGCCCAGGGATAGGGCCAGGTTGGAAAAGTCCAGTCCTCCCGTCACATAGCCGATGGGGGGCATGATGACATCGGAAACCAATGACTTGACGATGGTGCCGAAGGCGCCGCCAATGATGATACCAACGGCCATGTCGACCATGTTGCCTTTGACGGCAAACTCCTTGAACTCTGAAAGCATTCCCATGATATTCCCCGCGTATATTGCTGGTTTGGTTTTAATTTGCCCGAGGGAGATGGGGTGGGCATGGTGCGTGGGTACGCCGGGACGAACCGGTGTAACGCATCCATTGCTCATCACCATGTCCTGCTGGGTGGTTTGTTCGAGAGTCTGTAAGCAGATCCCTTAAGCAGGTTAGTACCTGACTAGAACCCGGTCAACCAGACCAGTAGTGAAAAAATGGGTAGTCCAGGAGATGGGAACAGGGCCTCTGTCATTCACCAGAAGTGCGGCACATTGCGTTATGTTTAGTGATACATTACGCTTTGTTTCATAAGTTTGTCCGGAGAGTTCAATAGTGGCGAAAGCTTACCGTTTACGCGGCAGGGTCTGGATAGAGGGACCTGATGGCACTTTTCTTGGGTATGGACGGGTGGTGCTGTTGGAACGTATCCGCGAGCATGGCTCTATCAGCGCAGCGGCCCGTTCCATGCAGATGTCTTATCGCCATGCCTGGAAACTGGTGGATTCCATGAACCGTCAGAGCCGCGAAGTGGTAGTGGAGAAGAGTACCGGGGGCAGGGGCGGTGGTGGCGCCATACTCACTGAGGCCGGTGAAAAGGCCGTGGCTGCCTTCTGGGCTGCCTATGGTGATTTCAGGGATTTCCTGGCCCAACGGAGTCGGCAGTTGGACCTGTAGGATGAAGTTGATATTCTGGCTTGCATTGCTTCTTGTCGGCTGGGGATCTTCCTCCCCAGCGGATGAGATACAGGTCGCCGTGGCCAGTAACTTTGCGCCGGCGGTACGCCAGCTTGCTTCCCGGTTTGAAAAAGAAACCGGCCACCAGGTGAAGCTTTCTTTTGGATCTACAGGAAAACAGTATGCCCAGATCCTTCATGGCGCCCCTTTTCATGCCTGGTTTGCTGCGGATGCGTATCGGCCCATGCGGTTGGAGGAAGCTGGGCGCATCGTTCCTGGCAGCCGTTTCACCTATGCCCGGGGGCGGCTGGTGTTGTGGAGTCCGCAGCTTGGGCTGGTGGATGATGAGGGAGAGGTTCTGCGCCGGGGTGATTTCCGCCATCTGGCCCTGGCCAATCCACGCCTGGCGCCTTATGGACTTGCCGCCCGCCAGGCCCTGGAGAAACTGGGGCTGTGGCAGATCCTGCAGAACCGTCTGGTGCGGGGGGAGAACATTGGTCAGACTTACCAGTTTGTGAAGACGGGCAATGCCGAGCTGGGCTTGGTTGCGGCATCCCAGGTGCTGGGCAGGAGCAGGACTGAGAAGGGTTCTTTCTGGCTGCTTCCAGCGGATCTGCATGGCCCCATAGAACAGCAGGCAGTGCTGTTGCGCGACGAAGAGGCGGCCCGGGCTTTCCTCGCTTTTGCAGCCAGTGAAGCAGGACGGGCTATCATTCGCGCCAACGGCTACGAGGTGCCCTGATGTTTGTGGAACAGGATCTGCAAGCCTTGTGGCTGTCCCTGAAGCTGGCCAGCCTGACCACTCTTATCCTGCTGCTCCTGGGTACGCCTCTGGCCTGGTGGCTGGCGCGCAGCCGCTGGCGCTACAGGTTTGTCCTGGAAGCCCTGGTCGCCTTGCCTCTGGTGCTGCCCCCCACGGTGCTGGGATTTTATCTGCTGGTGGCCCTGGGGCCTGAGGGTCCTGTGGGACAGCTCATGCAGTCCCTGGGGGGCGGTCCCCTGGCCTTTACCTTCGCCGGGCTGGTGGTGGGTTCCGTGCTCTATTCCCTGCCATTCGTGGTGCAACCCCTGCAGAATGCCTTTCAGTCCATAGGGCAGCGGCCCATGGAAGTGGCGGCTACCCTGGGAGCCTCTCCCATGGATCGCTTTTTCAGCGTAGCCCTGCCCCTGGCGCGGCCCGGATTCCTGACAGCGGCAGTACTGGGATTTGCCCATACCCTGGGGGAGTTTGGCGTGGTGCTAATGATCGGCGGCAATATTCCTGGCCGCACCCAGGTGATCTCCATTGCAATCTATGACCACGTGGAGGCGCTGGAGTATGGAAGCGCCCACGGGATAGCGGCAGGCCTGCTGCTGTTCTCTTTTGTATTGCTGCTGGCTGTGTACGGCCTGAACCGGCGATGGTCCGGAGCGGCGTCATGGCGGTAGAGGCGCGTCTCTCCCTGGTGCGGGAAAGTTTCTCCCTGGCCGTGGAATTTACTTTGCCGGGGCGGGGGGTGACGGCCCTGTTCGGTCCCTCCGGCTGTGGCAAGACCTCCCTGCTGCGAACCCTGGCGGGCCTGGAGCCCCAGGCCCGGGGATATCTTAAAGTGGGTGATGCCATATGGCAGGATGGCGCTTTTTCTCTGCCGCCCCATCGCCGTTCCCTGGGCTATGTGTTTCAGGAACCGAGCCTGTTTGCCCACCTGAATGTGCGGCGCAATATCGAATATGGCCTGCGCCGCCTGCCCCGGCATGCCGAAAGGCCTTCCCTGGAGCGGGCTGTGGCCCTGTTGGGGCTGGAGAAGTTGCTGGAACGCAAACCTCACCAGCTTTCCGGTGGTGAGCAGCAGCGGGTGGCCATTGCCCGGGCGCTGGCGGTGAATCCGGCCATGCTGCTTCTGGATGAACCCCTGGCGGCCCTGGACGAGGCGCGCAAGGCGGAGATCCTGCCCTGGCTGGAAACCCTGCACCGGGCGTTGGCCATCCCCGTGCTTTATGTGAGTCATTCCCGGGATGAGGTGGCCCGGCTGGCGGATTACCTGCTGTTGCTGGAAGAGGGGCGTTTACGTGCTGCCGGCCCAGTGGACCAACTGTTCGCCCGTCTGGATCTGCCTCTGGCTCATCAGCCGGATGCAGAAACCATCATCCAGGGCCGCGTCGCGGGGCATGATCCGGAGTACGAGTTGAGCTGGCTGGATTTTTCCGGGGGACGCTTCCTGCTGGCCCGTAATCACCTTCCCGAAGGCAGCCCGGTGCGCCTGCAGGTGAAGGCCAACGATGTGAGTATCACCCTGGCGCGCCAGCAGGACACCAGTATCCTGAATATCTTTCCTGCCGTCGTGGAGGCCCTGGCCGAGGATGACAAGGCCAAGGTCATGGTGCGCCTGATGCTGGGGAAGCAGCCCCTGCTATGCCGGGTTACGCGCAAGTCAGCAGCAGACCTGGAACTGGTACCTGGTAAAAAAGTGTTCGTACAGGTGAAAAGCGTCGCCCTGCTCTTGTGAAGGAAGAAAGACAGCGCACAGTCCCCTCTCCCCCGGGGGAGAGGGTTAGGGTGAGGGGGATATAAATCGTACACCCCTTCCCCAACCCTCCCCCGCACACGGGGGAGGGAGGCATCCATATTCATGAACACGCCGAAAGAACGCAACCCGCCCCAGCGCATGGGGGAGGGAAAACTGGGGGGGCATCAACTGCGGGCCTGGAAATCCTCCTTGTTCACGGCCAGGTGGTAATTGGGGTCTTCCACCACGTTTACTTCCACCAGATCCCCCGCTGTCCTGAGCAGCTGGCGGCATTCCGGGGCCAGATGCTTGAGATGCAGGCGCTTGTGTTCTTTCAGGTAGCGTTCCGCGAGTTTGTCGATTGCCTCGATGGCAGAATGATCCGCCACCCGGGAGTTCTTGAAGTCCACCACCACGTCGTCCGGGTCGTTCTTGGGGTCGAAGATCTCCTGGAAATGATGCGCCGAGGCAAAGAACAACGGCCCGTTCAACTCGTACACCTTGCCCCCCATACGGTTGGTGCTGACGCTGGCATTGATGTGTTTGGCATGTTGCCAGGCAAACACCAGGGCGGACAGGATCACGCCGACGATGACCGCAATGGCCAGATCCGAGAAGACGGTGATCACGGCCACGGAGATGCCGATGAGGGTGTCCGCCGGGGGGATCTTGCCAATGAGACGGAAGCTGCACCATTCGAAGGTGCCGATGACCACCATGAACATGACCCCCACCAGCACGGCAATGGGAATACGCTCGATGAGGGAAGAGCCCACCAGGATGAAGGACAACAGGAACAGGGCGGCGCTGATGCCGGACAGGCGTCCCCGGCCCCCGGACTTGATGTTGATGATGCTCTGGCCCACCATGGCGCAGCCCCCCATGCCGCCGAACAGGCCGGTGGTGATATTGGCGGCGCCCTGGCCGATGCACTCCCGGTTGGGCTGGCCGCGGGTTTCCGTGAGTTCGTCCACCAGGTTCAGGGTCAGCAGGCTCTCGATGAGACCCACCAGGGCCATGATCAGGGCATAGGGGAAGACGATCTTCAGGGTTTCCAGATCGAAAGGAATAGCCGGGATATGAAACTCCGGCAGGCTGCCTTTGATGGAAGCCATGTCCCCTACGGTGGGGGTGTCCAGACCCAGTCCCAGGGCCAGGAAGCTCCCGGTGACGATGGCCACCAGGGTGGAGGGCACAGCCTTGGTCAGGCGCGGGAAGAACTCGATGATGGCCATGGTCAGGGCGATGAGAACCAGCATGATCACCAAAGGCTGACCGGTGATCCACTGAGGATGGCCGGCGGCATCGGTGAGAATGGCGCCGCTGGCGTCCCGGACCTTGAAGTGATCCAGTTGGGCCAGGAAGATCACCAGGGCCAGTCCGTTGACGAAACCGAGAAACACCGGATGGGGCACCAGGCGGATGAATTTGCCCAGTTTCAGTGCGCCAAAGCTGATCTGTATGATTCCCATGAGTACAACGGCGGCGAACAGGTATTCTACGCCGTGATCCAGAACCAGGGAGACGATGACCACGGCAATGGCGCCGGTGGCGCCGGAAATCATGCCTGGCCGCCCCCCCACGATGGCCGCCACCAGGCCCATGATGAAGGCCGCGTAAAGGCCAACCAGGGGTGCCACGTGGGCAACGAAGGCAAAAGCCACGGCTTCGGGCACCAGGGCCAGGGCCACGGTGAGGCCGGAAAGGATATCGATGCGCGCATTGTGGGGCGCATGCCGGGAAATGATGTCGAACATGAAAGGTTTTCCTGAAAAGGGGCAGGGATTCTCTGCAGGTGGAGAAAGCAGAAAAACATGATATTCTAATATGTTTCCCGGAACCTGTCGCTACGGGTTTTGGTTGCCGACCGGGGCCGGGATGATACGGTTTACTCAGGAGATTGCTGCGCCATGATCATCACTCTCTCACCCTCCAAGGGCCAGGATTTCGAAACTCCGGTGGTGCTGGACAATGCCACGGTACCGGCCATGCTGGAAGATTCTCTGGCCCTCATAGAGGAGCTGCGCCAGTACAAGATTTCTCAGCTGCGCGAGCTCATGGACGTGAGTGAGAACATCGCCAGGCTCAACGTGGAGCGCTATCAGCGCTTCTCGCTGCCCTTTACCCCGGAAAACGCCCGGCCCGCCCTGTTTGCGTTCAAGGGCGATGTCTATCGGGGCATTCCTGTGGAAGAATACAGCGCACAAGATCTGGAGTTCGCCCAGCAGCACCTGCGCATGCTCTCCGGCCTGTACGGTTGCCTGCGTCCCCTGGATCTCATCCAGCCCTACCGCCTGGAGATGAAGACGAAGCTGAAGAACCCCCGGGGCGACAACCTGTACCAGTTCTGGGGGGACCGCCTGACTCTGTGCCTCAACGAGGAACTCAAGAAGCAGAAAGAACCCACCCTGGTGAACCTGGCCTCCAACGAATATTTCAGGGCGGTGAAGCCCAGGCTGCTGCAAGGCCGCCTGCTGAATATCGCCTTCAAGGAAGAGAAGAACGGCAAGGCCCGGGTCATTGCCGTATTCGCCAAGCGCGCCCGGGGCATGATGACGGATTACATCCTGCGCAATCGCATCGAGGCCTCGGAAGAGATCAAGGGATTCGACAGGGAAGGTTACCGGTATTCGGAATCCGATTCCGATGAAAAACAATGGGTGTTCAAGAGGCCCCAGCCTTGAACGGGGGGCAGACCGGTTACCGGGTGCAATGGCAGCGGATGTGTGCAATAATAAGAATCGTTCGCATTAATAGTTTTTATTGTCCATTATGAGCCAGCCAACATTGTCCCAGGTATTGCCCGGTCACCGGGTGCAGCTGATCGCCATCGAAGGTGACCGGGTGCTTACGCGCCGCCTGCTGGCCCTGGGCCTGAGTGTGGGCAATGAGGTGGAAGTTCTGCACCGCCGCAATGGCGATGTGGTCGTGGGGCGCGGTGGCAACCGCCTGGCTTTGGGTCATGATATCGCTGACCGGCTGGTCATCAAGGAGCTCTCCTGATGGGTGGCCAGTGTTGTGAAACATCAGCCCCCTTGCGGGGGGATTTCTCCCTTACCATTGCCATTGCAGGCAATCCCAACTGCGGTAAATCCGCTCTGTTCAATACCTTCACGGGTATCCGGCAGAAGACCGGCAACTGGCCGGGGGTCACCGTGGATCGCAAGGAAGGCCAGTTCGATCTGGAGCAGTACAAGGTCAGGCTCATCGACCTGCCCGGCATCTACAGCCTGGATGCCTCTTCCATGGACGAGGAGATCACCCGGGATTATCTGCTGTCCCGGGAAGCCGACCTTATCATCAACGTGGTGGATGCCTCCAACCTGGAGCGCAACCTGTATTTCACCGTGCAACTCCTGGAGATGGGCGTGCCCATGGTGATTGCCCTGAACATGATGGACGTAGCGCGCAAGCGCGGCATCCTCATCGATGTGGACAGGCTGGCCGAAGAGCTGGGTTGTCCCGTGGTGCCCGTAGTGGCCACTACGGGTGAGGGCACGGCCGAACTCAAGGCGCGCATGCTGGCCGTGGCCACCGGGGCGGAATCCGGAGGCTTTGCCCTGGCCAACGATGAGGTGGTGGAGCAGGCCGTGGCGGAGCTGGAAACCCATCTTGGTGATGAGAATCCCGCCAACCGCCACTGGCTGGCCCTGAAGATGCTTGAATCCGATGAACATATCCCTTCCCATGCCAGCGAGGCGCTGCGCCAGGCGGTCGCCCACTGGCGCAAGGCCATCGAGGACCGCAGCGGCGAGGAAGCGGACATCCATATCAGCGACACCCGCTTCAGCCACGCCCACGCCCTGGCCCAGACGGTAGTAAAGGAGCGCGGACGCCTGGGGCGCACCGTATCCGACCGCATCGATTCCGTGGTGCTGAGCCGCTGGCTGGGGGTGCCGGTGTTCCTGTTCATGATGTATCTCATGTTCATGTTCACCATCAATATCGGCGGCGCTTTCGTGGATTTCTTCGATGGCGTGGCGGGGGCTTTCTTCGTGGATGGACTGGGCGAGCTGTTGAGCGCTGTTGGCGCGCCGGACTGGTTGCGGGTGCTGCTCGCGGACGGAATCGGCGGTGGTCTGCAGGTGGTGGCCACCTTCATTCCCATCATCTCCGGCCTGTACCTGTTCCTGTCCGCCCTGGAAGATTCGGGCTACATGGCCCGGGCGGCTTTCGTCATGGACCGCTTCATGCGCAGCATCGGTCTGCCGGGCAAAGCCTTCGTGCCCCTCATCGTGGGATTTGGCTGCAACGTCCCCGCCATCATGGCCACCCGCACCCTGGAAAACATCCGCGAGCGCAAGCTCACCATTCTTATGAATCCCTTCATGTCCTGCGGCGCGCGCCTGCCAGTGTATGTGCTGTTTGCCGCGGCTTTCTTCCCGGACAATGGTCAGGACCTGGTGTTCAGCCTGTATCTCATAGGCATCGTGGTAGCGGTGCTCACGGGCCTGATAATGAAAAAAACCCTGCTCAAAGGGGAGAGCGCAGGCTTCATGATGGAACTGCCCCCCTATCACCTGCCCACCCTCAAGGGCATTCTGCTGCGCACCTGGGACCGGGTGAAGCTGTTCATCCGCGAGGCGGGCAAGATCATCGTGGTCATGGTGCTGGTGCTGAATGTGCTCAATTCCATTGGCACGGACGGCTCCTTCGGCAACGAAGATTCCGACAAGTCCGTGCTCAGTGTGGCGGCCCAGGCCCTGACGCCTGCCTTCGCGCCCATGGGGGTGCATCAGGACAACTGGCCGGCGGTGGTGGGCATCATGTCCGGCGTGCTGGCCAAGGAAGTGGTGGTGGGCACCCTGGACACCCTGTACACCCGCCTGGCGGAAGAGGCCTCCGGCGCCCCGGCGGAAGAGCAGGCCTTTGATCTTTGGCAGGAACTCAAGGATGCCGCGGCTACGGTGCCGGAAAACCTTTCCGGTCTGGGTGAACTGCTTACAGATCCCCTGGGCCTGGGGGCTGCCGATATTCAGGATATTTCAGAAGTGGCGGCGGAACAGGAGGTGAACATGGACGTGTTCGGCGCCATGGCGGCGCGCTTCGATGGCCAGGTCGGTGCCTTTGCCTACCTGCTGTTCGTGCTGCTCTATTTCCCCTGCGTGGCCACCATAGGCGCCATCAAGCGCGAAGCGGGCGGTCCCTGGGCGGCTTTCGTGGCCTTCTGGACCACCAGCGTCGCTTATGTAACCGCCAGCGTCTGGTATCAGTCCGCCACCTGGAGTCAGCACCCGGGCAGTTCCGCCCTGGCCATCGCGCTGCTGCTGGGCTACATCCTGATCATCATCCTGGGCCTCAAGCGCTGGGTGAACCGGGACAAGCCGTCACTGGTTACACCGGCGGTGGAGCGGGGCTGATGCTTGCGGATATCCGTACCTATCTGCAGGAACGTGGACAGGCGTCCCTTGCGGATATTGCCCGGTACCTGGACGTCTCGCCCGATGTGGCCCGGGACATGCTGCAGTTGTGGCTGAAGAAGGGCAGGGTGCAACGCATTGCCGCTACGCCCTCCTGTGGCAGCAGTTGCTCCCAGTGCGATCCATCCACGACAGAAATCTATGTGTGGGGAGACGCCAAGGGGCAACAGCCGTTCGTTGTGCCACAATGCAATCTGCACTAGACCGCTGGAATTTCCATGGAGTTTGGCCGGGCGTGTTTCTGATGATATGCCGGCATGAAAAAGGGCAGCCAAGCTGCCCTTTTTGCCGTTGTGCCCCAATAGACTATTGGCCGTGGGGAGAAAATTTGGTGCTCATCAACAGAAGGTCGTAGGGTCCCACCAAGTCGGTTTCTATAGGATTGCCTGTGTCAGGTTCCACGCCTGTTTTCTGAGCACTGAACTCGAAGTAGTAGTCTCCCTTCAGGGCAGCGCCAAGATCGATGGTCTGGCCAGGTTTAACGGGACCCTCCATGACCACGATGCTGGTGTTGTCCTTGTTCACGCGGAGATGAACTTCCTCAAAATCGCAGTCGGTTCGGGTGCAGATCTGCAGACGCAGCTGCTCATTGCCTTCGGAATGAAAAACATAGGTATCGACATCGTAGACAAAACGGCCTTTCCATTCCCCATCCGTGGCAGGAGTGCTCACCTCGGTTGCATAGCAGGCGTCTTTTGGCTCCTGGCTCGGTACGGTATTGGGGTTGGGCGGATCGATGTTTCCGTTATTGTCCACTGAAGTCAGATCGCATTCACAACTGGTCAGGCCCAGTGGAATGGTGCTTGTGTCATTTTCCCTGCAGCCCGTGTAAAAGTACTGGATTTCCGTGATCCCTGGCTTGGGGGGATAGAAGGTTTTTACCAGCGTACGGTCGAATACACCGACCATGGGCACATTGGAGCGGAGCACGTCAGCTTCCAGCTTGTCGTCATTGGGCTCGGTTTCCGTGTCGAAGAAGGTGCCGTCAGGGTCTGGAGTAATCTGTTTCGTATCCTCCAGATTGGCGGCGATGTTGTATCCCCTCAGTTCGCCGGTATCAAGGTTGCCGCCACCACCATTGCCGCCACCGCCGTTATCGCCGCCGCCATTACCGCCACCGCCACTACCGCCTTTCTGGGATTCTACGGAAATGTAATAGGTTCCCACCTTGGGTAGGGTGACTTCGGCGATTTTTACGGAATCCAGCGGCGTTGTCGGTGCCTGATTGTCAGCGTTTCCACCATTGTTGTCGCCCCCATTGTCACCCTGTCCGTTGTCGCTATCAAAGGAGGCAATGATGTTGCCATTGAGATCCCTGACTTTGATCAGCCAGCCTTTGGTGAGGGCAAAATTGCCGGCGTCACCGAGAAAATACAGGGTCAGTTTCTGGTTGCGCTTGTCGGTAACGATGTAGTACCAGTCTTCGTCATAAGCGCCAAGAGAGTTGGCATGATAGAAGCGCCCCAGCAACAGACCATCGGCATTCAGAATATGGTCGTTGGGTTCAGTTTCGCCAAACCCCTGATCTTTGGTCATGGGGTAGATCTTCACCCCGCAGGGTTGGGGAGCTTCCCGGCAGTCGGTCTGGCCATCTTCGTAGCCCGCTGTAAAATCCTTGTTTTTCTGGTCATCACCCGTCTGCCCAGGCCAGAAAATGGCGGCTTGGGCCTGGAAGGCTGATATGCTCAGGATTCCTGCGGCCAGTCCGAAAATGGGCCAGCGGCTAGTTGTCTTTAGTGAATTCTTCACTGTATCTCTCCGTAACAATACTGTGGACCCTGCACTGTGGCAGGCATCATGCTGTCTCTACTGGCCATTGGCTGTGGCATACCCACTTCAGTTGCCATTGGGAGGCAGTTTGGTGCTGCGAAGCACGAAGTTGTAGGGGCCGGTAAGGTCATCCACGGTATGTATGCCAGTGTTTGGATCTACGTTGCCAGCGCTGTCACCTTCGCCATCCACCGGCTCCGGAGACAGTTCAAAGAAGTAAGTGCCGGAGCGTACAACGCCGAAATCGAAGGTCCAGCCCGGTGTGATGGGGGTGTTGATGAGGATTTCAGACTCATTGGCATAAATCACTTTCAGGTGAACCCTGGCAAAATCACAGGCGCCCTTGGCGCACATCTCGAACTTCAGTTGCTCATTGCCACTGGATACGAACTTGAACCAGTCATTGTCATAATCGAAGGCTGAGAACCAGGTGCCGGTATCCGTGCCTGTGCCGGGCACCTGAACCTGTCGGGCTTCGCAGGCATCTGAAGGAGACTGGCTTGGAACATTGTTCGGATTGGGAGGATTGATGTCTCCGTTATTGTCTACTGAAGTCGTATCACACTCACAACTGCCCAGGCCGACAGGCATGGTGCTGATATCCAGAGGGTTACAGCCGACATAGAACCAGCCGATCTCGTATTCCGGCGGGCCCGGGGGCACAAAGAAATTGACGATCTTGCGGCCGAACACGCCAAACATATGCACGTTGGAACGCAAAGGATCTGCGGTTTCCTGGGTGTCATTGCTTTCGGTTTCCACGTCGGAGAAGTTGGTGTCCGGGTTGGGCGAAATCTGATCGGATTCAGAAATCATCGCCGCAATGTGGTAGCCGCGGTTGGCTCCGAGATCGTCCTCGTTGGTTTCTACAGATATATAGTAGCGGCCAGGGTTGCCCAGGGTAACCAGTATGATCTTGGCATCGCTCAGGGGAGTTTTTGCCAGAATGGGATCATCAGGATTGATCACATCATCAGGATTGTCTCCCGGGCGGGAGACATCTCCCGGGCCGGTGGAAGTGCTGTCGAAAGCGGCAATGACATTGCCGTTGCTGTCATGCACTTTCACAATCCAGCCAGTTGTTGCTGTGTAGTCAGCCTGGTCGCCGAGGAAGTTGATGATCAGGTTCTGGTTGGGCTTGAGCGAGCCAACGTAGTACCAGTCCTTGTCAAACTTGTCCAGGCTGTTGCCCTTGTAGAACCGGTTCAGGAACAAGCGGTCAGCCGCACCGGGATTGTCGTTGGGTTCGGTCTCCCCCCAGCCTGGATTGGCGACAACGTCTTCGAGCAGTACCTGGCAATCCTTGGGCGCTTTGACGCAGTCTTCCTGCGCAAGTTTATAGCCCCGCCTGTAGTCTTTGGATTTTTTGGTGGTGCCATTGTTACCGCCACCACCAGGCCAGTTGATGGCGGCAAGGCCCTGCACGCTGATAGCGCTCATGATCCCCAATGCCAGGGCAAGGGTTGACCAGCGGGCGGTCTTGTTTAGTGAATTCTTCACCTTATTCCTCCATAATGATGCTGATGGCGGCGCTCGGCTTGTCCCGGTTTTCACGGGGCACAGAGCTGCCAGGCAATGCTCGCCACAATGCAGACAAGCCCAAGCATAGTAGAAAAAACAAGCTTTTTCCAACACTAGCTAATAAAAGTTCTAGCTGAATCCGCGATTTTGTGAGCTTGAACAAGATTAACAGGAAAGATTTGTCCAAGCTGTGATGCAGTGGTCCTGTAGTGCAATTGATCCGTACTATCACCAAGAAAGAAATGGAGATTATTCATGCCCGAAATAACGGATTTTCTGAAACTGATGGTCAAGAATGAGGCTTCTGACCTTTTCTTCTCTCCCGGGTCGCCTTTGCATATGAAAGTGGATGGCAAGCTGTCTGCTGTGAAAGATGCCCCGCTCAGCGGCAAGGGGGTCGCTGCCCTGGCTCACAGCATCATGACGGACAAGCAGCGCCTGGCTTTTGCCGAACGTCCGGAAATGAATCTGGGCTTGTCCCTGGAGCGCTATGGACGCTTCCGCGTGAACATCTTCCGCCAGCGTGGTGATGTGGCCATGGTCATCCGCTACCTGCAGGACAGGATTCCTAGCATAGAGGAACTGCACCTGCCGCCTGTCCTCGAAGAACTGGTGATGAAGCCCCGGGGTCTGATTCTGGCCGTGGGCGCTACCGGCGCGGGGAAGTCCACCACCCTGGCTTCCATGCTGGACTACCGCAACCGCAACAGCCGCAGCCACATTCTCACCATCGAAGATCCCATCGAGTATGTGCACCGCTATCACAAGTCTGTGGTCAACCAGCGGGAAGTGGGCATCGACACGGACAGCTACGATGACGCCCTGATGAACGCCATGCGCGAAGCGCCGGATGTGATTCTCATCGGTGAGATCCGCGAACGTTCGACCATGCAACATGCTATCGCCTATGCCGAAACCGGCCATTTATGTCTGTCCACCTTGCATGGCAGCAATGCTTCTCATGTTTTGCAGCGCATCATGACCTTCTTTCCCAAGGACATGCATGCCCAGCTGTTCATGGACCTGGCGCACAATCTTGTAGCCATTGTTTCCCAGCGCCTGGTGCGCAATCATGAAGGCAGGCGCATGCCGGCGGTGGAGGTGCTGCTCATCACTCCCCTGATTCGTGACCTCATATCCAAGGGCAAGCTGGACGAGGTGCGTGAAGCCATGGAGAAGAGCAGCGAGAATGGTATGCAGACTTTCGATCAGTCCCTTTTCGAGTTGTTCAAAGCGGGTCATATTACGGAAGAGAAGGCCATGGAGAATGCCGAATCCCAGTCCAACCTGGGCGTGCGTATCCGCCTGGACAAGGGGGAAGGCGAGGTGCAACTCGATGCGCAGATTGGGGATTGATTGCTGAGCGGCCGGTCATGGACACCTTGAGAGTTTCCGGGTCCACCAGAGATCTCAAAGAATAGCTGATACAATGGTTCTATGGACGTTTCCTCTATACTCGATGGCCTGAATGCCGCCCAGCGCGATGCTGTTTCCGCACCGCCCTGTTCCACCCTGGTGCTGGCCGGGGCCGGCTCGGGCAAAACCCGGGTGCTGGTACACCGTATCGCCTGGCTGATCCAGGTGGAAGGGGTTTCCCCCTGGGGCGTGCTCGCGGTGACTTTCACCAACAAGGCGGCCAAGGAGATGCGCCAGCGCATCGAGGAGCTATTGGGGCATCCCGCGGGCGGCATGTGGGTGGGCACTTTCCACGGCCTGGCCCACCGCCTGCTGCGCGCCCACTGGCAGGAGGCCGGGCTGCCCAAGGGTTTCCAGATTCTCGACAGCGACGACCAGTTCCGCCTGGTCAAAAGGGTCATTCGCGATCTCAACCTGGACGACAGCAAATGGCCACCCCGCCAGGCCCAGTGGTTCATCAACGAGCAGAAGGATGAAGGCCGCCGGCCCCAGCATCTGGAGGATGGCGGCGATCACTGGCGGCGCAACATGATCCGCATCTACACCGCTTACCAAGCGGCTTGCGAGCGAGCCGGGGCGGTGGATTTTGCCGAGCTGCTGCTGCGCGCCCATGAGCTGTGGCGCGACCGGCCGGATGTGCTGCAACACTACCAGCAACGTTTTCAGCATGTACTGGTGGACGAGTTCCAGGACACCAACGCCATTCAGTATGCCTGGCTGCGTCTGCTGGCCGGGGACAGGGATAACCTGTTCGTGGTAGGGGACGACGACCAGTCCATCTATGGCTGGCGCGGCGCCCGGGTGGAGAACATCCAGGATTTTTCCCGCCATTTTCCCAATACCCAGCTGGTGAAGCTGGAGCAGAACTACCGCTCCACGGGCAATATCCTGCGCGGCGCCAACGCGGTTATCGCCAACAGCCCGGGGCGCCTGGGCAAGGAGCTGTGGACGGAAGACGGCGAGGGTGAGCCTATCCGCATTTATGCCGCCTTCAACGAAACCGACGAGGCGCGTTTCGTGGTGGACCGCATTCGCGCCTTCATCGACGAGGGCCATCTGCGCGCCGAGGCAGCCATACTCTACCGCACCACCGCCCAGTCCCGGGTGTTCGAGGAAGCCCTGCTCCAGGCGGGCATTCCCTACCGGGTCTATGGCGGTCTGCGGTTCTTCGAACGGGCGGAAATCAAGGACGCCCTGGCCTAT
>JALWRH010000087.1 GCA_026994195.1 Sedimenticola sp. | reverse complement strand
TCGTGCCCAAGGCCATTCCCATCGACGTCAGCAAGGAAACCATCACCCGCGACATGATGCGCGCCCTGGGCATACTGGAAGGCTTCGACGTGGGCCTGGAGATGTCCGGCTCCCCGGACGCCTTCCGTGAAATGCTGTCCAAGATGATCAACGGCGGCGGCATCGCCCTGCTGGGCATCCTGCCCAACGGCACGGGCATCGACTGGGACGACGTGGTGTTCAAGGGGCTGCGCATCAAGGGCATCTATGGCCGCGAGATCTTCGAAACCTGGTACAAGGGCACCATGATGTACCAGAGCGGCCTGCCTCTGGAGAAGATCATCACCCACCGTTTTCATTACACGGATTTTCAGCAGGGCTTCGATGTGATGCGTTCGGGTGAATCCGGTAAAGTGGTGTTGAGCTGGGAGTAAGGTTTACACCCCTCACCCCCGGCCCCTCTCCCGGAGGGAGAGGGGAGAAAAACACTCACCCCGGCCCTCTCTCTCAAGGGAGAGGGAAAATAACCAAGGTAACAACCATCATGAGTTTCGAATCGACAAGAGAAAGCCTGCAACAGGAACTGGAAGCCATCCGTGAATCCGGCCTGTGGAAAGAGGAGCGGGTCATTGCCTCCCGGCAGATGAACGATATCACCCTGGCCGATGGCCGTGAGGTGGTGAATATGTGCGCCAACAACTACCTGGGCCTGGCCAGCCATCCGGCTCTGATCCAGGCCGCCCGGGACAGCTACGGCCAATGGGGTTACGGCCTGTCCTCGGTGCGTTTCATCTGCGGTACGCAAAACATCCACAAGGCACTGGAGCAAAAGGTTACGGAGTTTCTGGGCATGGAGGACACCATACTCTACGCCGCCTGCTTCGACGCCAATGCCGGCCTGTTCGAAACCCTGCTGGGGCCGGAGGACGCGGTGATCTCGGATGAACTGAATCATGCCTCCATCATCGATGGTGTGCGCCTGTGCAAGGCGGCCCGCTACCGCTACCGCAACAACGACATGGACGATTTGCGGGACAAGCTGGAGGAAGCGCGTAGCAACGGCGCCCGACGCATGCTCATTACTACCGACGGGGTATTCTCCATGGACGGCAGCATCGCCCGCCTGGACGAGATCTGCGACCTGGCGGATGAATACGGTGCCATGGTGCATCACGACGACTGCCACGCCACGGGCTTCATGGGGGAGAAAGGCCGGGGCATCCACGAATACCGGGGCGTCATGGACCGGGTGGACATCATCACCAGCACCTTCGGCAAGGCCCTGGGAGGGGCTTCCGGCGGCTTTACCTCGGGCCGCAAGGAAATCATCGACCTGCTGCGCCAGCGTTCCCGGCCCTACCTGTTCTCCAACACCCTGGCGCCGGCGATCTGCGCCGCCTCTCTCAAGGCCCTGGAACTGCTGAGTGAATCCACGGAACTGCGCGACCGCCTGGCGGACAACACCGCCTATTTCCGCCAGGGCATGGCGGATGCCGGTTTCGACATTCCCGAAGGCGAACACCCCATCGTTCCGGTGATGCTGGGGGATGCCCGCCTGGCCCAGGAAATGTCGCGCAAGCTGCTGGAGCGCGGCATCTACGCCATCGGCTTCTTCTATCCCGTGGTGCCCAAGGGCAAGGCGCGTATCCGCACCCAGATCTCCACCGCCCATACCCGGGAAGATCTGGACAAGGCCATTGCCGCCTTTGCCGATACCTACCGGGAGCTGAGCTGATTTTCATGTATTTGCCGGGGCCTCTTTCGATGAAAGAAAAAGCTGCAACTGTAGGTCGGACTTCAGTCCGACAGTCCTTCGTTTCGACCGCCGTTGTCGGGCTGAAGCCCGACCTACGGTCATGGCGCGATTGTGCCACCCCGGCTCATGAGAAAGTCCCCTCTCCCCTTGGGGGAGAGGGCCAGGGTGAGGGGAGAATGGAACTTCCTTACCCTCTCCCCAACCCTCCCCCGAGCGCGGGGGAGGGAGCTACTGGATGTATTTCCACGCTGAATCCCCCATGCTGCATTTCCAGAACCTGAGCCTGCGCCGGGGCAGCAAGCTGCTGTTCGAGGCCGCCAGTTTCCAGATTCACCCGGGCCAGAAAGTGGGCATCACCGGCGCCAACGGCACGGGTAAATCCAGCCTGTTCGCTCTGATACGGGGCCAGCTGCAGGCGGATGCCGGAGATCTGAAATTGCCCCGGGAATGGGTCATCGCCTGGGTGGCCCAGGAGACGCCCCAGGACAGCCGCCCGGCCATGGAGTATGTGCTGGATGGCGATGCCGAACTGCGCCGGGTGGAAAAGCAGATCCGCGAAGCCGAGGCGAAAGAAGACGGCCAGGCCCTGGCCCAGCTGCACAGCCTGTTCGAGAGCATTGGCGGCTACCAGGCCCGCAGCCGGGCCGGGCAGCTGCTGCACGGCTTGGGTTTTCGGCCCGGTGACGAAGACCGCCCGGTGTCGGATTTCTCCGGCGGCTGGCGCATGCGCCTGAACCTGGCCCGGGCCCTTGTCTGCCGTTCGGATCTTTTGCTTCTGGACGAACCCACCAACCATCTGGATCTGGACGCCGTCATCTGGCTGGAGAACTGGCTGCGCCGGTATCCCGGCACCCTGCTGCTCATCTCCCACGACCGGGAATTCCTGGATGCGGTCACGGATCACATCGCCCACATCGAGCAAGGCCGGCTGACCCTGTACAGTGGCAACTACAGCGCCTTCGAGAAAATACGTGCCGAGCGTCTGGCCAATCAGCAGGCTGAACACGAGAAACAACAGCGGGAGATTGCCCACATCCGCTCCTACATCGACCGTTTCCGCGCCAAGGCCACCAAGGCACGCCAGGCGCAAAGCCGCCTCAAGGCTCTGGAGCGCATGGAACGCATTGCGCCCGCGCATGTGGACTCGCCTTTCCGCTTCCAGTTCCGGGAGCCGGAAAAGAACCCCAACCCCCTGCTGCGCCTGGAGGACGCCGCCGCGGGTTATGACGGCCGGGCCGTGGTTTCCGGCGTCAGCATGAGCATCTCGCCCGGCGACCGCATCGGCCTGCTCGGCCCCAACGGCGCGGGCAAATCCACCTTCATCAAGCTGTTGTCCGGCGGACTGCCTCTTCTGGACGGGCGCATGGAAACCGCCCAGGATCTCAAGATCGGCTACTTTGCCCAGCACCAGGTGGAGCAGCTGCACCCGGAGCACTCCCCCCTGGAACACCTGGTCCAGATTGCTCCCCAGGCCCGGGAGCAGGAGCTGCGGAACTACCTGGGCGGCTTCGGCTTTCCCGGCGACAAGGCTCTGGAAAAGACCGCGCCCTTCTCCGGCGGGGAAAAATCCCGTCTGGCCCTGGCCCTGCTCATCTATCAGCGCCCCAACCTGCTGCTCCTGGACGAGCCCACCAACCACCTGGATCTGGAAATGCGCCAGGCCCTGGCCACGGCCCTGCAGGACTTCAGCGGCGCCATGCTCATCGTCTCCCATGACCGGCATCTGCTGCGGGTGAGCACGGACCAGCTGTTGCTGGTGGATGGCGGCAAGGTTACCGAATTCGATGGCAGCCTGGATGACTACCCGGCCTGGCTGGCGGCAAGACACAAGAGCGAAACCCCGACGCCCGTCCAGTCAGGCAGCAAGGGTGTCAACCGCAAGGAAGCCAAGCGCCAGGCCGCCGCCCGCCGCCAGGCCTTGCAGCCCCTGAAAAACAAGGTGGCGGCAGCGGAAAAAAAGCTGGATGAACTGCACCGGCAGCAAAAGGCCCTGGAAGAACAGCTTGCGGACAACAGCCTGTATGAAGCAAGTAACCGGGACAAGCTGAAACAGTTGCTGCAAGAAAAAGCCAAAGTGGATGCCCAGTGTGAAGACCAGGAAATGGCCTGGCTGGAGGCCAGTGAGGCGTTGGAGGCGGAGGAGAACGGGTTGGGATGATGGAGTCGTTTCCCTCACCCCCGGCCCCTCTCCCAGAGGGAGAGGGGC